>NZ_JH470349.1:409441-413870 GCF_000239715.1 Actinomyces sp. oral taxon 849 str. F0330 | reverse complement strand
GTCAAGGCGCTGGCGGCCGCGAGAAGACGGCCGCAGCGCCGCCGTCTGCCGGTTGAACGTCGTCGGCCCGGGGCGGCCCCGCCGGGCAGACCGGTGCCCGCGGCGGTGACGTCGTTGATGGGGCCGATGGAGTTGTGATGGGAGATAGGGAGAGGGGACTGTCGCATCAGGGGTGCCTTACTCGTTCGATGACGGCGTCCAGGACGGCGGCGCAGCCGTCCCGCCACACGGGCTCGGTCAGGATATCGCCGCGGTCGCGCACCCACTGGGGCGCACTACCCATGACGACTCCGGCCCCGGCCCACTCGATCATCTCGACGTCGTTGGAGCCGTCCCCGACCGCGAGGGTGCGGGCGGAGTCGACGCCCAGGCGGGAGATGAGCGCCTCGAGGGCGGAGGCCTTGGTGACGCCTTCGGGGGCGACGTCGAGCCAGGCCGTCCAGCCGATGGCGTACTCCACCGAGTGCAGCCCGGAGTCGGCCACGATCTCGGAGAAGCGCTCCACCGACATGCCCGGGGCCCGCAGGACCACGCGGGTGACGGGCTGGGAGACGAGCTCGTCGAAGGAGACGACCTGCTGGTCCTCGATGAGCTCGCCGTCGGGGAAGAGCCGGGAGACCTTGAACCCGACGCCAAGGTCCTCCACGGCGATGATCCCGTCGGGCACGGCGGCGAGCAGGGTCTCGATGGCGGGGCGCGGGTCGAAGGTGCGCGAGTCGACCACCTCGTAGCCGCCGGGGGCGTCTGGGTCGAGCCGCAGGGTCAGGGCGCCGTTGGCGCACACCATCCAGCCCGAGCTCAGCCCCAGGTGACGCACCACCGGCATGGCGGCGGCGATCCCGCGCCCGGTGGAGATGACCACGGGCACCTCGTGGGCGCGCAGGCGGGCGATGGAGGCCATGACCCGCTCCGAGACGCGCCCGTCCATGTCGAGGATGGTGCCGTCGACGTCGAGGGCGACGACGAGCCCTCGACCGGGCGCGAGCCGGGCCCCGCCGGAGGCCTCCAGGGCGTCGAGGTCCCGCATCCGGTCCTGGACCAGGGCGTGGTACTCCTCGTGGTCCAGAGCCCGACGGCGCAGCATGCGCCCGCCGGTTCCCCCGGCGGAGCCGGTGGTCTTGGCGGTGCTCTCGGGGTCGCCGCGATGCCCGATGTACTCAGCCGAGCCGCCCAGGCGGGTCAGCGGTTGACCACCCGGGGCGATCCCGGTGTCGGGGTTGACGGCCGGGCCGTTGGCCGTGGGCTCGACGGCGCTGGGGCCGCCCGCGGCGTCGGCCGTGTTGCCCGCACCGGCGGTTCCCGGCGAAGGTTCCGACGGCGTCGACGGCAAGGGGGCGGATGGTGTGGGGCTCATGCGCAGCCGGCCTCAGGCGGTGGCGCCGACGGGCTCGATGGCCTCCAGGCCGCCCAGGTAGGGGCGCAGGCCCGCGGGCACGCGCACCGAGCCATCGGCCTGCTGGTGGTTCTCCAGGATGGCGACCATCCAGCGGGTGGTGGCCAGGGTTCCGTTGAGGGTGGCCACGGGGCTCGTGCCGCTCTCGCGGCGCTCGCGCACGGCCAGGCGGCGGGCCTGGTAGGTGGTGCAGTTGGAGGTGGAGGTGACCTCCATCCAGCGCTGCTGGGTGGGCAGCCAGGCCTCGCAGTCGAACTTGCGGGCGGCCGAGGATCCCAGGTCCCCGGCGGCGGTGTCGATGACCCGGTAGGGCAGCTCGACCAGGGCCAGCATCTCCTCCTCCATGGCCAGGAGCCGGGCGTGCTCGGCCTCGGCGGCCTCGGGGCGGCAGTAGGAGAACATCTCGGCCTTGTTGAACTGGTGGACGCGGATGATGCCGCGGGTGTCCTTGCCGGCGGCGCCGGCCTCGCGCCGGTAGCAGGTGGACCAGCCCATGTAGCGCTTGGGCCCGGCGGTGAGGTCGAGGATCTCGTCGGCGTGGTAGCCGGCCAGGGCCACCTCGGAGGTGCCGGTGAGGTAGAGGTCATCGGCGGGCAGATAGTAGATCTCGTCGCTGTGGGCGCCCAGGAACCCGGTACCACCCATGACCTGCGGAGTCACGAGGGTGGGGGTGGTCATCGGGGTGAATCCGTGGGCGACGGCGGCGTCCAGGGCAGCCGTCATGAGGGCCAGCTCCAGGCGCATGCCCCAGCCCTTGAGATAGTAGAAGCGGGCGCCGGAGACCTTGGCGCCGCGGCGGGTGTCGATGATGTCCAGGCCCTCGCCGATCGCCAGGTGGTCGGCGGGCTCGAAGCCCTCGGCGGTGAAGTCCCGGGGCTCGCCGCCCTCGTGGCGCAGGACGACGTAGTCCTCCTCGCCGCCCGACGGCGCTCCCTCGATGAGGTTGGCGAACTGGCGGGCCAGGGCGTCGAGCTCAACGGCCGCCGCCGAGGAGGCGGCCTCGGCGGCCTTGACCTGCTCGGCCAGTTCCTTGGCACTGGCGAGAATCGCCGGGCGCTCCTCAGGCGATGCTTTCCCGACGGACCGGGAGACGGCCTTCTGCTCGGCGCGGAGGTTCTCGAAGGCGGCCAGCGCCTGACGGCGGGTCTCGTCGGCGGCAATGACGCGGTCAACGAGATCGACGTCGGCGCCGCGGGCTCGCTGGCTGGCGCGGAAGGGCTCGGGGTTCTCACGAAGCGCACGCAGGTCGATCATGACCCTGAGTGTAGTCAGGACCGCACCCGAGGCCGCACTCGGATCACTTTCCGGGCGACATCGGGCCGCACGCGAGGTGGTCACCAACCAGTGACGGACCCGACACTCGAGTCGGATCGACCCGAATCGCCGTCGGATCCGCACCGCCGACAAGGCGGACTCGCGGGCCCGAAAGCCAAGAATTAACCGGAAGGCCGGGGGTGGATGGCGCGCGTGCGAGCCATACACGTTCGCCCCCGCACACACCACCCCTCGAGCGCGAACGTGACCTACTTCCCTCTACCAACGTAATCCACCTGTGAATACAATCCATTTCAATCGGTGTACCCTATAGTTCCCGACGGCGTTCTCGGGCCGCCATGTTGGAGGCCCGCCCACGCCGGATCCCACACCATTCTCCCCGCTTCTCCCGGCCATTCGTCTGTCTTCGACTTTCTGTCACTTCGTCATATCAGGCTCGCCGATCGCGTTGGTGCGGGCCCCGACCACAGGACCACAACTCATGCCGATCTCATCATCTCCGTCCTTCTCGCAGTTACGGGCCTTCGTAGCCCTGTGCGACCACCAGCACTTCGGCGAGGCCGCCACTGCGCTCGGCGTCAGTCAGCCCAGCCTGTCGCAGGCCATCACCGCCCTGGAGAAGCGCGTTGGCGGCGAGCTGGTGGAGCGCACCACCCGCCGCGTGCTGGTGACCTCCCTGGGCGAGGCCCTCCTGCCCTTCGCCCGCGACGCCGTCCTGGCCGCCGAGGCCTTCAACGAGGCCGCCTCCAGCCAGGGGGCCGCCTTGAGCGGCACGATGCGTCTGGGCATCATCCCCACCATCGCGCCCTACTTGGCCCCCATTCTCATCGACGGTCTGCGCGAGGCCCTGCCCCAGATGGAGCTGGATCTGCGCGAGATGGTCACCGGGGACAACCTCGACCAACTCGCCCAGGGGCGTCTGGACGCCGCCATCATCGCCCTGGAGGACGACCTCCAGCGCACCACCGCGATCCCGATGTTCGACGAGCAGCTCGTCGTCCTCACCGCCGCCGACCACCCCTGGGCGGGGCGCCGGGACGTCAACCCCACCGAGCTCGATGACCAGCCCCTCCTCCTACTCGACGAGGGCAACTGCCTGCGCGACCAGACCCTGGCCCTGTGCCAGCGCTACGGCACCCGGCCCCCGGTCGCGGTGGCCACCACCCTGTCGACGGTGACCCGCATGGTCGCACACGGCTCCGGCGTGACGATCATTCCCGAGGGGGCGCTCCAGCTGCTGGCCCCCTCCTCGGAGTACGGCGTCGCCCGTTTCGCCGACGAGGCGCCGGTGCGCCACATGGGCCTGGTCCACCGGATCTCCTCCTCCCGCGGCGCCGACTTCGCCCAACTGGCCGCCCTCATCTCACGCCTGGTGAGCCAGGCCGGCCTACCCGTCACCCCGATCAGGACCTGAGTCGGGGCGAGGGCACGGGCGGAAAGTCGGCGCCGGGCCATAGCCCGGACCACGCCCCGGATCCGCCCGGCCTCCCTCGATGACCTCCGCGCGGCTCCGGTGACAGTGACCGGGGCCGCGCGGACGGTTAACCTGCCCCTATGACCGGCTTCACCGACGGCGGGGCCCGGGCGACGACGCGCACCGGGCAGCCGCTGGCCTGCGTCGTCGTCAATCCTTCCAAGCCGCGCGCCACCGCCGCGGTGCGGGACCTGTTGGAGCGCGAGCTGCGCGAGGCGGGCTACGCCAGGCCCGTCTGGCTCGAGACGAGCATCTCCGAGCCCGGCACTATGCAGGCGCGCCTGGCC
>NZ_JH470349.1:407909-408985 GCF_000239715.1 Actinomyces sp. oral taxon 849 str. F0330 | reverse complement strand
GGCCGCGTCCCCGGTGGGGCCGCCGGCGGCCTCGGTCATGGCGCGGGTGTGGAGGGCGACGTCGGGCCGATCGGTGACTTTGATGAGCGGGTGGATGCCGGGCACGCGCTGGGAGACGTTGCCGAAGTCGGTGCCGGCGGCGATCGTCTCGGGCAGGACCCCGGGGGCCAGGGGGTCGCGGCCGCGCTCGCGCTGGGAGCGCACCCAGGAGGTGAGCAGGGGGCCGTTGTCCCGGACGGGGACCTCATTGCAGTACTCCGAGGTAAGGATCTCGACGCCGGTTCCGGTCATGAGGGCGGCGCCGTGGAGGACCTCCTCGACCCGCTCGGTGATCTCCTTGAGGGTCTCGAGGTACTTGGAGCGCACCATGATGGACAGCTCGGTGCGTTCGGGGATGATGTTGGGGACCTGGCCGCCGTCGGTGATGATGGCGTGGAGGCGGTCCATGGGGAGCATCTGCTGGCGCAGCAGGCCGATGCCGGTCAGGGCCAGGGTAGCGGCGTCCAGGGCATTGCGGCCCATGAAGGGCTGGGAGGCGGCGTGGGCCGGCACGCCGTGGAAGACGACCTCCAGGCGGCGCACCCCGAGCCAAGTCTGGTGGGTGACGTCGTGGGCGTAGGAGTGGGTCTGGATGGCGGCGTCGACACCGTCGAGCATGCCGCGCACGGAGAGGATCTCCTTGGCGGTCGAGTTCTCCTCGGCGGGCGTGGTCTGCAGGACGACGCGACCGGGCAGGGCGCCGGGGCGGGAACGGGCCAAGGCGGCCAGGGCGAGGAAGGCGCCCACAGAGTTAGCGCACATGACGTTGTGGCCGCATCCGTGGCCGATACCGGGGAGAGCATCGTACTCGGCGAGGATCGCGATGGTGCCGGCCGACCGACCGGAGACACCTGCCTGCACTGGGGAGCCGGAGACCTCCGCGCGCAGGGCGGTGTCCATGCCGTAGACGCCGACCTCGGGCTCGATGCCGTGGCGACGCAGGAGTGCGGCGACCGTGGCCACGGCGTGGTGTTCCTCGAAACCGGTCTCGGGGTGGTCGTGGATGTCATGGGAGAGCTCAACGATCTGCGGGGCCA
>NZ_JH470349.1:350945-407674 GCF_000239715.1 Actinomyces sp. oral taxon 849 str. F0330 | reverse complement strand
ACGGCCTCGCCCAGGGCGGCGCGCAGGTCGGAGGGGGCGCCGGCGTCGTCGGGCAGGGCCGTCGGTGGGCCGACGACGCCGCGGCGCTCCTCGGTCTCGGCGGCCATGCGCTCCTGGATGGCACTGGAGGGGACGGTGGGACGGGTGAGGTCATTCAGGTCGCGCATGGGCCCATCATGCCCACCCACCGTTCGCATTGCACGACCCGCTTAACCATCAAGAACGTACTTTTGCCGCCAGGACTGCGATTTCCCGCAAACGACTACGGGCAGATCCCAGTATTCTGCGGGAAAACGCAGTTCCCCAACGGAAAGTACGTCCTCGATGCGAGCCGCAGTCACCAACGCATCAGCGGAGCAGCCCGAACCGCGCTCGCCTCAACTTCAGCTGAAGAGCGAGGCGGCCACCATGGTGTCGCCCTTCTTGATGCCCGGCGGGATCGCGAACAGGGCCGAGGCCTCGTGCTTGAGGTACTCCTGGAGGGCGTCGCTCTTGGTCATGCGGTCCAGGATCGGGTAGAAGTTCGTGCGCGGATCGCGCACGAAGGCGATGAAAAACAGCCCGGTCTGCAGCAGCCCCAGGGAGTCGGAGCCGTCGGTGTAGTTGTAGCCGCGGCGTAGCATCCGGCGCCCCTTGTTCTGCTCTGGTGAGACGACGGCGATATGCGCGTCGGCCGGCACAAGACTCTCGCCCTTGTCGTCCTTGGCCGCGTAGTCCACGGCCGTGAACTCCTCGGAGGACTTCGTGGGGTTGGCGATGCTCAGCGGCGCCCCGTAGCGCTTGTCGCGTCCCATGGTCTGCTCCTGCTCGATGAGCCGCAGGCGATCCCATACCTCGGCAAGCATGCGGATACGCCGCGCCACGTAGTAGGTGCCGCCGGTCATCCAGGACGCCGCGGCATCGTCACCGGGCTGGACCCACAGGTGCTCGTTGAGCTGATCGGCGGGATCCTCGGCCTTGATATTGTTGGTGCCGTCCTTGAAGCCGAACAGGTTGCGCGGGGTCTCCTGGTCCACGGAGGTCGACGACGTCCGCCCGTAGCCGACCTGGCTCCACCGCAGGGTGGCGGTCCCGAAGGCGATACGGGTGAGGTTGCGGATCGCGTGGACGCAGACCTGGGCGTCGTTGGAGCATGCCTGGACGAGCAGGTCGCCGTCGGACTGGGCGGCGTGGAGCTGGTCGCCGGAGAAGGAGGGCATGCCCTCCTTGAGGATGGCCGGCATCTTGGCGGCTAGTCCGAAGCGGTCGTTGCCCTCGGCGTCGACGAACAGGCCCTTGCCCACACCGAAGGTGATGGTCAGGCCGTTGGGCTTGTAGCCCCAGGCCTCACCGGTGTCCTTGGGCGGCAGCTGCTTGTTGGAACGGGGCTGGCCGCCGATGAGCTCGCCGGCGGTCATCTGCTCGGCGGCCACGGCCCAGTCGGCCAGGAGGGTCTTGAGCTCCTCGACGTCGGTGGTGGAGACGTCGAAGGCCGCGGTGAACATGTTGTCCTGAGCGGGGGTAGTGATCCCCGCCTGGTGGTCACCGCGGAAGGGGTAGGTCGTGAGGATGGCCTCCTCGGGTCGCCGGGAGGCCTCCCAGGCGCGCCCACCAGCGACACCGGCCAGGCCCGCGAGCGCAGCCCCCAGGCCCGCACCGGTGAACATGGCGCGGCGGCTCGTGCCCTTGACACCGGGCTTGTCGGGCTTGTTGGATTCGTCCGATTTTCCGAGCTTCTCAGGGGCGCCGGGGGTCTCGGGATCTCCCGAAGCACCGGATGCCTCCGAGCCACCGCCCGGGTTTTCCGACGTCGGGGCTCCCGACTCCTCGTACGCCTGTGATGCCTCCGGGCCGGTCGCGTCGGCCGCGACCTGGGTCTCATCCGACTCGTCAGCCGGCTTGCCATTCACTGTCTGCTCCTTCCGGGGGTGACGACGACGGCGCTCAGAGGATGGTTCCGGCGACCTGTGACAGGGACTCGCTCAGGGCGTTGACGGCGTCGGAAAACTTGCGCTGCACGTCGGTGTAGGAGTTCTTGTCCGGGGTCTCGCCGGCGTCCTTCTGGACCGAGGCGATGGTGGAGTAGTCCACGTAGGTCTTCTGGCCGTCGGCCGTCTGACCGCTTGCCTGAGCAGCAACGAGGTCCTCGACCGCCTTGAACTGGGTGGTGATCTTCTCGGCGAGCTTGGAGTCCTTCTTCTTCATGAGGTCCTCGACGTTGCCGTAGGCGACCTTGGCGCCCTCGACGTTGGCCTGGAAGTCGTAGAGGTCGGTATGGGAGAAGGTCTCCTCCTCACCGACGATCTTGGTGGTGGCGACCTCTTCGAGGAGGGTGGCGGCGCCGTTGGCGACGTCCTCGAGCT
Organism: Actinomyces sp. oral taxon 849 str. F0330; assembly: GCF_000239715.1. Classification (NCBI taxonomy): domain Bacteria; kingdom Bacillati; phylum Actinomycetota; class Actinomycetes; order Actinomycetales; family Actinomycetaceae; genus Actinomyces; species Actinomyces sp. oral taxon 849. The sequence goes on along the minus strand of NZ_JH470349.1, from coordinate 405,332 downwards.
CGAGCTCGAACTTCTTGCCGCCGGTGCCGTTGATGTTGCCGTAGACGAGGTCGTAGAGGGACTTGGTGTCGGCGTTGAGCTGGTCGGCGACCTTCTGGCGGGCTGCGTCGTCGGTGAACTTAAAGGGGCTGGCGGGGTCCTGGACCCACAGGTCGGCCTCGATGCGGTGCCATCCGGTCCAGCCATCGATGACCTCCTTGTCGGTGACAGCCTTACCGGCGCCGGAGGCGAGGTCCTGGACGCGGGTGTCCAGGGAGGCGTCAAGGTCTCCGGCCTCCTTGATCCCGAAGGACTCGGCGGTGGGCTCGATGCGCTCGTAGTACTGACGTGCCAGCGGGTAGAGGCTCTGGGCGGTGGCGGTGTCGCCGGAGGTGTAGGCGGTGACGAAGCTCTGGGTGGCGGTGAGGAGCTGGCCGGTCTGGTCGCGCACGTAGGCGGTGTAGTTGGTGACGGCGGCCTCGCGCGCCTTGGCCTCGTCGGCGCTGACGTCGACGGCGGCGCCCTTGGTGATCGTCAGCTGGGTGACACCCTTGAGCTCGCCGACCATGTTCGGCTTGCAGGCGGCGTAGTAAGTGCCCTCCTTGAGGGAGGTGGTGAGCTTCGCGGTGGTGCCGGGGCCGATGTTCTCCTGCTCGGAGATGATCTGGAGCTTGTCCTCAGTGAGGATCTCCAGCTCGTTGGGCGCCGAGCCGGAGTTGGTGATGGTGAAGGTGACGACGCCCGAGGGGAAGGAGGTGGAGGACAACTGGCAGGAATCATCGGTGAGGGTCACCGTGATCTCCTGGGCGTTGCCAGATCCCGAGGCACCGCCCTTGGCGTTCTTGGGGTTGTCGGCGCAGGCGGCCAGGCCCAGGCCCATGGCGGTCAGAGGGAGCAGGGTGAGCACTTTGCGTCGCTTGATGATCGGCATCTGTCTTTCCTTTGTGAGGAGGCGGTGGTGGATGAGGGTCTTATGACGGTCAGGAGACCTTGCTCGTATCGACGTCGGACGTGGCGTCGCTGACGTCATCGGTGCTCTCATGGGTCTCGTCAGCGGCGATTTCCTGGCTCGGCGAGGGCCGCGGTCCCCGGATCTGAAGGGTGAGCAGTACCAGGACCGGCATGATGTAGAGGCACCAGCCCACTACCTGCAGCACGGTGGGCTGGAGGTTGAGTTGGAACATGGCCTGGAGCAGCACATAGAGCCAGTAGAGGGGCGAGGTGCTGCCCGGCAGGTGGGCGGACAGATCCCAGGCGTGGCTCATGATGCCGGGAAGGACACTGGCCTCCTGGAGATCGCCGACGCCATAGGCGACGATGCCGGCGGCGACGACGACGAGGAAGTACCCGGTGGCAGCGAAAAAGATGCGGAAATTGATGCGCACCGCGCCCTGGTAGATGAGGACACCCAGCACGATGGCCAGGGCGAGGCCGGTGACGACGCCCGCCGTCGTCTGCATGGTGGAGCTTTCGATGCTGGAGCGCACGGTGGCCCAGATGAACAGGGCCGTCTCGACGCCCTCGCGCCCGACGGCGACGACGGCGATCCAGACAACACCCCAGCCGGAGCCGCCCTCGGCGAGGGTCCTGGACAGTGATCCCTCCAGGTCACCCTTGAGCTCACGGGCGTTCTTGCCCATCCAGAAGATCATCCAGGTCACCAGGCCGACAGCAACGAAGGACAGGGTGCCGCCGAGAATCTCCTGGGCCTGGAAGGTGAGGGTCTTGGGCCCCCAGGTCAGGATGGCTCCGGTGGCCAGAGGTAGGAGGGCGGCCAGTCCGACGCCAATCCACAGCTTGGGCAGAGCGTCACGGCGGTCGGCCTTGACCAGGTAGGCAACGATGATGCTGACGACAAGAGCCGCCTCTAAACCCTCCCGTAGGGCGATCAGCAGGTTGGCGAGAAACACTCAGCCTCCATGTCATGAATTCGTCTCGGATCGCAATAAGCAAGGCAAGGCTAGCCTATGGTGATCTGATCACCAAGACCTCACGTTTGTCGCATCCGTATCGGGCGCACCCAGGTTTTGCCGATCGTGACGGTCAGCATTACCTATGGGCTGACCTGCACGTTCACCCAGCCGGGAGCCGGCGACCGTCCGGCACCGCACCTTCGCGGCCGAACTCGCACTCACAGCGCCACAGACTTCAATCACCCGACCTGCACACTTGCCCTCACACACAACCACCCGCATTCGATACCGATCGAGAACGTACTTTTGCCGCCAGGACTGCGATTTCCCGCAAACGACTACGGGCAGATCCCAGTATTCTGCGAGAAAACGCAGTTCCCGAACGGAAAGTACGTCCTCAAGCAGGAAGCACATCCTCGACGACGAAAGACAGCGGGTGGCCGCACCAGCAGAAGATATCCCCCTGCGCCCGAAGCGCATCAGTGACGCATATCGGCTAAACCTACGGTGCAACAATGACGCCATGAGGACAACGATGCGTCTCGACCCTGAGGTCGCGGCTGCGGCAAAGCACCTGCGCCGCAAGCACCACATTGGCCTGGGTGAGGCCGTCAACGAGCTCGCACGCGCGGGATTGGCCCAGAAGAAGACACCCGCGCACTTCTAGCAGCGGACGGCCGACGTCGGACTGAAAATCGATGTCACCGATATCGCCAGTACTCTTGAACTACTCGATCAATCCAATGCCGAAGGCACCCGGTGATCATCGACGCCAACGTCCTGCTTGACGCCGTCGGGAAAGGGCGGTGTGCAGGCAGGTGGAACCAGCCTGCACACCGCCCCCGGAACACGGATGAGGGCAATGGCGTCACCGTCCGCTTCGCCCCCCGTCTCGCCCCCACCCTTGAGTCAAGCGGCTCGCACAGCCTCAGCTCACCGAGCCGTCGTCCTCCTCGATGCCGGCCGCGGTACCCAGGCTCTCGACGGTGTCGAGGTCATCAACGCCGCCCTCACTGGCGACGGCGCCCCCGGCTTCCCCGCCGGCCTCCATCTCAGCCCGCGCGTCAGCCTCCTCCTTGAGTCGGGTGTTGACCTTCTCGACGTCGAGCCGCGTGAGCAGGAAGAGGATGAGCGCGTTAGCCACGAGCGGCAACCACACGTACATGATGTAGATCATCTGGATGGCGGACTCCGGCTGGACCTTGAGGTCCCCGTCGTACCCGGAGGCGGCCAACAGCCAGCCGGAGAGAGCCGTGCCGAGGCCGCCGCCCACCTTCACGCCGAGCGACGTGCAGGAGAACATGAGCCCGTCAATGCGCTTACCGGTGCGCAGCCAGGTGTGCTCCGAGGCCTCGGCGATGAGGGCGTTGAGCGTGCCCTGCAGCGAGCTCATGCCCAGGGCCGCGATTCCGGAGAGGATCAGCATGAGCGGGAGGCTGTTCATGTAAGCGGCCACGAGCACCCCGAGCCGCCCAAGGGTCGCGATGATATAGCCGACGACGTTGATCCGGTACATGCCCCCGAAGCGGCGCACCACCAGCGGCGTAATGAGGAGCCCGATCATGAGCGGGATGTTGATGGCCCAGGAGAAAGTCTTCAGCAGGTCCTCGTCCCCCAGGACGTACTTCATGAAGTAGATGCCCATGTTGAGCATGGCCGTGAAGATCTGGGTGAGCAGGAAGACGATAAGGATGATGAGGTAGTACTTGTTGGACACCAGCATCTTGGCCGACTCCGCCACCGAGAGCTTGTCCTCCTGGGGCTCCTCCTCACCCTCGAGCTCCTCGGGCGGCAGCTCCTTGACCGAGAGCACTGAGAGCGTGTTGACCGCCAGGCCGAGTAGCGCGTAGATGATCGCCATCGTCCGCCAGCCGACGGCGCCGCCGCCGAACAGGGCCACACCGCCCACGGTGGCGCTCTGGATGAGCAGGTTCGTCCCGAAGGCGAACATGAAGCGGATGGAGCCCATCTGCACGCGCTCGGAGCCATTGCGGGTGATGAGCGCGGTCAACGAGGAGTAGGCGATGTTATTGGCCGTGAAGAAGACGGCATTGAGCAGCGTGTAGGCGATGAAGAACCAGGCGTACTTGGCGGTATCCCCCAGGCTCGTGGGGATCGCGAAGATCGCGATGAGCATGGCGGCACAGCCCACGAACCCCCACAGCATCCACGGGCGGGCCTTACCCATCCGCGTGTTGGTGCGGTCCAGCAGCGCCCCGAAGATGATGTCGGAGAAGCCGTCGAAGAGTCGGGAGAACATCATGAGCGTGCCGACGACGCCCGCGTTGAGCCCGGCGCTGTCCGTCAGGTAGATCATGACGAAGGCGGACAAGAGCACATAGACGACGTTGCCGGCCACGTCGCCCGAGCCGTAGCCCACCTTGTTGTACCACTTCAGGTACTTTCTCTCGCTGGCCGCTTCGAGCCCGATTCCTGCGGTGGGGGCGCCGGCCTTCTTACCGGCAGACTCGCTGCTCATGGTTTCACCTCATTGTGAGTATTGGTGTGGGTAAGGGTGTTGAGCAGGAGATGGAGCTCCATCCCCAGCTCCTGGCCGTCGACCTGGTAGCGGGGCCGCAGGGCGGGCCCGCAGCTGTTGGATCCGATGCCGGCCATCGCAGCGTCCAAGCACAGGACCGTGCTGCCCGACGGCGTCAGATCGGTGTTGCGGCGCCGCGCGGCCAGCTCCTCCTGCGTGTAGCGGGAGGCGTTGAAGGAGAAGGGAGTCGGCCCGACGACGGCCAGGCTCAGGCCGTCCCCGGAGACGATCACCTTGTTGCAGTCGGCGTGGCTGCCGTTCTCCTGGGGCCGGATGTAGTCCTCGTGGAGATCGACGACGTCGGCACTGAAGGCCCCGTGGTGGCTGGCGCGATGCTTGTCGATGTAACTCTCCTGCGGGCCCAGGCCGTAGTAGTCGACCTGGTTCATGACCTCGGGCAGGAAGAGGCGCAGTCCCAGGCGCGGCAGGCTGGGGAAGCCCAGCGTCCGGCGCAGTCGCAGGCTCAGGCTCAGGACGCCGTCGTCGGTGAGGGTCCAGATGAGTCGTCCGCGCAGGGCGGGCTGGACCGAGGGCGCCACGAGGCCGACGTCGGCGCTGATGGTGACGCGACCGGGCTCCTCGTCGACGTCGACACCGTAGGCGCGGGCCGCGGCCTGGTGGTAGTGGGCACGCTCCCATTCCAGGCGCACGTGGCGGTCGTTGTCGGTGGGCGCCCGCCAGATGTTGAGCTCGACCGGGCGGTCTAGGAGCTCGCGGCCCTCCGCGGCCAGGGACACGGGCAGGCCGGTGCGCGTGTCGATGGCGCAGCGCAGGCCCGCGGCCTCGACCTCGACCCGGGTGCCCTCGCGCTTGACCGGCAGGCGGGTCTCCCCGATGGGGCGGCCGGCGAGCGCCGCGACCCACCGGTGGCGCCTGTCGGCGTTGCGCAGCGGGATCTCGTCAAAGCCCAGGATGTGCCCGGCTGCCAGCAGCGAGTCGGGGCGGGCGAGCCGGTAGGTGACCAGCAGGTGGCAGCGTCCGGTGGGCGGAACGCTCGGTTCGCAGCGCAGCATGACGCTCGTGTGCGGCGGGACGGGCTCGAGAAGGTCGAGGTCCTGGCGGTCCACGACGACGCCGTCGCACCGCACCTCGTAGGAGATGCGCAGGTACTGGGACAGGTCGGTGTGGTCGAGGTCGTTGTGGATAGTCAGCAGGCCCTCGTCCTGGTCGTACTCGAGGACGCGGGCGGGGCGCTGGACGTTCTTGAGCTCGGCCAGGCCGGGGTGGGGGACGCGGTCGGGCGAGACGAGGCCGTCGACGCAGAAGTTGCCGTCGTGGACGGCCTCGTCGTGGTCGCCGCCGTAGAGGTGGATCGGCCGGCCGTCGTCACTGGTTCCGGCGGTCACCGCATGGTCGCACCATTCCCACACGAAGCCGCCGCACATGCGCTCGTCTGCCCGGATGATCTCCCAGTAGTCCTCGAGGTCGCCGGGCCCGTTGCCCATGGCGTGGCAGTACTCCACGAGGATGAAGGGCTTGTCCGGGTCGGAGTCCAGGTAGTGGCGGATCTCCTCGATGGCCGGGTACATGCGGCTGTACAGGTCGATGCAGGAGTAGTCGTAGCGGCGCTTGGAGTCGCGGTAGTAGGAGCTCTCGTAGTGGGTCAGCCGCGTGGGGTCGAAGTCCTTGGCCCACATGAGGGCCGCTTCGAGGGTGCAGCCGTAGGAGCACTCGTTTCCTGCGGACCAGGAGATGACGCTGGGGCGGTTCTTCTCGCGGTGGACGCACAGTTTCATGCGGTCGACGGTGGCCTCGGTCCACTCGGGGTTGTCGGCGATGGGCTCGTTCCAGTGCTCGACCTGGTTGTCCCAGGAGGGGTCGGCCAGGAAGCGGCTCTGGGTACCGTGGCTCTCGTTGTCGGCCTCGGACATGACGTAGAAGCCGTGCTCGTCGCACAGCTGGTAGAAGCGCGGGTCGTTGGGGTAGTGGGAGCTGCGCACCGCGTTGATGTTGTGCTCCTTCATCAGGCGCAGGTCCCACTGCATGTGCTCCAGGTCGACGACGGGCCCGGTGGTCGGGTCGGAGTCGTGCCGGTTGACGCCCCGCAGGGTGATGGGCCGGCCGTTGAGGCGGACGACGGCGTCACTCGTCTCGATCTCGCGGATGCCGACCCGGTCGGTGATGACCTCGTCGGGGGTGGTGATGACCAGGGTGTAGAGGTAGGGGTTCTCGGCGCTCCACAGGTAGGGGGCGTCAAGGGTCAGGCGGACCCGGTGGGTGTAGCCGTCGTCGCCGGCGAAGGGTTCCAGGTCGCCGGCAGCCACGACCGTGCCGCCGTGGTCCACGAGCTCGACGCAGGTGGGTACGGCCCCGCCCCGGTAGGCGCCCTGGATCTTGACCAGGGCGGTGCCCGGACCGGCGTCGAAGCCGGTGCCGACCACCGGACCGAGCGAGGTGGTGGTGGCGTAATCGAACAGGACGGCGGCGGGGCGGCTCAGGAGGTAGACGTCGCGGAAGATGCCGCTGGTGCGGAACTTGTCCTGGTCCTCCAGGTAGGTGCCGTCGCACCACTTGAGGACCAAGACCGCCAGGCGGTTGGCACCGGGGCGGACGAGCTCGGTGACGTCGAACTCGGCGGAGGCGTGGGAGACCTGGCTGTAGCCGACATAGGTGCCGTTGAGCCACACGTAGAAGCAGGAGTCCACACCCTCGAAGGTCAGGTAGGTGCTGGGGGCGGCGGCGTCCGGGGTGTACTCGAAGTCGCGGATGTAGGCGCCGCAGGGGTTGTCCTGGGGGACGTGGGGCGGATCGAAGGGGATGGGGTAGCGCACGTTGGTGTACTGATGGTGGTCGTAACCCAGGTGCTGCCAGGTGCTAGGCACCTGGATCCGGGTGAAGCCCTCCGGGACGCGGGCGGAATCGGGGTCTTGGTCGTCGCCGGCGCTCTCGGGGGCTTCCTGCTCCCAGAAGGCCTCGGTCAGCTCGTGGATGCTGGGCAGGTAGCGGAAGGCCCACTCGCCACTGAGCAGATGGAAGCGGTCGGAGTCCTCCCGCCTCCAGGGGCTGGTGGCGATAGGACGGGATGCGGGCACGTAGTAGGCGCGCGGCGGAAGCGTGTGCTCGTGGAGGACACCGAGGTCCTCGAAGTATCTAGGAACGATCATTGTTCGGCTCCCTCAGGTGTGGACGGGAACGGGGGACGCGCAGCAGTGCAACGTCTTTATGTTGACGTTAACATAGTAGACGAGCCCCGCTCTAGTGAGGCAGATCTATCGACCCAATCTGGACTCCACCAAACACTGAGGAGAAACATTATGGTAACGTCACCATATCGTCAGGATGCGGGTACTCCTGCCGCCCCTGCTAACCTCATGCCAGGGCAGCGCCGGGGCGCGGAAGGAGCGCCGTCAATGAGCGATGTGGCTCGCTTGGCCGGCGTCTCAGCCCAGACGGTCTCGCGCGTGGCAGCGGGCTCGGAGCACGTCCGGCCCGATACCCGCGAGCGAGTCCTGCGCGCGATGAACCAACTGGGCTACTCCCCCAACCGCGCAGCCCAGGCCCTGCGCCGCGGCTCCTTCAAGACGATCGGGGTGCTGACCCAGCAGATCCAACGCACCGGTGAGGCCCTGACCACCGCGGGAGTGCTAGAGGCCGCCACCGCCGTCGACTACGCCGTCAACCTCGTCCAGGTGGAGCACCCCGCCTCCGACGACCTGCGCGAGGCCGTCTACCGGCTCTCCCACCAGGCCATCGATGGGCTTGTCGTCGTGCAGGCCGGGCGGGCCGGGCGCGAGCAGCTGGTACTGCCGCCCTCGATGCCGGTGGCGGTCTCGGACTCCACGCTCGTGGACTACTACCCCTCGGCCAGCGCCGACCAGGTCGGCGGGGTGCGCGACGCCGTCGGGCACCTTCTGGGGCTGGGGCACCGCACGGTCCACCACGTGTGCGGACCCGAGGACTCCCAGTCCAGCCTCATCCGCAGAGCCACCTGGACCCGCTGCCTACAGGAGGCGGGGCGGGAGGTTCCCGAGCCGGTACCCGGCGACTGGGAGGCCGCAGCGGGTTATGAGGCCGGTCTGCGCCTGTCGGCCGACCCGGAGGCCACGGCCGTCTTCTGCGCCAACGACGAGCTGGCCCTGGGCCTCATCCGGGCCATGCACGAGCAGGGCAGGCGCGTGCCGCAGGACGTCTCGGTCGTCGGCTTCGACGGCCTGGCCGTGGGCGAGTACAGCTTCCCGCCGCTGACCACGGTGCGCCAGGATTTCAAGCGGCACGGCCGAGAGATGGTGGGGCTCGTATTGGAGCAGGCGGCCTCCGGGGAACTGGACCGCAGCCGCAGCATCATCATCCCCACCGAGCTCATCGTACGCGGCTCAACCGCCCCGCCGGCGCCCTGAGTGCGCAGTACGGCGTCGGCCCGGCTCAGTCCTCCTGGGGCAGGAGCATGGAGGCGCCCAGGGCGAAGGGGAATCCGGGCTTGAGAATGCACTGGATGACAGGCTGGGCCATTTCCAGGACACTGTCGGCGTCGAGCCCCTCCTCGCCGTCGGGACCGGCCTCGGCCACAAGGTCGGCGTAGGGGACGGTGAGGTCGAGCAGGGCCATGCCGTCCTGGTGGGTGGCGGCATCCCAGGCGCCGCCCTCCATCTCCTGAAGAGTGCCCAGGTGGAAGCTCATGACGCCGCGGTCGTCTACCTGCGCGGGCACGGACAGGATGTGGTGCGGCTCGGGGTCGCGCGGCGCCCGCAGAGTGAACAGGATGATCCCGCCGTCGCGGGCGGCGCGCAGCATGATGCGGCCGATGTGGATGCCGAAGCTGACGACGTCGAAGATCCCCTCCATGGCCTGCTCGTAGCTCAGCGGCTCCTGGAGGGGGATCGGGGCGCCGTCGCCGGGGTCGTTGATGGCGCGGCGGCCCGACGGCGTCGCGGCCCTGAGCAGCAGGAGCCGGCCTGAGTCGGTCAGAGTGCCGGTCTCCACCTGCTCCTGCCAGCCGGCGGGGGCCTGGGCGGGGCCGGGCTCGGACTCCACCAGGCCCATGCCCAGGACGCTGGACAGGTCGGTGCCGTCGGCGGGCCGGTGCCAGGTGATGGTGGCGTCGTCGTGCCAGATGGGGACGACGCCGTTGAAGGGGATGCCGAAGCGCACGTGCTCGCGCTCGCCATCGACGGGCCGGGAGGCATCGACGTGGCTGACGCGCCCGCCGGCCCGGCCCGCCGGACCTCCGCCGTCGGCGCTGCCGTCCTGCGGTCCTGCCAGGTACTCGCTCATGAATCCACCCTATCGGCGGGAGAGTCGGGCCGCGTGTCGCTCTGCGCACCGATTCGCCCGCCGGTTCGCGCCGCGGCCCGAACTGCGCGACGCTCCTCCTTGCGGGCGTGCTCCCACTCGTGGACCTGCCGGGCCGAGAGGGCCAGCAGGGCCAGAACCTGGAGCGCGCTGGTGATGACCAGGCCGAAGGTCGCCTGTCGGACCCCGAGACTGGAGACCTGCACCATGTCGGTGAGGATGCTCAGGACGAGGGTGGCCATGAGGGCGATACGGCCGCGCGGATGCCCGTGCCAGGCCGCTGCGCCCAGGGCAGCGGTGGTCAGCGTGAGGACGGCCGACACCGTGGCGATGACGGCGATGACCGCGGCGATCATCCCTTGGTTCATGCCGGAGATCGGAGTGGCGTCCAGAAGGTCAGTGACGTCGATGCGAGTGACACGCATGAGCTCGACGACGATCATGATCCCGATGAGGACCAGGGCGATGATGAGCTGGCTGGGGCGCCGCCGCCGGGCCTCGAGATCGGCGAGGTGGGCCAGGCGCAGGGAGAGCCCGGAGTCGGACCCGGGCACCACCTCGTTGAGGTCGAGGACGTGGAGAGCGCCGTCGGTGACCACCCGGTCGCCTCCCCCGTTCTTGTCATGGTAGGAGGTGAAGAAGTCCGGCCAGATCTCGAGTTCGGCGGCCTCATTGGCCCAGCGGACGTCGTCGACGACATAGTCGCGCTCGATGTCGATGTCCGCGTCGATCTTGTGGGTGACCTGGAGGGTGAGGGCGCTCAGACCGACGGCACGGTCGTAGGTGGCGGCGGCCAGCCAGTCCACACGGCCCCCTCCGGGCAGGACCCAACCGGGCGGGCAGTACCAGAAGCGGATGTGGTGGCGTTGGGCGGGGTTGCCCTCGACCTCCTTCTGGTAGGCGAAGCTCTGCTTGCGTCCGAACAACAGGAGGTTGGAGACGGGGGCGGCCGGGTAGGAGCGCCGCAGCAGTGAGGAGATGACGATGCGCCACGAGGAGCGCAGGGTGATGGGGTCGGCGCGCACCCAGCCGGCGGCCGTCATCGCCTCATGGATATCTTCCTCGTCGCCCTTGACGGCGAGGTTGACGGGGTCGCCCAGGAGCCCGTCGGGGGTGCGGGTACGGCCGATGAAGTAGTCGGGAACGTAGAGCCAGGTGAGGACCTGGTGGAGGCGCGGCAGGGCGAGGTAGGCCAGCACCGCCCAGAACAGTAGGGAGTTAACCACGAGCGCAGGTTCGAGGTGCCAGCCCGAACCGATGAGAAGCCAGGCCAGCCACAGCGTGGCGACGGCGGCGATGGCGAAGAAGACGGAATCGAGGACGTCGTCGATGCTCCAGGAGCGTGCATCGACCTCCGACATCTTGGACGGGCCGGCCCGGTAGACGGGCGGCGTCGTCGGGCGGGGGCGAGTCGCCTCGGGTGTCGTCATGGCGTCACGCTACCGAAAGGGGCGAATGCCGGATGCCGGCCGCGCCGTCGCGGACCGCGGCCTCGCACAGCACCGCGCCTCACGAGCCGGTGGGATCGTGAGGCGCGGCGGGGGATGGACGGCGTCACCCGAGAACATGGCATCGCCGAGGAGGGGAGCGGAATCGGTTTTACTTGAGGACCAGTTCCTGGGTGTCGGAGTAGGGCCCGTAGTGCTTGCCCGTCCGCGTGTTCTCACCCTCTCCACGGTCGTAGACGATGTTGGTGGAGCCATCGGAGAACGGTTTCAGCGTGGTCGACTTGCCCAGCGAGACGAAGGCGAACCAGCCCTCGACGCTCGGGACCCCGGAGTCCTCGGCGATGTCGAAGGTCTCAAGGCCGTCGGCCTTCAGGTCGTTGGCCAGCAGCGATCCGTACTCGTCCGCCTTGAGGGAGGAGTCCTTCTTGTCCTGCAGCGACGTAGTGTGTGCGACGCCAGAGCTATAGCCGACATCTCCATCAAAGTCAAGCGTGCAGTGGAGGAGGTAGACGGTTTCATCGCTCTTGCCCTGCTTGTACTTCGGTGCGGCGTAGTCCTCGACCACCTTGTCGCAGGTCTGCGTGAGACCGATCTCATCGTCTCTGAAGGTCACTGTGTTGATGTCCTGGATCTTGGAGCCGGACTTGGTGGTCTCACCACCCTTGGAGTCCTTCTTCTTGTCCTTCTCATCCTTCTTGCCCTTCTCATCCTTCTCGTCCTTCTTGGAGTCCTTCTCGTCCTCGGACGCAGTCGGGTCCGACGAGGAGCCCGCGTCTTCATCAGCGGAGGCGCTTGCGGTAGCCCCGTCGGTCGGGGTTTGGGGGCCTTCCTGCTCCTCGCAGGCGGACAGTCCAACAGCCATGGCAAGGGCGGCGGCGACGGAGAGGACCTTGACGGTGGAGCGCATGGGAGTTCCTTTCTGGTGCGCTGCGAACACCGAAATTATGCGGTGCCCACGGATTCTCCACCATGGGGAGCGCACCTGGGGAAGTCCTCCCCACCTCCCCCGGTTGCGGCGCACACCCGTCGTCCCGGTGCTTACCGGGCAGTCCGCTACGAATCGGGGGCGTCCTGGAGGTCTCCGGGGAAGTTCCTTACCGCATGCGCCGGGGCGCCGTCAGAAGTCCCAGTCCTCATCCTGGGTGGCCTCAGCCGTACCCATGACGTAGGAGGAGCCCGAACCGGAGAAGAAGTCGTGGTTCTCGTCGGCATTGGGGGACAGGGAGGCGAGGATCGCCGGGTTGACGTCGACGGCGTCGGCCGGGAAGAGCGCCTCGTACCCCAGGTTCATGAGGGCCTTGTTGGCGTTGTAGCGCAGGAACTTCTTGACGTCCTCGGTCAGACCGAGCTCGTCGTAGAGGTCCTCGGTGTACTGCTCCTCGTTGTCGTAGAGCTCCATGAGGAGGTCGAAGGTGTATTCCTTGAGCTCGGTCTGGCGCTCGGGCGAGGACTCGCGCACGGCGAGCTGGTACTTGTAGCCGATGTAGTAGCCGTGGACGGCCTCGTCGCGGATGATGAGGCGGATGAGGTCGGCGGTGTTGGTCAGCTTGGCGTGGCTGGACCAGTACATGGGGGCGTAGAAGCCGGAGTAGAAGAGGAAGGACTCCAGCATGGTGGAGGCGACCTTGCGCTTCTCGGGGTCGTCGCCACGGTAGTAGTCCAGGATGATGCGGGCCTTGCGCTGGAGGTTCTCGTTCTCCTCGCTCCAGCGGAAGGCCTCGTCGATCTCCGCCGTCGAGATGAGGGTGGAGAAGATCGAGGAGTAGGAGCGGGCGTGGACCGACTCCATGAAGGCGATGTTGGTCAGCACCGCCTCCTCGTGGGGGGTGCGGGCGTCGGGGATGAGGGAGACCGCGCCGACCGTGCCCTGGATGGTGTCCAGGAGGGTCAGGCCGGTGAAGACCCGGGTGGTCATGTTCTTCTCGGCTTCATTGAGGGTGGCCCACGACTGCACGTCATTGGACAGCGGCACCTTCTCGGGCAGCCAGAAGTTGCCGGTCAGGCGGTCCCAGACCTCGAGGTCCTTGTCGTCGGCCAGGCGGTTCCAGTTGATGGCCTGGACGCGGTCGACCAGCTTGATGGGCTCGTGCATCGGTTCCTCCCGGGGTTTGGGTGAGCTGGCCTCATGCTACCGACGACGGTGCCGACCGGCTGTGATGCCCGACCGGGTCGCGACTGTGGTACCTGCCGCCCTCCCGGCACTGGGGATGCCCGGACACGGGCGCCGCCAACAAGACGTTATTGACTAACATTTCGTTAGTGACTAACATCTTGGTCATGAGTCCACGCGCTTCGACGACCGACCTGCTCCGGCGGACCGCACTGAGGATGTTCGCCGATCAGGGGTTCGACGCCGTCCCGGTCACCGCAATCGCCAAGGCCGCCGGGGTCTCCCACATGACCTTCTTCCGCCACTTCCCCACCAAGGAGGCCGTGGTGGTGAACGACCTGTTCGATCCGCTCATTGCCGCGGCCGTGCGCGCCCAGCCGCGGCAATGGCGTCCGCTGACCCGGGCGGTGCGAGGCCTCGTTGCTGCCATAAGTGAGGAGTCGGCGCGCGAGGAGATGTCCTCCCGGGAGTTCTACGAACGCGTTCGACTGGCGGCCCTCACCCCGTCGCTGGCAGCCGCCGTGCGAACCGCGGGTCAGGAGACCGAGCGCGCCATCGCCGCGGCGCTCGTCGTTCCGGGCGTCGACGATGCGGCGGCGCGGGCCGCGGCCGGGGCCGTCATGGGTGCGGCGAGCAGCCTCCTGCTCACCTGGGCGGAGGAGACCACCGTTTCCGATGAGGTGACCGAGATCGGTACCGCATCCCGCACCGAGGCAGTCGTTGGCGCCGCGACCACGCTCAGCCGGGGTCTTCTTAGCCTGCTGGAGGAACCGTGAAGGGTGCGGCGTCAGCCCTGGAGGTTGATCGCGTCAGCGTCAGCCTGCGGGGAGAGCCTGTTCTGCGAGAACTCTCCATGTCCGTCGCGCAAGGCGAGTGCCGCGCCGTCGTGGGCCTCAACGGCGCCGGGAAGTCCACAGCGCTGCGCGTCATTCTGGGCATGCTCCACCCCCACGCCGGCAGGGTCCTCCTGTGCGGCCGCGATATCGCCTCCTGCCCCAGGGACGTGTGGCGGCGGGTGGGCCATTTGGTGGAGGCGTCGTCGTCCTACCCAGAGCTCACGGCCCGGCAGAACATCGGGGCGACCGCCCGCCTGCACGGGGCCGATCCCGAGCGAGCCGAGGGGGCGGCGGAGCGGATGAGTGAGATGCTGGCGCTGACCGGATGGCTCGATACGCCTGTGCGCCGCCTGTCGCTGGGCACGCGTCAGAAGGTGGGGTTGGTCGGAGCCCTGGCACATGAGCCGGACGTCGTCGTCCTCGACGAGCCGACCAATGGGCTCGATCCGCTGGCCGTCGTCGGATTCAGGGATCTTCTGCGGGAGGTGACCAGGCGCGGCGGCGCGGTGCTGGTGACCGGGCACCACTTCGATGAGCTCACGCGCATCGCCGACCGTGTCAACGTCCTGCACCGGGGGCGGATCATCGACACGATCGCACCCGAAGAACCCGGCCGCCCCGGAGGCGCAGACCTCGAGCGCGTCTTCTTCGACGCCGTCCTGGCAGCAGACCAGGCGGCCCTGGGCCCCAGCTCCGGTGGGTCCTCCCGAGCGAGGCGGCTACAGGACGAGCGAAAGGAGTCATGATGATCGCCGAACGTGGAGCTTTCCCGGTTGTTCTCGGTCTTGAGGCTCGCAAGCTGGCCCGGGCGATGGTGACGCGCGTGGCGACGCTCGCCGGCCTGGTCCTCGTCACGGTCGCTACCGCCGGTGGGTACGCCGCCGCGATGCACGCCGGCGATACCGATCTGGGGAGAAAGGCGGCATCCATGGTGACCTCACCCGGCTGGGACGGCTATACCGCCCTGGGCGCCACGAGCGTGAGCGCAACGACGCTCCTGGCGGTGGGCGTGGTGATGTCGTGGAGCGTCGGCCGGGAGTTCACCGACGGCACCATGGTGGGGCTGTTCGCCATTCCACCGACTTTGCGCAGCATTGCCGCGGCGAAGATGGTGGCGACCCTGAGCTGGGCGGCACTGCTGGGAGTCGGCGAGGCGGCCATGCTGACGACGGCGGGGCTGATGCTCGGCCTGGGGCCGGCAGGGGCGGCCGGCTGCTTCGCGGTGCTGGCGCTCATCGCCGTCCTGCTCAGCGCGAGTGTCCTGCCGGTCATGTGGGCGGCGACCCGCTGGCGCGGCTATCTGGCAGGGATCGGGTTCACGCTGGCGATCCTGGTCATCACCAACCTGGCCGCCGGCTTCGGGCTCGGCTCCTGCATCCCGTGGTCCATCCCGATCGTGTGGGCCGCGCGCCGAGCGGAGGTCGGCACGCCGTTGCTGGCGGTTCCGGTGATGACCGCCGCGATCGGCGCCTGGATCACCTACCGCTCCTGGGATCGGCTGCAGCTGGGCGCCGACTGACCGCGGGACATTGCCCCATCGGAAGGCCGATCTTCGGCCTTCACGACGAGGAGGAGGCAGCCTGCTGCGCCGCCGCGAGGATCGCTGCACCCCTCTTTGGAGGCCAGCCCTGCCCGACAACGCTCCCATTCTTCATGTCGAAGCGAACGTGATCCAAACCGGCCCTCTCCCAGGCCGTTGAGAGCTCAACGCCCTGAAGGACCCGATTCCCCAAGACAACAGCCAGCACCTTCGCAGCGGCATCGGAGTCGAGACCGTCTTCGTAGCTCCCGAAGGCAGCCACACGCAGCTGGATCTGACAAGACACGAAATCCATTTCATCCAGTTTAATCGACACCCCCTCTCTACTCCTGTAAATCGGGGAAATCGCCTCAAATACTTGCTTCAACGGAACAGAGCCGAGATCAGCGCCTCCAGTGCACCGAACCGTCACACTCACTTCGCCGACGCGCACGTACTGTTTGAAAGGCAGGAGATCGATCGATAACACATCGGAGCCGAGGGCAACCATCCAGCTATCCGGAAAACTTTCAGCTCCACGATACCGCACCGAGGTTCCATACGAAGAAACCTCGATGCTCTCAATCGCGGGGATACATAGCCCGGTAATCGCCTTGACCGCCTCCGTCGCATCGCCCACCTTCCTGCTCCATCTGACACTGGTGGATCCTCGCATCCAGGCGATCTCCATATCCACGGCCGACGTGGACGACCCGGAGATCTCCTCGACTTTATTGAAAGAATCGCCGACTATGGCGATCAAGGTATTGACGGGCGGTTCGTTTTCCAGTCCCACGCGAATCGTCCAGCGAATACCGGCATCACCGCAAAACCTGGCATGCACTTCAACCGAGTCAACGCCTTTCAGGCGGCGAAGATATCTTCGCACTCTTCGTTTCCTGTTGAACTCAAGAAGCGAACAGTACACAATAATGGCAGCAAATACAGGGAGTGACGAAAACCGCCTACCGACCCGACTCGCGGGACCCAGAATACGGCAATTAAAGAAACTTGCATCAATGGCAATGAGTATCACCAATGACAGCCACAGAATCCCCAGGATTGCAGCGTTCACTATATTTCATCTTCCGGGATCCGGACGGGCCTTCCCTACGCGCGCATCCACCCCATATTTCTAGCTGCTTCACAGTGGGGCGTACCGCAAAGAGTGGACCGGTTCGCATCATCTCCGGAGTCTGCGCCCCGACTCCCAGGCCGACTGACTCAGCTGGACCTAGCCAGGGCGAGAGCGGTCAGAAGGACACGGAAGACGCTGCGTCGACGATGAGCCATGACATCACCGTAAGTTCCCAGCCCCGCACACGGAACGGGGAGGAATCCCCGTTCCGCAGGCACCGGCCACGTCTCGTCAGGATCCTCGTCCACCGCGCACCATCTCACCGTGGAAGCATCTCGCCTTTCTCACCGTATGCTTCTCCTCGTGAGTCAGTCGCGCATCGCAGAGATTCTGGACGGCCTGTACTTCGAGGCGAAGACGCAGCGGGGCAAGGGCACGAGTTTCGAGCGCCTGGTGCGCCAGTTCCTTCTCACGGATCCGCGCTACGCCGAGCGCTTCGACGAGGTGTGGATGTGGAGCGACTGGCCGGACCGGGGTACGCGCCCGGACCACGGCATCGACCTGGTGGCCCGCGAGCGCGAGACCGGCGAGCTGTGCGCCGTCCAGTGCAAGTTCTATGACCCGCAGACAGGGGTCATCACCAAGAACGACGTCGACTCCTTCCTGGCGGAGTCGGGGACGGGCGAGTTCACCTCCCGGCTCTTTGTGTCCACCACGGAGCGCTGGAACTCGGCTGCGGAGGAGACGGTGTCCCGTCAGGCTATCTCGGTCTCCCGGGTCGGCCTGGAGGACCTGTTCAACTCCACGATCGACTGGGATTCCTTCAGCCTGGAGACCCCCGAGGTCATGGTTCGCACCGGTGGCAAGAGCCTGCGCGAGCACCAGAAGCGGGCCTTGGACGCGGTGAGCGCGGGCCTGTCCACGGCGGACCGGGGCAAGCTCATCATGGCCTGCGGCACCGGCAAGACCTTCACGTCCCTGCGCATTGCGGAGGCCATGGCGGGCCCCGGCGGCCGGGTGCTGTTCCTCGTGCCCTCCATCGCGCTGCTGTCTCAGACGCTCATGGAATGGAGTGCCGAGTCGGAGGTGCCGCTGCGCTCTTTCGCGGTCTGCTCGGATGCGAAGGTCGGCAAGGGGCGCAAGCGCACCAGCCTGAGCGAGGACATCTCGGTGGTGGACCTGGCAATCCCGGCCACCACGGACGGCGCGGCACTCGCCAACCGCCTGACGCGTCGCCCCGCCCCGGTCAACGGGACGGCCCCGATGACGGTGGTCTTCTCCACCTACCAGTCGATCGACGCCGTCGCCCAGGCCCAGGAACTCGGCGCCCCCGGCTTCGACCTGGTGATCTGCGACGAAGCCCATCGCACGACCGGCGCCACTCCTTTGGGCACGGATGAGTCCGCCTTCGTCCGCGTCCACAACAACGCCTACATCCACGCCTCCAAGCGCCTCTACATGACGGCGACTCCCCGTATCTATGACGACACAACCAAGGCGCGCGCCGGTCAGAAGAACGCGATCCTCGCCTCCATGGACGACGTCGAGACCTACGGTGAGGAGCTTTTCCGCCTGGGCTTCGGTGAGGCGGTCTCCCGTAGCCTCCTGACCGACTACAAGGTCCTGGTCCTCACGGTCTCAGAGGACCAGATCGCCGATCAGATGCAGTCCTCCCTGGCTCAGGACGGCCAGCTCACGCTCGACGACGCCGCCCGGATCGTCGGCTGCTGGAACGCCTTAGCCAAGCGCAGTGTGGATACGGCCGACTACGGCAAAGACATCCAGCCGATGCGCACGGCGGTGGCCTTCGCCCGCGATATCAAGACCTCGAAGCGCTTCGCCTCGTCCTTCAGGAACGTGGCCGAGGACTACCGGCTCACGCTCACCGATGAGCCGGAGGTGCCTGAACTGCCCGACGACGCGGACGGCGTCGACTCCGATACCCCGTCTCAGAAGCGGCTGGGATCCGTGAAAGTTCGCCACGTGGACGGCTCCATGAACATCATGGAGCGCACCAGTCTGCTGTCCTGGCTCTCGGGCGATCTGGGCGCGCCGGCGCCGACCCGGCAGGCATCGTCAGCATCGGAGTCGGAGGAGACATCCGTGTCCTGCCGAATCCTCTCCAACGCCCGGTGCCTGTCCGAGGGTGTGGACGTCCCCGCCCTGGACGCGGTCATGTTCCTGTCCCCGCGCAAGTCCCAGGTGGACATCGTCCAGTCCGTGGGGCGGGTGATGCGCCTGGCGCCGGGCAAGCAGTACGGCTACATCATCCTGCCGGTGGCGATCCCCTCGGGAATGTCGCCCGAGGACGTCCTGTCTGACAATGACACCTTCCGGGTGGTGTGGGAGGTGCTTCAGGCGCTGCGCGCTCACGATGAGCGCTTCGACGCCATGGTCAACAAGATCGATCTCAACCAGTCCAAGCCGGACAAGATCGCCATCATCGACCCCTTTGGGGCTGCCGCCGACGACAGCAACTCCTCCAGTGCTCCGGCGCATCAGCAAGCGGCCTTCGACCTGGGGGCGCTCGGCAAGTGGCGGGAGGCGATCTACGCCCGTCTGGTCCAGAAGGTCGGCTCGCGGCGTTACTGGGAGCAGTGGGCCAATGACGTGGCCAACATTGCGGCCCGTCACCGTAAGCGCCTGGCCAAGCGGGTGCAGGACCCGGAGGTGGCGGCCGAGTTCGAGCGCTTCCTGGCGGCTCTGCGCGCCAATCTCAACGACTCGATCACCTCGGAGTCCGCGATCGACATGCTCTCCCAGCATCTGGTGACCAAGCCGGTCTTCGATGCGGTTTTCGACGGCTACGACTTCGCGGCCGAGAACCCGGTGGCGCAGGTGATGGGCCGGATGCTCCGGGTACTGGATGGATCCAACCTGGAGGCGGAGACCGAGGAGCTGGAGGGCTTCTACGAGTCGGTCCGCGAGCGCTGCACGGGCATTGACAATGCGGCCGGCAAGCAGCGGGTCATCACCGAACTCTACGAGAGGTTCTTCTCCCTGGCCTTTGCCAAGACGGCCAAGTCGCTGGGGATCGTCTACACGCCGGTGCAGATCGTGGACTTCATTCTGCGCAGCGTGGACTGGCTGGCACGCACGCACCTGCGGCGCGGCATCACAGATGAGGGTGTGCACGTACTCGACCCCTTCACCGGGACGGGGACCTTCATCGTCCGGCTCCTGCAGTCCGGCCTCATCAGCAAGGCGGACCTGGCACGCAAGTACGCGGGCGAGCTGCATGCCAACGAGATCCTGCTGCTGGCCTACTACATTGCGGCGGCCAATATCGAGGTCACCTACCGCGACCTCATGCGCAGCGACGCGCCACCGGCCGGCGGTGGAGAGAGCGACCCGGCGCAGGCGGGGTATACGCCCTTCGACGGGATCGTCCTGGCCGACACCTTCCAGATGACCGAGGACGGGGACACGCTGGATCAGAGCGTGTTTGTAGCCAACAACGACCGGGCTACGGCCCAGCTGGAGTTGAAGAGTATTCAGGTGGTCGTCGGCAACCCGCCTTACTCGGTGGGGCAGGAGTCCGCCAATGACAACAACGCCAACCAGCACTACCCGTCCCTGGACGACAAGATCGAGGCGACCTACGCGGCTCGCTCCACGGGCACCAACAAGAACTCCCTGTACGACTCCTACCTTCGGGCCATCCGCTGGGCCTCGGATCGCGTCGGGGAGGCCGGGGTCATCGGCTTCGTCACTAACGGCGGCTTCATCGACGGCAACACGGCCGACGGCGTGCGCCTCACCCTGGCTGAGGAGTTCTCCCACCTCTACGTCTACAACCTGCGGGGCAACCAGCGCACTGCGGGTGAGCTCTCTCGGCGGGAGGGAGGCAAGGTCTTCGACTCCGGTTCTCGCGCGACCGTGGCCGTCACCTTCCTCGTCAAGGACCCGGCGCATGAGGGGCCGGCTGTTCTGCACTATCGGGATATCGGCGACTACCTCTCCCGGGAGGACAAGTTGCGGATCGTCGAGGAGTCGCAGATCGACACCTTGGAGTGGGAGACCCTCACTCCGAACGCCCAGGGCGACTGGATCAACCAGCGCGACCCGAGCTACGAGTCCTGGCAGTCCATCGGCGAGGGGCAGGCGCCGGTCTTCGCCTCATACTCTCGTGGCGCCGAAACTGGGCGCGACGCGTGGGTCTACAACTTCTCGTTGCCGGGGCTGCGCGACTCGGCGCAGCGGCTCATTGAAACGTACAACGAGGAGCGCGAGCGCGTCCACCGCACCCGGGCGGCTGACCTGAAGGCCGGGGCAAAGGTGCGCGATCTTGTCACGAACGACGAGACGCGGATCAAGTGGACGTCGGGCCTCTACAGCGACCTGGCCAAGAACCGTGTCATCACCTATAACGCGGGAGCCGCCTACTGCGGCTTGTACCGTCCCTTCTGCAAGCAGTGGCTCAACGCCTCCGACGGCATCATCCACCGTCCCGCTGTTTTGCGCCGCTACTTCCCGACACCCGGGCACGACAATGTTGGTTTCTATCTTGTTGGTCAAGGCTCGGACGTTCCCTTCTCCACCGTTATGACGGATGCGGCGCCGAACCTCCATGTCACAGGCGCCGGCAGCGGAGGGCAGTTCTTTCCGCGTTGGACGTGGGAGCCGGTGGGCGGTCGTCATGCGGCCGAGTCAGGCATGCTGGACCTCTCCGGTGGCGAGGATACGGAGGAGTCCAGCACCGCCGTCGGACAGGAGGGTGAGGTACTGGGCGATTACCGCCGGGTGGACAACATCACGGACGCCACGCTGCGCAGCTACCAGGCCGCCTACGGGCCGGAGGTGACCAAGGATGACGTCTTCTACTACGTGTACGCCCTCCTGCACTCCCCGGAGTATCGGACGCGGTATGGCGCGGATCTGAAGAAGTCATTGCCTCATATCCCGTTGGTGGCAACCCGGGACGACTTCGTCGCCTTCACCACGGCCGGGCGCGGTCTTGCCGACCTGCACCTGGATTACGAGTCCGTGGAGCCCGCACCGTTGAGTCTCATGGTCGATGGCCAGGAGGTGCCCTGGGATCTTCGGGAGACAATCTCCCCGAGCCTGCTGCATGTGGAGAAGATGCGCTATGACCGAGTTCTCCAGGACGGCAAGCGGCAGGATGACAAGACCTCGATCGTTTACAACGAGCATGTGACGATCTCCGGTATTCCCGCCCAGGCACAGGAATACCTGCTGGGCTCTCGCAGCGGCCTGGACTGGCTGCTAGAACGCTACCGCGTGAGCACCCACAAGGCCTCCGGGATCGTCAACGACCCCAACGACTGGATGGCGGAGGGCGCGGGTGGCGGCCCCACTGCCTCGGCGCAGCCCCGCTACCTCCTGGACCTCATCGCCCGCATCACCACCGTATCCGTCGGCACCCAACAGATCGTGACCTCTCTGCCGAGCCTTGAGGTCAAGACGGATGTCTGATCCAACTCTTCTCCGCCTCACACAGTTCAACCCCCAGAATCTGGGCAACCCACCTTACAACCTGGACGTCATCGGCTTTAATAATTCCTGGTGGGAAAACACCTTTCGTGCTCCTACTGAATATTTCTCATTCAGGCTTGGAAAGAACGAAGTGGCTCGTGCGATGATACTTTATCAGACCCTCCAAGACTCCTACATAGGAATCCCAGAACAATGTCAGGCTAGGCTCATCCAGTTTCTGGAAGTGAGAACTGACCATCGACGCCAGGGCATTGGCGCGCAAGCAATTTCTCTTTTGTCTGGATTGCATCCAGATCCATACCTAGTAGCCTTTTCATCAGAAGCAGACGATTTCTGGAGCGGAATCGGATGGACGTGGCACCCCCGCAAGGACGGCGAAACGAAGCACTTTATGAGGCTCTACGCCAGGGAGCCCTGAAGCCGTATCGCCACAAAACGCAAAGTGAGCTCTGAGTCTTGAGAGCATCTCCATAACTGCCCACACCATCGAAGAGCACCTGCGGAGCGGGCGACACAGGTCCAGTAGGGCACAGGGAAGATGTCATTGCGGGCTGGCTCTGTCAACTTCGATTGGCCCCATGGTGACGGTCTGTTCTGGCCCCATGTCTACCCGGAGACCGGCTTGACCGAATCTTCACATTCCCTTGCCCCGACCTTGGTGTGGGGCTTCGAGGCTTGTGGCCATGACCTCGAACGAGAACTCTTCCCGTACCGTGCCGCTGGTTGCCCTGGGTGTCGGCACCATCGCAGCTGCCGCCCTGGCCCTGGCCGCCCCTGACCTGACCTCCGGGTCGGGGATGGAGGGCATGCCGATGACCCACTACATGGGGCTGTTGGCCGTGCGTCAGCCGTGGAACCTGCTGTTGTTCATGGCGCTTCCGGTCGTGCTGGCCGAGACGCTCGCGATCACCGAGTTGGTGATGCTGTTGGCTCGTCGGGGTGAGCGTCCGGCGCCGGGATGGGTGACGAAGGTGGGCCACTGGGCCGGGTTGCTGGCCGGGCCGGTGTGGGTGTTCATCGGCCTGCACCTGCTTATCACTGCCGTGGTTCCGCTGACGGTCAATGGTGGCTGGCGTGGCCCCGCGGACGTGATCGCTGTCCTGTCGTACCTGGCCGGTGGCGTGCCGATGCTGGTGATCAGCCTGCTGGAGGCCGAGCTCTTGGGCCGCGACGAGACCGGGCGCCTGCGCCTGCACGTGGCGATGGTGGCGGTGTTCCTGGTGGTGGCCCACGTCGCGATGATCTTCGGCATGCTCGACCCTGCCGTCATGGGCTATTCGCCGAAGGCGCCGGCCTCGGTGCAGCACGACATGGGCAGCATGTCCGGCATGAACCACGACATGGGTGGCATGACGGACATGGACCACTCGACGATGATGCCCAGCTCCGCCCCGTCGAATTGATCCCCGGCCGGGTCCGTGGTGAGGTGGTGTCATGAACAGCGCTTCTGTTGCGGTTGTACCGAGTGTCCTGGTCGTCGACGACGAGCCGGTGCTGTCGGGCACGGTGAAGAACTACCTCGAGCGGGCCGGCATGTCGGCCCAGACCTGCGGGGACGGGCTGGCCGCGCTTGACCTTGTCCGGGCCACGGCCCCCGACGTGGTGGTGCTGGACCTGGGCCTGCCGGGCATGGACGGGGTGGAGGTGTGCCGCCAGCTGCGCACCTTCAGCGACTGCTACGTGTTGATGCTCACGGCCCGCGCCGACGAGGTCGACAAGCTGATCGGGTTGTCGGTCGGCGCGGACGACTACATGACCAAACCGTTCAGCCCGCGTGAGCTGGTGGCTCGCATCCAGGTGCTGCTGAGACGCCCCCGCGCCGGAAGTACGGGCGCCACGGCCGCGGTGGTGCACCGCATCGGCGCCCTCACCCTGGACCCGTCGTCGCGTCGGGTGGAGCTCGACGCGTCACCGGTGGAGCTGACCCGTACCGAGTTCGACCTGTTGCAGGCCCTGGCGGAACACCCCGGCTGGGTGCTGAACCGCCGCCAGCTCACCGACGCCGTGTGGGGCGAGGACTGGGTCGGCGACGACCACCTGGTCGACGTGCACATCGCGCACCTGCGCAAGAAGCTCGGTGACGACCCCTCCCAGCCCCGGTTCGTGCAGACGGTGCGCGGCGTCGGCTACCGGATGGGCCAAGGGCAGTGATGCCGCGCAACCCGCGCGGCAGTTGGGGACGCCGACTGCTGTGGACCCAGATGGCCGTGGTGGCGGCGATGGCCGCCACCACGGTGCTGACGGCACTGCTGGTCGGCCCGGCATGGTTCCGGATGCACATGCTCGAAGCCGGCCACGCCCAGCCCGATGTCGTCGAGCACGCTCAGCAGGCCTTCCACGACGCGGGCCTGGTGTCACTGGCCGTGGGTCTGGGCACCGCGATGCTCGCCGCCCTCGGGGTCGCCACCGTCCTCAACCGGAACCTGTCGCGCGGGGTCGAAGCCCTCGTGGACGGCGCCCAACATGTCGCCGCCGGACACTACGACCAACCCGTCATGATGACCTCGGCCAGCCCCGAGCTGGCCCAGGTCGCCGACGCCTTTAACCACATGGCCAGCCAGATCGCCTCCACGGAGCAGACCCGACGACGCATGCTCACCGACCTGGGCCATGAGCTGCGCACCCCGCTGGCCGCCACCCAGGTCACCCTCGAAGGACTGCAGGACGGTGTGGTCGACTTCACCCCCGCAAACGTCGAGATCCTGCTACGGCAGAACCAGCGGCTGGCCGCCCTGGCCGCCGACATCTCTGAGGTCTCCCGCGCCGAGGAAGGCCGCATCCCACTGTCGCTGAGCCACCAGGACCTCGACCAGATCGTGACGGCCAGCGTCGCCGCAGCCCGGCACGCCTACGACGCCGCCGGGGTGACGCTGCACGCCCAGACCGTTCCCGGCCTGCGCGTCGACGTGGATGCCGCTCGCATCGGGCAAGTCCTGGACAACCTGCTGCGCAACGCCCTGCAACACACGGTGGGCGGCAACCGGGTCGAGGTCGCGATGAGACACGAGCACGACCGGGCCGTGGTCCGCGTCACCGACAACGGCGTCGGCATCCCCACCGAGGCCCTCACCCACGTCTTCGAACGCTTCTACCGCGTCGAGGGCACCCGCACTCGCGACGTCGACGGTGGAACCGGTGTCGGCCTGGCGATCTCCAGGGCCATTGCCCGCGCCCACGGCGGTGACCTGACGGCCCACAGCGACGGCCCCGGCCACGGCGCAACCTTCGCGCTGACCCTGCCCACCGTGACTTCTTGACCAGATCTTGACCAACCCCTGCCGGGGCTTCATCCGGGCCCGACAGGCTCAAGGACATGAACACACTTTCCCGCCGCCACGTCCTGTTCACCGGTCTCGGCCTGGCCTCGGCAGGGGCCTTGAGCGCCTGCGGCGCCAAGAACACCCCGGCCGCAGCACCCGCCGCGCCGAACTCCCCATTGACGATCCCCAGCCAGACCCCGCTGGTCGCAGCCCCCGGCACGAAGACCGTCAACCACGTCCTCACGCCCCGGCCGGTCACCCTCGATCTGGGCGGCGTCACGGCCAGGACTTGGGCCTACGACGAGACCCTCGACGCCCCCGTCCTGCGGGCCCGCGCCGGAGACCTGCTGCAGGTCCGCGTCGAGAACAAGCTTCCCACCAGCACCTCCGTCCACTGGCACGGCATCGCGCTGCGCCAGCCAAGCGACGGCGTGCCCGGCGTCACCCAGCAACCCATCGAGGCCGGCAGCAGCTTCACCTACCAGTTCGTCGCCCCCGACCCCGGCACCTACTTCTTCCACCCCCACACCGGGGTGCAGATCGACCGCGGCCTGTACCGGCCGCTGGTCATCGACGACCCCGCTGAACCCGGCCGCTACGACCACGAGTGGATCATCACCCTCGACGACTGGGCCGATGGCGTGGGCACCTCACCCGATGACATCCTCGCCGCGTTCAAGGCCCAGAACGGCACCGTGTCCAGCGGCATGAACCACGACATGGGCGGCATGGACCACGGCATGTCACCCTTGGGTGACGCCGGGGACGTCACCTACCCCCACTACCTCGTCAACGGCCGCGTCCCCGCCGCGCCCCGCACCCTGACCGCCAAGCCCGGGCAGAAGGTACGACTGCGCGTCGTCAACGCCTCCTCCGACACCATCTTCAAGCTCGCCCTGCAGGGCCATCGACTCACCGTCACCCACACCGACGGGTTCCCTGTGACCCCCACCCAGGCCAGCGCCGTCTACCTCGCGATGGGAGAACGACTGGATGCGACCATCACCCTCGGCGACGGCGTGTTCGTGCTGCAGGCCGCGCCCGAGGGCAAGAAGGGCACCCCGGCCCGCGCCATCGTGCGCACCGGCTCCGGCAACGTCCCGGCCCCGGACACCCGCATCGCAGAACTCGACGGCAAGGCCCTGCTGACCACCCCGCTCAAGCCCGCCGACAGCGCCCGACTGCCCGACCGCAAGCCCGACACCACCCTCGACGTGGCACTCAACGGCCAGATGAAGCCCTACGCGTGGGGCCTCAACGGCAAACGCTTCGGCGAGGACACCCCACTGGCGCTCAGCCGCGGCCAGCGCGTGCGGCTGCGGATGACGAACATGACGATGATGGCCCACCCCATGCACATCCACGGCCACACTTGGGCCCTGCCCGGCAGCGACGGGCTGCGCAAGGACACCGTCCTGATCCGCCCCATGGAGACCGTCGAGGCCGACCTGCAGGCCGACAACCCCGGCACCTGGATGCTGCACTGCCACAACATCTACCACGCCGAACTCGGCATGATGACGACCCTGCGCTACTGACATCTCCCGGCCGATGTCGACCACCCACGCCTGCCCTGATGGCGCGGCTGCCCCCTTGCGGCAGCCTCACCATCGCCGTCTGCAGAGCTTGACCAGACCTTCACCAAACCTCGCGAGCTCATTGACCTCGCCCCGTCACCGTGGAAGTGGAAGGAAAACCCCTTCCCCGAGCAGACAAGGACACGCCATGTACACGAGCCCCGACCAGGCCCCCCGCCAGCCCCTGACCGGCCCAATGACCGACCAGGACCCCACCAGCACCACCCACCAGCACGGCAACTCCCACCAGCACGGCAAGTCCCACCACTGGATGCACCTGCTGATGTGCGCACCGATGCTGCTCGTGGTCGCCGGCTACCTGTGGGCCGGACGTGCCAGCCTCGCCGCCGGCGGTGTCCTGGCCGCCCTCGTGCCCGCCATCAGCTGCATGCTCATGATGTGGCTGATGATGCGCATGATGGACCACGGATCCCAGCACTGACCACCGCCCGCCATCCACCGGCAGCACCGTCTCGAGGAGCAACCCATGAACCACCCGGCAGCCACCGCCACTCACGACCACACCACCCGCTACACGTGCCCGATGCACCCCGAGGTGACCAGCGACCACCCAGGACGCTGCCCCAAGTGCGGGATGTTCCTGCAACCCGCCGACGGTGGGGACGCGCCGGCCGCACAGCACCACGACCACCAGCACCCCACCGGCGAGCCGGCGGTGGTGGCCGGTGCGGTCGCTGCAGGGGACTGGACCTGCCCGATGCACCCCGAGGTCCGCAGCGACGGCCCCGGTGACTGCCCGATCTGTGGCATGGCGCTGGAGCGGGTCTCGGCCGGGCTCGACGACGGCCCGAACCAGGAGCTCGTCGACATGCGTCGCCGGTTCTGGGTGGCGGCGGTGC
Organism: Actinomyces sp. oral taxon 849 str. F0330; assembly: GCF_000239715.1. Lineage (NCBI taxonomy): Bacteria > Bacillati > Actinomycetota > Actinomycetes > Actinomycetales > Actinomycetaceae > Actinomyces > Actinomyces sp. oral taxon 849. Next base: position 377,527 of record NZ_JH470349.1, on the reverse strand, counting down.
TGAGCGTGCCGCTGGTGGCGATGGTGATGGTTCCCATGGTGCTGGGGCGTGCGCTGCCCGGCAGCGTCGCGCCGTGGCTCGAGCTGGCCCTGTCGACGCCGGTGGTGTGGTGGGCTGGGTGGCCGTTCTTCGTGCGCGGCGCGAAGTCGGTGGTCAGCCGTCACCTGAACATGTTCACCCTGGTGTCGTTGGGTGTCGGTGCCGCGTGGCTGTACAGCGTGGTCGCGGTGCTGGCGCCGGGGTTGTTCCCGTCCGGGATGCGGGCGATGGACGGCCGGGTCGGCACCTACTTCGAGGCCGCGGCAGTCATCATCACCCTGGTGCTGCTCGGCCAGGTCCTCGAGCTGCGGGCCCGCGACCAGACCTCCGGTGCGATCCGCACCCTGCTCGACCTGTCACCGGCCACCGCGCACCGCATCGGGGCCGACGGCACCGAGACCGACGTGCCGGCCGCCGAGCTGCAGCTGGGCGATCGGTGCCGGGTGCGGCCGGGCGAGAAGGTGCCGGCCGACGGCACCGTGGTCGATGGTCACGCGTATGTGGACGAGTCGATGATCACCGGCGAGCCGGTTCCGGTCGACAAGAGCCCCGGTGACCGGGTCATCGGCGGCACGATCATCCAGGGCGGCAGCCTGGTGGTGGAGGCCACTGGCCTGGGCGCCGACTCGACCCTGGCCCGGATCGTCGACCTGGTCTCCCAGGCGCAGCGGTCCCGTGCTCCGATCCAGGGACTGGTCGACAAGATCTCGGCGGTGTTCGTGCCGGTCGTGATCGCCGTCGCCCTGGCCACCTTCGGGTTGTGGCTGGCGATCGGGCCGCAGCCGCGGCTGCCGTTCGCGATCGTGGCCGCCGTCAGCGTGCTGATCATCGCCTGCCCGTGTGCGCTGGGTCTGGCCACGCCAATGTCGATCATGGTCGGGGTCGGGCGCGGCGCCAGCGAGGGCGTGCTGGTCAAGAACGCCGAGGCCCTCGAACGACTGCAGAAGGTCGACACCGTCGTCGTCGACAAGACCGGTACCCTCACCCAGGGCCGCCCCAGCCTGGTCGACCAGCAGGGCGTCGACGGCCACGAGGATGCCCGGACACTGCTGCTCGCCGCGGCTGTGGAGGCCGGCTCCGAACACCCTCTCGCCAGGGCGGTGGTCGATGCTGCCCGCCAGACGGGACGCACGGTGCCGGCGGCCAGCGATTTCGCCGCCCACCCGGGTGGCGGTGTCAGCGCCACCGTCGACGGTCAGCACGTGCTCGTCGGCAGCCCCGCCTTCCTGGGCAGCCAGCACGTCGACACCCATGCCCTGGACGCCGTGGTGGAGGCCTACCGTCGCCGTGGCGCGACCGCGATCGTCGTGGCCGTCGACGGCAGGCCCGCCAGTGTGCTGGCCATCGCCGACCCGCTCAAGGCGACCACCGCCGGCGCGATCGAGGACCTGCGTCGGCGCGGGATGAAGGTCGTCATGCTCACCGGCGACAATGCCACCACCGCCCGGGCCATCGCCGACGAGCTGCGCATCGACCAGGTCGTCGCCGACGTCCTGCCCGACCAGAAGCACGGCCACGTGCAGGCCCTGCAGGCCCAGGGCCACACGGTCGTTATGGCCGGCGACGGCGTCAACGACGCCCCCGCCCTCGCCGTGGCCGACGTGGGTGTGGCCATGGGCACCGGCACCGACGTGGCCATCGAGAGCGCCGACGTGACCCTGCTCGGCGGTGACCTGGCCGCCCTGGTCAAGGCCCGCGACCTGTCGGTCGACACGATGCGCAACATCCGCCAGAACCTGGTCTTCGCGTTCGTGTACAACGTGTTCGGTATCCCGCTGGCCGCCGGCGCCCTCTACCCGGCCTTTGGCTGGCTGCTGTCGCCCGTCATCGCGGCCGCCGCCATGGCCCTCAGCTCGGTCAGCGTGATCACCAACTCGCTGCGGTTGCGCCGTCACCGCTGACCCCAAGAGCCCAGCCGGTCGTTGTTCACCCCATCACAGATGCCCGGGCTCGGGTGTGGGCGAGGCGGTAGGAGTTTGTGCCGGTTTCGATGATGGTGGCGTTGTAGGTGAGGCGGTCGACGATTGCTGCGCACAGGCGGGGGTCGGTGAAGGTGTCGGTCCAGGCGGAGAAGGACTGGTTGGAGGCGATCGCGATGGCGTTCTTCTCCTCTCGTTCGGTGAGGACCTGGAACAGCAGTTCGGCGCCTCGCCGGTCGAGTTCCAGGTAGCCGAGCTCGTCAATCACGAGGAGGTCGACGCGGCCGTAGCGGTTGATGGTCTTGGTGAGTTGTTTCTCGTCGGCGGCTTCGACGAGCTCGTTCACGAGCCGGGTGGCGAGGGTGTATCGGACGCGGTAGCCCTGCTCGGCGGCGGCGGTGCCGAGCGCGATGAGCAGGTGGGACTTGCCGGTGCCGGAGTCCCCGATCAGGCACAGCGGGTCGCCGCGGCGGATCCAGTCGCCGGTGGCGAGCTCGTTGATGGTGGCGGGGTTGATGTTGGGGTTCGCGGTGAAGTCGAAGTCGGCGAGCCATTTCTCGCGGGGGAAGCCGGCGCTCTTGATGCGACGCAGGGTGGAGCGGCGGTCGCGGTCGTCGACCTCGGCCAGGAGGAGTTCGGCGAGGAAGCCCTGGTAGGTGAGTTGTTCCTTGGTGGCGGCCGTCACGGCGTCGTCGACGACGGCGCGGATCGTGGGCAGCCGAAGCCGGCGGCAGGCTTGGTCGATCGCGGCCTGCGCGGCTTGCTCGGTGAGGCCCTGACGACGGCGAAGGCTCTCGGGACGGCTGGTGCTGGTGGTGGTCATGGGGTTCCTGTCGGGGTGTGGTGGTGAGTCTCGGCGGGGGCCGGGGCGGGATCGGGTTGGCGTCGGCACAGGAGTTCGTCGTAGGCGGTGACGGTGGGCAGGGGCCGGGTGTCTTCGGGCAGGTGCGCGATGACCTGGTGCGGGTTGGTGGGGCGTCGGGGTGGCAGGTTCACGACCGTCCCGCCCCTGGTCTGGCTGGCTGGGGCGGGTGTGTGGGTGGTGGCATGGCGGCGGGCTTCGACGGCGACGACGTCGGGGCTGATCGCGCCCACCGACAGGGCCGAGGTGATGCCGGCGATCACCGCGTCGGACGGGAGGGATCGGTGGAGCAGGAGCACGTCGATCAACGCTTGGATCCCGGCCACGTCGCCGCTGGTCTTGCGGGCCGCGGCCCAGAACGCGTCGTGGGCCGCGGTGAATGCTCCGGCGGCGCGGGCCTGCGCGAGGGCGGTGGAGCCGGGGAACGCGCCGGGCTTGTGCCGCAGCACTTCGAGGTAGTGGTCCAGCTCGACCCGGGTCACGCCACGGGTGCCGAGGCGAGGGTGGGTGGCGAGGACGGTGCGGCCCTCGAACACGACCACGCACGAGGCCCGCAGGGACACGCGGACGCGTTGGCCGATGAGGTGCGCGGGGACGGAGTACTTGACCATGCGGACGGTGATCAGGGCGGAGCGGTCGACGCGGGGGTGGAGGATCAGGCCGGGGTCGAAGTCGTCGGCCGGCAACGGTGCCAGGTGGGGCAGCTCGGCGTGGTGGTCCTGCCCGATCGTGTTGGCGTGGCCGGTGATGCGGCGGGTGTTGTCGTCGTGCTCCCAGGCGCGGATCTTGTCGTTGAGTTCGTCCAGGGTGGCGACTTCGGGCATGGGGGTGAGGTGGTTGCGGCGGAACCATCCGACCTCGCCCTCGACGCCGCCTTTCTCGTGGGCGCCGTCGATGCCGGGCTGGCAGTAGAACGCGTCGAAGCCGTAGTGGGAGCGGAACAGCACCCAGCGTTCGTTCTCGTCGCGTAGCCGGTCGCCGCCGTGGATGACCTGGACGACGGCGGAGGTGAGGTTGTCGTAGCGGATGTGGCGGGTGGGGATGCCGCCCAGGGCGTGGAAGGCCTCGATGTGTCCTTCGAGGAAGGCCTCCTGTCCGCCGGTCGGGTAGACGCGGTGGATGGCCTTGCCGGAGTGGGACAGGCGGTAGACGAACATGTGGCACTTGGTCTTGACGCCGTCCAGGATGACGTAGACCTCGCCGAAGTCGACCTCGGCCTCCGCGCCGGGGGCGTGGTCCTGCGGCACCATCGCCTCCACCCGGCGCCCGGCCTCCAGATCGATCTGCGCGCGCCTGACCCGGACGTAGTCCCGCACCGTGGAGTAGGACAGGTCGGTGGCGCCGTGCTCGTCGCGCAGCCGGGCCAGGATCCTGGTCGCGGTATGGCGCTGCTTGCGCGGCGCGGTCAGGTCATAGGTGAGCATCTCGTCGATCGCCGGCTTGTACGGGTCCAGGCGCGGTGCTGTGCGGACCGGTTTCTTGCGGGGTGGGGGTTCGGCTGCGGCGAGTGCCTGGCGGACGGTGCGGCGGTGGACTCCGTGTTTGCGGGCGAGCTCGCGGATGGACAGGCCATCGACTCGCGCGTCGTGGCGGATGTCGGCGTACAGCTGCACTCGTGATCCCATCTTGGCTCCCTTGCCCTCGCGACTGGTTCCCAGTGATGGGGACCAGCGTGAAGGGGTGGGGCCAGTTCAGACCGTCAACACCCCGGCAAGTCGCACGCGGGGCCAGATCAGGCCGTCACAACGGGGCCGAACCAAGCTGTCACAACCACCCCCCAATCCCCAAGCACTCCGAAGCTGAGACGCACTGCGCTGCCCCCACCCCTGCCTCCACATGACATGACTCTCACAACACTCTCGTTGCCCAGGTGGAAACAGTGTTACGATCTAGGTAACTGTTACGTACCAGGTAACATAAAGTCATGGAAGTGAGGTACATCGACCGCAAGATCGAAAAGATCTGCATCAACGAGCGCGAGATGAAGCGCAAGCTGAGCCAGGACGTGGCCAAACGGCTACGACTGCGCATCGCGGAGCTCTATAACGCCGAGTCCTTCGATGACCTCCTCCAGGGCACCGGCCGATGGGAAACCTTGAGCGGCGACCGCGTAGGTCAGTGGTCAGCCCGGCTCACCGCTAACTGGCGACTCATCGTCACCGATGAAGGTGGCACTCCTGTCGTCGCCTGCGTCATCGAGATCATCGATTACCACTAGACCACCACGCACCTGAAAGGAAAGCAGGCATGGCCACGTGCGCCGCACACCCCGACTACGTCGTGCCTACCGGGGACTTCATCGAGGAGTGGATGGAAGAGGAGGGCATCAATGCCGCTGAGCTTGCCCGCCGACTTGATGTGAGCCGAAAGCACGTCAGCGAACTGCTCCGAGGCAAAGCCCCACTCAGCCATGACATGGCGCTCAGGCTGGAGAACACCACCGGTGTCCCTGCCCGCATCTGGAACCTCCATGAGACCGGATACCAGGCGGCTCTGGCTCGCCAGGCTGCGGACGCGAAGCTAGTCACCCAGTACGACCGCGCCAAGGAGTTCCCCCTGAGCTACCTTCGCAAGCACTCATTCATCACCGCGCCTGCCAGCGACAAAGCCGGGACAGTGCGAGGACTACTCCAGTTCTTCGGCATCTCCTCGATGGACGCTTTCCAAGCCACCTGGAATCAGGGCGCTGTCGCGTATCGCCGCTCCGCCGTCGGGCACCACGACCCCCACCGCCTGGCCACCTGGCTCCGGGCCGCGGAACGAAGCTGTACTCCAGGAGACTTCCCCATCTACGATCGTGAAAACCTGGAAGCAGCCCTTCCCGAGCTCCGCTCACTCACAGTCGAAGATCCTGTGCAGGCCATTCAGAAGGCCCAGGCTCTTCTGCGGGACTGCGGGGTGGCGCTCACGCTGGTTCCAGCGGTGCCGGGGCTCGGCACCCACGGTGCCACCCGCTGGATCCAAGGACACCCCCTCATCCAGCTCTCGGACCTGTGGAAGTGCGATGACCAGCTCTGGTTCACACTCTTCCACGAGATCGCTCACGTCCTTCTCCACGAGTCAAATGGTCTCTACCTCAACAACGACCATGACAACCTTGAGAAGGAGGCCAACGCCTACGCCTCCCGCTTCCTCGTTCCGGAGGATTACGAGGACAGGCTCCCTCGTCATCGCAACCTCGACGAGGTGAAAGCACTTGCCAAGGAGCTAGGGATCGCCCCCAGCATCGTGCTGGGACAAGCACAGCATCGCACCGGTGACTACGCCTGGGGGCACTGCCTCAAGCGGAAGGTAACGATCACAGGCCTGGCTGCGTAGATTCCAGCTCACCTCAGACCGCCAGGTCCTCCATCTCCTCGAGCTCCTTGCCCTTGGTTTCGGGCACCCGGAAGAAGACGAAGATGAGGGACAGCAGCGCGAAGACGGCGTAGAAGCCGTAGGCGAAGGTCAGACTGATGCTGGAGAAGGTCGGGAAGGTGGTGGAGATGAAGAAGTTCGCCACCCACTGGGCGGCGGCAGCCACAGCCAGTGCCCCGGCACGGATCCGGTTGGGGAACATCTCGCCCAGCAACACCCACACGAGCGGCCCCCACGTCGCCCCGAAGGCCACGACGAACAGGTTGGCCGCCACCAGCGCGATCGACGACCAGGGCGCCTCCAGGGTCACCTCGCCACCGCTGATGTTGGCGAAGGAGAAGGCCAGCGCCATGAGCCCCAAGGAGATGGTCATGAAGAACGAGCCGGCCAGCAGCATGGGCCGGCGCCCCACCTTGTCCACCAGGAGGATCGCCAGGATCGTCACCACGATGTTGGTGACCGACGTGATAACCGTGATGGTCAGGGCGTCGGACTCTTCGAAGCCCACGGTGCGCCACAGCGTCGTCGAGTAGTAGAAGATGACATTGATACCCACGAACTGCTGGAAGACGGACAGCAGGATACCCACCCAGACGATCGGTTTGAGCCCCAGCGCAGTGCCGCGCAGGTCGGACAGGGACTCGCGTTTCTCGGAGTCGATGGTGGAGCGGATCTCCTCGATCTTGAGGTTGACGTTGATGATGCCGGTGAAGTCGTAGAGCACTTGGGAGGCCTTGTCATAGTCACCGCGCGCCACAAGGAACCGCGGGGACTCTGGTAGACGGAAGGCGAAGAGTCCGTAGACGAGGGCGGGCAGCCCCTCGGCGATGAACATCCACCGCCAGGCCTCCATCCCCAGCCACAGCTCCTTGGCAGCCCCGCCTGCCTGTCCGGAGAACCAGGCATCGGCCAGTAGGGAGGAGAAGATGCCGATGACGATGGCCAGCTGTTGGAGGGAGCCCAGGCGACCGCGCACACTCGCCGGGGAGACCTCGGCGATGTACGCCGGGGCGATGACGGAGGCCGCCCCCACTCCCAGGCCGCCCACTAGGCGCCACACGATGAAGTCGATGACGCCGAAGGCCAGCCCTGATCCGAGCGCGGAGGCCAGGAACATGACGGCGGCGATGAGCATGACCGGCACTCGGCCCAGCCGGTTGGAGACCGGCCCGGCGAACCAGGCGCCGACGGTGCAGCCGATGAGTGCCGAGGAGACGGAGAAGCCCTTGAGGGCATCGCTGAGGGCGAACTGGTCGGAGAGGGCGTCGACGGCGCCGTTGATGACGGCGGTGTCGAAGCCGAAGAGGAACCCGCCCAGGGCCGCGGCCACACAGATGCCGATGATCCGGGCGTTGATGCGGCTGACGGTCGAAACCGGATCGCCCGAGTTCGTCGACGCTGGGGAGGAGGTGGTTGATGGCTGAGAGGATGACGACTGCGATGACGGGGAAGGCTCTGCCATGGTGTGTTTCCTGACGTCGGAAGAGTCGCGCACGGCACTCGTTTCGTGCTGTGCGGCATGGCGGGCCCTCTCAGGCTACGGCCGTGTCTGACGCCACAGCGACTGTTTCGCCGCCCTCTTCCCCACCCTCGCCTCCACCCCGGTTCGACGGCGCACGGCCGGGACCCAAGTCCTTGACGTTCGGTCGATTGATTCGAGGGGCTGGAGTCTTCACTCGGACCGGAGCCGTTACCGGCGCCGGCCTGTGGTGAAGGCGTCCGATTGATGTCGCGGCTTGCCGACGACACCCCCGAGCCCACCTGGTCCTAGGACTCAGGCGAACTCGGGGGCGTGCCCCTATGGGAGGTGGGGGGTGGCGTCCGGCCTCAGGCGCGGCGGCGGCTCACCAGCAGGGCACCTCCCATGACGGCGAGTATGGCGACCGCCAACGGCAGACCGATCCTGACACCGGTACTGGCCAGAGGACCCCCAGAGGGATCCTCGGGCGTCGCCGGATCGCTGGGTACGGCCGGCGGAGTATCGCTCGGCGAGGAGGGGTCGCCAGGTGTGGCTGGGTCGCTCGGGTTCGGGGAGTCACTCGGATCGGGAGACGGCGACTCGCTGGGCGACGGCGTCGAGGACTCGCTCGGGTCCGGAGTGTCACCAGGCGTCGGAGACTCACTGGGCGTCGGGGACTCGCTCGCCGACGGAGAAGGCGAAGCCGACTCACTGGTGGACGGAGACGGCGAGGCGCTCGGCGTCGCCGACTCGCTGGCGGACGGCGAGGTGCTCGGCGTCGCCGACTCGCTGGGGGTCGGCGAGGCACTGGGCGTCGGGGACTCGCTCGCCGACGGAGAAGGCGAGGGCTTGGCCGTGTAGGTGTTGGTGAAGGTCGTGGCCACCACCTGGTTCTTCTCACTGATGGTCACCGTCTGGGAGGCGGGCGCCTCCAGGGTGTACCCCTTGACCGCGGCGGACTGTGCGTCCTCCTCGATGGTGCACTTGGTGCCCACGGGCAGCTGAGGGCCGGAAACCGCAGCGCCGTCGGCCTTGACCTTCACCATGCCCTTCACGTTGTTATCGCAGGTGTAGGAGAAAGCGAACTCATTGTCCACCGACTCGACACCGGTGACGACCTTGGTCACCGAGAAGGTGCCCATGTCACGGGCGTACGTGTTGGTCATCGTCACCTGGGCCGTCTGGTCCTTGGCGATCGTCACGGTCTGCGCAGTCGGAGCGGTCAGGGTGTAGCCGCCCTGGGTGGCCTTGGCGCTGTCCTCGGTGACGGTGCAGGTCGATCCGGCCTTGACCTTCTTGGACTTCTCCGAGGTCGCGGCTCCGGTCACCGTCAGCGATCCCTCGGTGCCATCGGTGCAGGTGTAGGTGAACTCGAAGGTGGACTTGCCGAAGTCGCCGTCGCCGGCCAGAGCCTTGGTGACCGTAAAGTCACCCTCCTCCACAGCGGCGGGGTCGGCGGAGTTGCGCAGCGTCACGGCCGTGGACTTCTGGTCCTCGATAGTCAGGCTGTTGGTGTTCTGGTCGCCTACTGCGAAGGTGTGGCTGCCCCAGGCCACGCCGGCAGGAGTAGTCGAGGCCGTCGTCGTGTCCTCCTTGAGGGCCAGGACTGTTCCGACCGGGAAGGTGCCGTTGTACACGGCCTTCTCACCGACGGTGACGGTCATGGAGGTGTCGCCACCGGTGCGGGCCTGGTTGACGGTCCCCGGAGCCTTCCACCCCGGGTAGGTGTCCACGTCGGCACCGCCGGGCAGGGTGTAGTTGATGCCCACCTCGAAGGTGGTGCCGGCCGGCACCTTGGCCGTCTCGGACCCGGTGAGGAGCTTGGTAATGTCCAGTCCGCCGAATCCCGGCTTCATGACGACGTTGATGGTGAAGGACTTGGAGTAGTACACCGAGTAGGAGCTCTCCATGTCGGCACCCACCACGGAGGCCTTGTTTGTGTACTCCACGCCGGCCTGAACGACGCCGTCGGCCGTGGTGGGGGTCGAGGCGTAGTAGACGTGGTAGTTGGTCTGTGGGGCGAAGGGGCCGGTCACAGTGATGGTGGCGGTGTTGCCCTGGATGGTGACGTCGAGGTCGAAGTCGCCCTGGCTGGTGTCCTGGTCGGTGCCACTGGCATCCGTGACCTGGCCATAGACCCTATTCCTCCCCTGGGAGGTGCCGACGCTCAGCTTCCACTCGCTCTTAGTCGGGACATAGGCCTGGCCGGGGCCAAGCTGATCGGTGAAGGTGACGGTCGAGCGAGTCTTGCCGTCCACCGTCAGGGAGCCACCACTCTTCTCGAGGGCAGCCTTGACCTGGTCCGGTCCAAAGGTCAGCTCCCAGTCCACCGCCTTGGAGGTGCTGGTGACGTCGAAAGCCCACTTGCGCAGCCTCTCCGGCGTGTAGTTGAGGCCAACGTTCTCAGAGATTTTGCCGCCGGGCACAGGCACCTCGGTCTGCTTGCCGTTGGCATCGATGGTCACATTGGCCGAATCGCTAGCCTGAGAAGCCACCACCAGCGCCGAACCGTCACCCCGCAGCTCATTAAAGCCCTGGCCAACGATGGTGTCGAGAGTGCCGTTGAAGGTGCAGGTGATGGTGCGCTCGTCCATCGCGCACTCACCGATAGTATGCTCCGCACCCTGGTGAGAGACCTTCATCGGCTCGGAGAGGCGCTCGCGGTTGCGGAGCTGCTCGGGCAGCTGGATCTGGAAGGAGTCGCCGCTCTTGACCTTGGCATTGCGGGCATCCCAGGCGAACTTCAGCTTGAGGATGTCATCGACCTTGACCGAGGTGTTGTCCGGCTCCTCGACTCCGTTGGCGTTGGAGACCACGAGCGACAGGCCGGAGACGGCAATCGACGGGTTGTTGGCGGCACGGGCCTGCATGGGCAGGACCGTCAGGAGCGTGGCAACGAGCGCGACAAGTGCGACAAGCGCACCTATCGCACGCGCGGGAGTGCCAAGCACCCTGGGGATAGGGATAGCAGACACGGGCGACCTTTCGAGAAGATTCTGAAGATAGGCTGGCGTTTACCTGAATCTAGATTCCCCGGGGCCGAGCTTCAGTAGCACAGGTCTCATCTACAGTCACGACTGTGCGGCCATCAGGTCTCAACCTGCTAAAGCGCACCACCGTCTCCAGGCTCCCCCGCATCGCCGTCAAAGACCTCCACCCCGACGCCCCCAGCCCAACGACGACGAACATGACCGCCGCACCGCACACCCGGGCAAGGCCACGGGCGAACCAGCACTCTCCCACCCCTTTTTCCCTACGTCGCTGCATCTGCTCCCCGGCACCCTGTCATCAAGGCATCACAATGGATACAGATACAGTATCCGCATCTCAGTCAGGTAGTTGACTGAGATAATAGTTCCATGAGCCCTACGGTGCGGGTGGGCGAAACCGCCACCCTTGTCAGCAGCCTCGTCGACCAGCTCTCACAGCGGTTGACGGACGACGCCGCGCCCGAGCGTTTCGTCGTCGGGCTCGTCGGGGCGCCCGGATCAGGGAAATCGACGATTGCTGCGGATCTGGAGGACCAACTCAAGGAGGCCGGCATCTTCGCCGGGCTCGTCGCCATGGACGGCTTCCACCTGTCTGACGCCGTCCTCGACGAGCTGGGTCGCCATGACCGCAAGGGCGCACCGGACACCTTCGACGTCGAGGGTTACCTGGCGACCCTGGACCGGGTGCGAGCCGACGGCGCCCATCAGGTCCTCGTCCCGGTGTACCGACGCGATCTGCACGAGCCGGTGGCGGCTGGGGGCATCGTCTCCGGGACCGGCATCGTCATCACCGAGGGGAACTACCTGGCCTTGGAGACGCGCGGCTGGGGTGCGGTGCGTGAGCGGATCGACCTGCTCATCCATATCGACGTGCCCGAGGAGGTACTCGTGGTGCGGCTCATCAACCGGCACGAGGACTTCGGCAAGAACGCGCTCGACGCCGGTCACTGGGTGCGCACGGTGGACCTGCCCAACGCCCGGCTCATCGCCACGAGCGTCCACCGCTGTGACGAGGTGTGGCGCGAGCCCGAGGACGGCCCCGACTCCGACGACGATGTCGACGCTGACGACGAGCTCGAGTAGCGTCTCGGTAGGTCCGCACCGGCGTCGGCGGCCCGGGGCTCACAGATGCACGTCACGTTTGACAGGTTGCTCCGGGGCCTCAGGCGCGTCCGTACGGTGGACTGAGACGACGATCTTTCACTCCTCGGACTATTGTCGCCGGGCATATCCCCGCTGATGCTCCACCGATGATCCGAGGCATCCCATGACAGCCCCTACTGACGCCGCCACCGCACCGCGCTCCGAAAAGCCGACCGCAGTTGCGGCCTCCGGCGTCGAGGCATCCGCCGACGCAGCCTCCGAGAAGAGACAGGATCGCAGCGCCCGTATCGCGGTGACGGTCTTCCCGCTCATCATGTTTGGCGCCTTCCTCGCCGCCTTCTTCTCGCCCTCCACCTTCGTGCCACTGGCCGGTTACATGACGCCGTTACTGGCCATCACGATGCTGGGGATGGGAATGACCCTATCCATCCCGGACTTCACGATGATCGCCCGTCACCCGAAGCCAGTCATTCTGGGCGTGCTCAGCCAGTACGCGGTCATGCCGCTGGTGGGTTGGAGCGTGGCGAACCTGCTGCCGCTGTCCCCCGAACTCAAGGTGGGCATCATCCTCATCGGCTGCGTGCCCGGCGGGACGACGTCGAACGTAGTCAGCTATCTGGCCAAGGGAAACACGGCACTATCGGTGTCCATGACTGCCTTCTCCACGATGCTCGCACCCATCATCACCCCGCTGCTGACCCTGTGGCTGGCCGGAACCTACATGCAGGTACCGGCCGGGTCGATGGCGCTGTCGATCGTGCAGATCGTGCTGCTGCCGGTGGGGGCGGGCCTGGCCTGCAATGTCTTCTTCCACAGGCAGGTGGCCCGGATCCAGCCGGCGATGCCGTGGGTCTCGGTCGTGGCCATCGCTGCGGTGGTGGCAGCGGTGGCCTCCAAGAGTCAGCCACTCATCGCCACCGCCGGGCCGCTCATGTTCGCCGCGATCGCTCTGGAGAACGCGACCGGTTACGCCCTGGGCTACGCCGTGGCACGAGCCTTCGGGGTCTCGTGGGCCGACCGGCGCACGATCGGCATCGAGGTGGGCCTGCAGAACGCGGGGCTCGGTTCGACCCTCGCCCTGCAGTACCTGAGCGCGGCGGTGGCTGCGCCCTGTGCGGTGGCGACCTTCTGGCACACGATCACCGGCTCCCTTCTGGCCATGTACTGGCGCCTGCGCGGGTTCCCGGCCGGGGAGGACCCGCACGCCACCATGCGCGAGCTGCGCCGTCGCACCGAGGAGTCTTCACCTGCAGGCGACTGACAGCACCGCAAGGAGGGGCGGGGACGTGCGACCCATGCCGCTATTGCTGGCATATAGTTAACGTGCCGCCGCGTTACGGCGCGGAGTGGAAGTAAGCGCCGGTGCACCCGTGTCGTCATGTGGGCCCGGCGCTTGCGTCGCACCCGCTACTACTCTGGTCATCGGGTATGCTCAACCCGCTCAGGGCAGTAGCCCTGCGAAGTGGACCCGGCAGCCTTCCGGACGGTGGGCGAGCCGGGTTTCGCGCACCATCGGGATTGTTCTGGCCGATCACTCCTCCACTCAGCACGACGTCGGGGCCAAGAGGACTCATGTCCTCTTGACCCCGACGGCGGTCATAGGCAGGCAGCCGACGGCGACCGGCTCACAGCATGCAGGAGACACAGCCCTCGACCTCGGTACCGGTCAGGGCGGCCTGGCGCAGGCGGATGTAGTAGAGGGTCTTGATGCCCTTGCGCCACGCGTAGATCTGGGCGCGATTGACATCACGGGTGGTGGCCGTGTCCGGGAAGAACAGCGTGAGACTCAGCCCCTGGTCCACGTGCTGGGTGGCCGCGGCATAGGTGTCGATGATCTTCTCCGGGCCGATCTCGTAGGCGTCCCGGTAGTACTCGAGGTTGTCATTCGTCATGAAGGGCGCCGGGTAGTAGACGCGGCCGATCTTGCCCTCCTTGCGGATCTCCACCTTGGCCACGATCGGGTGGATCGAGGAGGTGGAGTTGTTGATGTAGGAGATCGAGCCGGTGGGCGGCACGGCCTGCAGGTTGCGGTTGTATAGGCCGCCCTCCTTGACCTTGGCGGCCAGCTCGGCCCAGTCCTCACGGGTGGGCACATGCGCGCTGGAGGCCGCGAAGATCTCCTTGACGCGCTCGGTGACCGGCACGAAGTCCTGGGTCACGTACTTTTCGAAGAACTCGCCGGTGGCGTAGGTCGAGTCCTCGAAGCCCACGAAGCTCTCCCCGCGCTCCACGGCCATCTCGTTTGACGCCGTCAGAGCGGCGAACAGGACGCTGGCGAAGTAGACGTTGGTGAAGTCCAGGCCCTCCTCGGAGCCGTAGTGGATGCGCTCGCGCGCCAGGAAGCCGTGGAGGTTCATCTGCCCCAGGCCGATGGCGTGCGACTCGTGGTTGCCGCGGTCGATGGAGGGTACGCTGGGCAGGTGGGTCTGGTCGCTGACGGCGGTCAGGCCGCGCACAGCGGTGCGGATCGTGCGGGCGAAGTCCGGGGAGTCCATCGTCTTGGCGATGTTGAGGCTGCCCAGGTTGCAGGAGATGTCCTTGCCCACGTGGGCGAAGGTGAGGTCCTCGTTGAGCTCGCTGGGCTCGGAGACCTGGAGGATCTCGGAGCACAGGTTGGACATGACGACCTTGCCCTTGATGGGGTTGGCCCTGTTGACCGTGTCCTCGAACATGACGTACGGGTAGCCGGACTCGAACTGGATCTCTGCCAGGGTCTGGAAGAAGGTGCGGGCGTTGATCTTCTTCTTTTTGATGCGCCCGTCGTCCACCATCTCGCGGTACTTCTCGGTGACGTTGACATCCGCGAACGGCATGCCGTAGACGCGCTCGACGTCGTAGGGGCTGAAGAGGTACATGTCCTCGTTGTTGCGGGCCAGCTCGAAGGTGATGTCCGGGATGACGACACCCAGTGAGAGGGTCTTGATGCGGATCTTCTCATCGGCGTTCTCGCGCTTGGTGTCCAAGAACCGCATGATGTCGGGGTGGTGGGCGTGTAGGTACACGGCCCCGGCGCCCTGGCGGGCGCCCAGCTGATTGGCGTAGGAGAAAGAGTCCTCCAGCAGCTTCATGACGGGGATGACGCCGCTGGACTGGTTCTCGATGCGCTTGATGGGGGCGCCCATCTCCCGCAGGTTGCTCAGCAGCAGGGCCACTCCCCCGCCGCGCTTGGAAAGCTGGAGGGCGGAGTTGATGCCGCGGGCGATCGACTCCATGTTGTCCTCGATGCGCACCAGGAAGCAGGAGACAGGCTCGCCGCGCTGGGCCTTGCCCTCATTGAGGAAGGTGGGGGTGGCTGGTTGGAAGCGGCCGGACATCATCTCGTCGATGAGGTCGAGGGCCAGCTGCTCGTCGCCGTCGGCCAGGGTGAGGGCCACCATGGTGACGCGGTCCTCGAAGCGCTCCAGGTAGCGCTTCCCGTCGAAGGTCTTGAGCGTGTAGGACGTGTAGTACTTGAAGGCGCCCAGGAAGGTCTCGAAACGGAACTTGTGGGCGTAGGCCGCCTTGAAGGCGGACTTGACGAACTCCGGGGAGTACTTGTCCAGGATGTGGCCCTCGTAGTAGCCCTCCTCGACCAAGTACTTGAGCTTCTCCTCCAGGTCGTGGAAGAAGACGGTGTTCTGGTTGACGTGCTGGAGGAAGTACTGCCGGGCCGCCTCGTGGTCGGCGTCGAACTGGATCTTGCCGTCCGCGTCGTAGAGGTTCAGCTTCGCGTTGAGTGCGTGGTAGTCCAGCTCCGGGGAGGACACGGTCTCTGAGCCGGTGTCCGTCAGCGTGTCTGCCAAAAGTGTTCCAATCCTTCTTTGACGCGTGCGACGTCCGTGGGGGTGCCGAGCAGCTCGTAGCGGTACAGGAACGGCACCCCCAGCTTGCCGGCGATGATGTCACCCGCCAGGCAGTAGGCCCGGCCGAAGTTGGTGTTGCCCGAGGCGATGACGCCCCGGCACAGGGCCCGGTTGTCCGGGTTGTTGAGGAAGGCGATGACCTGCTTGGGCACCGCCCCTTTGACGGAGCCACCACCGTAGGTGGGCACGACCAGGACGTACTCCTCATCCACCCTCAGCGGTGGGTCCATGCGCCGCAGGGGGATGCGCGCCGTCGGGAAGCCGAGCTTGCCCACGAATCGGTGCGTGTTCTCCGAGGTGGAGGAGAAATAGACCAGAAGGGGCCTGCTGCTCACGGCGCGCCCCGCGGCCTCAGACCGCGACGGACTCGACGGCGAGCGCGAGGGTCTTGATCTTGTCCGGGCGGAAGCCGGACCAGTGGTCCTCCCCGGCGACGACGACGGGAGCCTGGGCGTATCCCAAGGACTTGACCTGCTCAAGGGCCTGAGCGTCCAGAGAAATGTCCACCGTCTCGTAGGACAGACCGGCCTTGTCCATGGCGCGGTAGGTGGCCGTGCACTGGACGCAGTTGGGCTTGCTGTAGATGGTGATCGCCATGGCCGTCTCTTCCTCAGGGTCCGGTGGCGGTGACTGCGGCCCGTCCCCGAAGGGGGACTGAACCGGCGGCACCACACGCTTGTCATTCACGGGAGGCCAGAACGGCCCCGCAGAACAAGACACTACCCCTTGGGGTAGTCCGGGTCCACTACCCCAAGATGCTGTGTCAGCCGTGGTCCTGTGCACACCACCCCTCCCTTCTGTGGAAAACACCCGCTAGGCTGTGGATGCCCGGTGGAAACGGCTCACGAGCATCTCCGCGATGACGTTCGAGCCCGGCCCCCCGATCCGCAGGACGATGGTCTCACAAGGGCGTGACATCCATCCGGCCCCCTTAACCACAGGGGTCGCCCTCCAAGACCGGCAGTCCGCCCCCAGCCCTGGGGACGGAGGACGAAGAATCGCCTCCGAACACGCACACACTCGGCGTGTCGCCCCTCCCAGCGAACAATCAGCATGCAGTCGTCAAGAAGTTAGGAGACGATCAGAGGCGACTGAAGGCGACCCATCTGCACATCCGGGACGAACGACACCGCCTGGAAAATCCGCAGGAGTACGCAGTCTCACACCCGACAAGAGGACTTGGCTCTAGCATTTTTTACAACGGTCGAATTATCGTTATTGTTACAAGATCGTTATCTCCCGGTTCCCATCCATCTCCCACGAGGACTCGACATGCAGCAAACGTTGCAAGAACTGCCACTCACGTTGGCCTACATCGGCGCCGACCTGTTAGCCATCACCCTCCTGGTCGGGGTGCTCTACATCCCGCGCCACGGGCGTCGTGACCTCGTGGCCGCCTACATCGGCGTCAACGTGGGCGTCCTGGCAGTCACCCTGCTGCTGTCATCGAGCAACAACGTCGGAGCCGGCCTGGGCCTGGGGCTCTTCGGCGTCCTGTCCATCATCCGCCTGCGCTCCTCCTCCCTGGCCCAAGGCGAGGTGGCCTACTTCTTCGCGGCTCTGGCCCTCGGCCTGCTCGGCGGGATCAAGAGCCACCTCATCATCGTCGCCATTCTCATGGTCCTCATCCTCGCCTCCCTGTGGGTCGGCGACCACCCCGCGCTCATGCGCAACAACCGCAACCAGACCGTCGTAATCGATCGGGCCATCAGCAACGAGGACGAGCTCATCCTCGAACTCGAGGACCTGCTCGGCGCCCAGATACGCAGTGTCGACCTCAAGAGCCTGGACCTGGTCAACGACACCACCATCGTCGAGGTGCACTACCGGCTGCGCCGTCGGGCCCGCACGGCACCACCCGCCGCCCAGCCGAAGGACACCGGGACCGGGGCGCAACAGGTCCGGCAAGCTCCTCAGGAGAGCACCCCTCAGGCTCCTCATCTGATTCAGGAAGTCCCGCTTCAAACTCCCACTCCGATCCAGCCCGTCGGGCAGCAGGCCTGGCCCGGGGCGCTCTCTCACGACAGCGCCGCCTCAGCGGCCACCGCCCCGCCCCGGCACGACTGGATCACTGGCAACCGGCAGCAGCACACTCCCCAGCGGCACAGCCAGCCGAGTGCTCCACCACCTCCTGTGGCCAACCCTCGCTACAACTGACCGACCACAACGGCCCCACCGCACCGCCGCGCCACTGGCAACCGACCCGCCCCACCCTGCGACTCCCGACCCCGGAAAGGACCGCACCGTGCCGAACACCGAAGGCATCGACACGATCACCCTCGCCGAGCTCAACTCCGAGGCGAGTCTCCTCACCCGCATGGACCGCAAGTACCTGGTGCCGCCAGGCGACACCCAGGACGTCGTCGACTACCTCGCCCCGCGAGCGCAGGTCCTCCAGATCGACGGCCTGCGGCACTTCCGCTACGCGTCAACCTACTTCGACACCCCGGGGCTGGACGCCTACTTCCTGGCTGCCCGCAAACGGCGCCGGCGCTTCAAGATCCGTACCCGCACCTACCTGGACTCCGGCCTGTGCTTCCTGGAGGTCAAGACCAACGGCTCGCGCGAGGCCACCGTCAAGGACCGCTTCAAGTACGATCCCGACGACGCCGACCGCATCACGCCCGACGGTCATCTGTTCGTCATCGAGCGGCTGGTCGAGTCCTCCACCTGCTCCCTGGACGAGGCGAGCGCCATCGCCAAGGCCCTCGTCCCGGTCATGGACTCCACCTACAGCCGCACCACCCTGCACCTGCCTCATGACGAGGCCCGGGCCACCTTCGACACCGAGCTGACCTGGGACCTGTTCGACCCCGACGGGCGGCGCCTCGAACGGGGCGTGTCGGTGGGGCACCTCAATGTCATCGAGACGAAGAACCCGTCCACGGCCTCCCCCACGGATCGGCTGCTGTGGAGGCGGGGGCATCGGCCCGCCCGCATCTCGAAGTACGCCACCGGCATGGCACTGCTGTACGCGAATCTGCCCACCAACCGGTGGAACCGCACCATCAACCGGGACCTGGGCCGCTATAAGCGGCAGGCCCCACTGCGTCAGGTGGCTGCCTGAGCGAGCGCCGCTCCGGTCGCAGGTCGGCCGGGCCGATCCGCGTCTGTATCTCATCGGCTGCCGGCGCCCATTGACATTCGGTCGTTCAGCCGAGACCTCGCCTCATCACCAGCGCCTCCGGGAGTAACGGGCCCCGCCCGGCCCCGGGGGGCGCTGTTTGCTGCTTCACATCGGTGGCGGAACAAGTCATGCCTCACCCATGCCGCGTTCACAGCCGGCTCATGGAATGCGCTCTTTGACTGTTATTCACCGGACGGAGTCACCCGCCGCGGCGCGCCCCGAGTACATGCTCGGTCTTTAAGCGCCCATCTCACGGCAGGCCCCGTCGCCGGTCCGAAATAACCCCGACAGGAGCCTCCCGATGAGCCTGACCACCCTGACCTACATCGCCGCCGACCTGATCGCCCTCACCATCCTGGTCGGGGCCCTCTACGCCCCCCGCCACGCCCGCAAGGACCTCATGGCCGCCTACATCGGCGTCAACGTGGGCGTCCTGGCAGTCACCCTGCTGCTGTCGACGGCGAGCGTCGCGGCCGGCCTGGGCCTGGGGCTCTTCGGCGTCCTGTCCATCATCCGCCTGCGCTCCACCGAGCTGGCCCAGCACGAGGTGGCCTACTTCTTCGCAGCCCTGGCCCTCGGCTTGCTCGGCGGGATCCAGACCGCACCCATCGGGATGGTGGCCGCCCTCACGGGCACCGTCGTCGCCGCCCTGTGGATCGGCGATCACCCCGCGCTCATGCGCCGCAACCGCCACCAGGTGATTGTCCTCGACCACGCCATCACCAACGAGACCGCTCTCATCGCCCACCTGGAGCACACCTTGGGCGGGCAGGTCCGCTCGGTCGAGGTCCAGCGCCTCGATCTGGTCAACGACACCACCATCGTCGACGTCCGCTTCCGGGCGCCCCGACAGACCCCCGCCGAGCTGGAGCCCGAGACCTCCGATCTTTCCAGGCTCTCCGACGACGACGTCCCCACCTCGAAACTGGCGACCGAGCCGGCGGCCGGCGCACCCACCGCCCCGACCGCCCAGTCCTGGGCCGGCACCCGCCAGAGCACCGTGCAGACCACCGCACCCGCCGACCGGGCCGAGGCCCAGCCCATCACCATCAAACCGGCCGCCCAGTACGTCACCCGCTCCGCGGCCCAGTCCAGCAGCCAACCGGCCACTCAGACAGTCATGGCCGCGCGCTGACGCCGGCCCGCACCGACCAAAAGGACCGCGATGACGACCGCCTCCACGACCTGCACGATGATGCCCGCCGCGATCCCGAGCGCTGCGGCGTCGGCTCCCCACGGGACGGCCCCGATCTGTCTGAACACGGAGCACCTGGCCACCACCACCCTCGCCGAGCTCAACAGCGCCGCGGGCCTGCTCACCCGCGTGGACCGCAAGTACCTGGTACCCCTGAACTGCGCGCAGGAGCTTGTGGACGGGCTCGCGCCCGACGCCCGGGTTCTGGCCATTGACGAACAGCGCCGCTTCTCCTACGCCTCGACCTATTTCGACACCCCGGGGCTGGAGGCCTTCATGCTCGCGGCCCGCAAGCGGCGTCGGCGCTTCAAGGTGCGCACCCGCACCTACCTGGACTCCGGCCTGTGCTTCCTGGAGGTCAAGACCCGCGGCGCGCGCGGCACCACCGTCAAGCGGCGCATGGGCTACCACGCCGACGACGCCTCCCGCCTCACCGGTCCAGGACGAGCCTTCGTGGCGGCCTGCCTGGCAAGCACGGGGGTCACCGGCTCGGCCGCAGCCCATGAGGTCGCCGCCGCGCTGAGGCCGGTGCTGGCCACCACCTACGAGCGCACCACCCTGCACCTGCCGCGCGCCGAGGCCCGGGCCACCATCGACACGGCCCTGACCTGGCAGCACCTGGGACCGGTCGCAGGCCCGGGGACCGCAGTGGTTTCCGCCGGCCCCTTCGCCGGGATGGTTGCGGGCTCGCAGGCGCTGCGTCCGGCCCACCTGGCCGCGGCCATCAGCAGCGGCGAGCCGGTGGAGGTCTCGGGCGTCGCCGTCGTCGAGACGAAGAACCCGGCCACGCCCTCTCCCGCGGACCGCGCCCTATGGGACGCCGGCTACCGTCCGGCCCGCATCTCGAAGTACGCCACCGGCATGGCACTGCTCCATCCCGAACTGCCCGCCAACAGGTGGTACCGAACCCTGACCCACGAGCTGGCCGGTCTGTTCGGCACCGACCGCTCCAGCCTCGAAAGCATCAACGCCAGTCACACCACCGCGAGCGCCGCTTGAGCTGGGCGCCCAGACCGCTCACCGATCCGACTCCGGACCCGACAAGAAGAGAAGACAGAACAATGAAGCCCACCAAGACGAAGACGACCAAGCCCCTCAACCGACTCCGCCGTCGTGCGACCGGAGCCGTAGCGCTCCTGGCCGCGCTCGCCCTGGCGGCCGGCTGCTCGACCTCCTCGGCCTCCGGCAAGGCGAGCGCCTCCGGCTCGAACGGATCGGAAACGACCTGGACGACGATCTCCTCAACCGTGGCCACGGCGTCGACCGGTGCAAGCGTTTCCGACATCCTGGGCGCCAACGCCTCCGTGGAAAAGGCCTCCAGCTCCGAGGACGACGCCGGGACCACAGACACGTCGTCGGCCACCACGATCACCCTGTCGGGGTCATCGGCCTCGGCCAGCGGGTCGTCGTCGGGCAACGTGAAGGTCGATGGGGGGACCGTGACCATCAACAGCGGCGGTACCTATGTCATCTCCGGCGAGCTCAGCAACGGGCGGATCGTCGTCAACGCCCCCAAGGCCGACGTGCGCCTGGTCCTCAGTGGCGCGAGCATCACGAGCTCGGACGGCCCGGCCATCGACATCCAGGACGCCGGCGACGCGATCGTGGTCCTGGCCAAAGACTCCAAGAACACGCTGACCGACGGTGCCAGCTACGCCTCGGGGCAGGAGGCCACCGCGGCCCTGTTCTCCTCCGATACGCTCACCGTCACCGGGACCGGCCAACTGGACGTGACCGGCTCCTACAAGGATGGCATCTCCTCCAAGAACGGCCTCATCATCACCGGGAGCAGCACCATTAACGTCAAGGCCGCCGACGACGGCCTGCGCGGCAAGGACTACCTGGTGGTCGAGTCCGGGACGTTGACGGTCGAGGCGGGCGGCGACGCGCTGAAGTCCAGTGAGGACAACGATGAGACGAAGGGCTTCATCTCCCTGGGCAAGGCGAGTATCACGCTGACCTCCTCCGACGACGCGATCGCCGCGACCACGGATGTCACCGTCAAGGACACGACCCTGACGATCACGGCCGGCGGCGGTCAGGCCAACGCCACCATTGAGGAGCAGGCACCGCCCGGGCAGGAGTCCACCGCGGACTCCACAACGCCCTCGCCCAAGGGCATCAACGCCGGGGTGAGCTACACGCAGGACTCCGGGACGGTCACCATCAACGCGGCCGACGAGGGGCTGCAGGCGCCGTTCATCAACGTTGCCGGCGGCGAGCTGTCCATCGCAGCGGGCGACGACGGCATCAACGCCTCCAACGGCGACCACGTCATCGAGGGCCACGAGAACGCCGACTCCGAGTCCGACGACGGCTCGGTGCTCACGATCAGCGGGGGTGAGGTCGAGGTCTCCTACGCCTCCTCCGACGGTATCGACTCCAACGGCTCGGCCTACGTCAAGGGCGGGATCGTGGTGGTCTCGGGGCAGGCCGGCGAGATGGATGGGGCGGTGGACGCCAACGGCGAGACCCAGCTCGTGGGGGTGACGGGGTCGCCATCGGTGAGCGCGGGCGACACGCTCACCGTCACGGACTCCTCCGGGTCGCAAGTGGCCTCGGTCAAGGTCGATTTCACGGCCGCGGCGATCACGGTGCTGGGGCTCACCGAAGGCCAGCAGTACACGGTGGCGACGTCGTCGGGTGGCTCGGCCACGGGGACGGCCTCGGCGCTGTCCGCCGGAATGGGCGGCCCCATGGGTGGTGGCCAGGGCGGTCAGGGAGGCCCCGGCGAGCAGGGCGGTCAGCCCGGTGGGGATCCGGGCCAGCCGCCCAGCGGTGGCCAGCAGCCCGGCAACCAGAGCAACCAGAACGGCCAGTCGAGCAGTCAGTCGAGCACTGCCCAGAGCAGCTGAACCGGGCCAAGAACTGAGGGCAGGGGCCGCAGCGTTGCGCTGCAGCCCCCACCTGTTGGAACTACTCTCACTAACCAGTAAAGCAATACGTTCGACTTAAACGCCCACTTTCTTATGGACTGACCCCTACAATACAAATGTGCTGAAGGATCCACAGACACTCCCGCTAGCGTGCGCCACTATATTCTTAGTCATTGGCTGCCTCATAAGACGACTGCGAGCGAAAATTGCGCTCACTATCAATCCGCACACAAGAAAGCTTTTCGAGAAGATTGAAGAGCATTTACCGCACAAGGGAGTTATCGAGCAAGCATTTATGCTGTCAACTACAGGTTTCCTGACCATGTGGATCACTACGCATCCAACCTGGAGTTTCTGGAGTTATATTACACAGTCTCACGAAAGCCCAAAAAACACAATGATAGGAGCCACTTCGATAATAGCGCTGCTGACCTTCGTCACTGCGAGCATGGCGAGTGCAGCAAAGGAAAAGACCGACAGCCCCGAGTATCTGGGGAAATCTGTCTCAACTTACATTTTCTCTGAGTCCTTGGTGAGTAGAGTGCTTTCGACTTCAGAATTCTCTGTATTCACACTGATTGTATTCATAGTCCCATTTGTAATCAACTCAATCACTGCACGTGAAATATTGCAAACGGGCATCAATCCACATCTTTTCGTAACGTCTTTGTGGAGTGCCTGCTTCACTGTTGTTAGCGCCACACTCATAGTTACTCTATTAACTCTACTCAGAGCATCTATGAATCGACTTCTTCAACCCTCTGACGTGGAATGGATGATCGGGGAAGCAATACGGCGTCGTTCTGCTAGCGAGCTTCAAGGACATTTCTCGCCTCTCCTCGGAATATTTGAAGATACGGCCGTTTCTGCTAGAGAGTGGGTTCACGATCGCCTGCAGGAAATGCAGTGTCTACCTAAAGAGCAACAGGAAGACTACATTCACAGCGCATTCGATACATTGGTTTTGAGAGGCTCCCTCAGAAATCGAATAAAATCAGTTAATCGGGCACTTACACTCAAATACATCTTGCCGCGCGATAATACATTATTTGGGACAATTTCACAGAAAATTATACAATGTTACTGTTCACGTT
Source organism: Actinomyces sp. oral taxon 849 str. F0330 (assembly GCF_000239715.1). Lineage (NCBI taxonomy): Bacteria > Bacillati > Actinomycetota > Actinomycetes > Actinomycetales > Actinomycetaceae > Actinomyces > Actinomyces sp. oral taxon 849. The sequence continues at coordinate 353,663 of NZ_JH470349.1, read as the reverse complement.
CATTAAGTATGATATACTCAGTGATGCAGTCGCGGAACGCCGAAATGATTAGGGCATTGTGCAATCCTGAACTCCCCGTTTCCCTTCGTTCCACACTCACCAAGACCTTAATAAACGAGGCAGTTTTACTGTCAAAATCAATGTCAAACATTAAGAGAGAAAAGCGTCGACAGTTACTCGAATCAAGGTTGCTTTCGACTGAAAGTAAGTTCCCTGATCCCGTTTCAATAAGTCACCTAGAGTTTATTGCTTCGCGCCCCACTGGAACAAACGCAGAAAGCGGTACTGAGGTCTTCGAAGCGCTAACTGCAATCACATTCAGAGATCTCGCATACTTGATTCGCAAGCGAGTTGGCTTAACTGACAGCGACTCATCAACAGAATACGTCAAGACTATCATTGACGACGCCGATAACATCTCACACCCCGCGACACGCCTATACTCTGTCAATAAGGTAATAGAGGCCTCCACGCATGCGGCAGTTTCCAGCTCTAACCAAGACTCGCGATTGTCGCTTCGCATTCTTGCCGGAGCAAGCAGAAGACCCAGATATCACGTATCACGGTTGACAGATAATGCGACCAAGAACGAATATGGTGACGCATCCCAGGACACTCTTAAACATATTGTCTTCAATCATGTGTGGAGTGCATTCGCCACATACCCTGATATGTGTGTGGAAGTTTATGGTGAACTATTGAGGATGATCCCTGCCAGTGATGTGCGTCCAACTTTCCTACATTTTCTAACATTTAACACCTATCAGGGGCGTGGACTAGATCTGGATATTCTGTCATTTTTTGACGAGCACTTAACGCGTCACTCATATTACTCGATCTCTGTAGAAATCTCGGAAAACCACTATCTCGAACACTTCAAACACTACCTTCATTCCAGTCTGACTGGATTGGGTTCAGAAGGCGTTGACTGGTTATTTAGCATCCTGGAGGAGGATGTCGACTGTCGCTTTTACTCTAGATACTTAGAGCTGTGGGACGTCAAAGGAATACGTGTGGAATTCAGCACGGTTCTGCTCTGGAGAATCATGGCGGGCGATGATTTCAATCCTGTCCCACCGGTGCACGTACAGGACGCTAACCCAGATATCGAGGACTACCAATTGGCACATCTACGCGAAGAATCTGGGCGGGCCGCAAAGGTTCTCGATAGTCTTGGAAAGAAAAGGGAGGCGGACAAGTTGCGGTATTCTTTTGGTGTTCCTACCCCGAAGAATATCGGACGCAGTGACGTCCAAGGAGTCGAGGACGCACTTTAGCTCCCGACGACGCACCTCGTGGGTACAGCCCGTGCGACCTAAGGTGCGTCCCCGACGAACCAGGCACTTGCCCGCACCCCTGTGATCGCCCCTACGTTCCGCAGCACGACCTATTCAGCACTCCACGACGTTGACGGCCAGTCCCCCGCGGGAGGTCTCCTTGTACTTGGCGAGCATGTCCTCGCCGGTCTGGCGCATTGTCTCGATGACCGTGTCGAGGCTGACCGCGTGCCGGCCTTCGCCCCACAGGGCCATGCGGGCTGCGTTGATGGCCTTGACGGCGGCCACCGCGTTGCGTTCGATGCAGGGGATCTGGACGAGTCCGCCCACGGGGTCGCAGGTGAGCCCCAGGTTGTGCTCCATGGCGATCTCGGCGGCGTTCTCTACCTGGGCCGGCGTCCCGCCCAGGGCCTCGGCCAGGCCGGCGGCCGCCATCGAGGAGGCCGAGCCGACCTCGCCCTGGCAGCCCACCTCGGCCCCCGCGATCGAGGCGTTGGTCTTGATGAGCCCGCCCACAGCGGTGGCGGCGAGTAGGAAGCGGCGGGCGCCATCGTCGTCGGCCCCGGGGATGAAGCGCTCGTAGTAGGCCAGGACCGCCGGGACGATCCCGGCCGCACCGTTGGTGGGGGCGGTGACGACGCGGCGCCCGGCGGCGTTCTCCTCGTTGACCGCGAGCGCGAACAGGTCCACCCAGTCCATGCCGCGCAACGGGTCGGCCATGGTGAAGGCGGCGGCCGGGCCGGTCGACTGGGCGCGCAGCCGCTCGTGGAGGGCCTTGGCGCGGCGGCGCACCCCGAGCCCGCCGGGCAGGATGCCCTCGGCGTTCATGCCGGCCTCGATGCAGGCACGCATCGTGGCGCGCAGGCGGTCCAGGTAGGCCATGACCTCCTCCCGGCTGCGGGCGGAGAGCTCGTTAGCCAGGACGACCTCGGACACGCCCAGGCCCTCGCGCTCGCAAATCGCCAGCATCGCGGCCGACGTGGTGAAGGGGAAGGGCGCGGGGGTGGCGTGGGCCTGACTGGCGGAGGCGGTCGCCAGGGCCTGGATCGACGGCGATCCGGGAGCTCCGACGTCCTCCATGACGAAGCCGCCGCCCACGGAGTAGTAGGTGCGGCGCAAGATCTCGGCACCGCTGGCGCAGTAGGCGGTCAGGGTCATGCCGTTGACGTGGTAGGGCAGGACCCGGCCGGGCAGGAAGTGGATGTCGGCGCCGGGACTGAAGGGGACGGGGCCGACGCCGTCGACCACCAGCTCACCTGCGGCCTCGACCTCTTCCATGAGGGACTCGCACACGACGGCGGGAACGGTCTCGGGCTCGTAGCCCGCCATTCCCATGACGGCGGCGCGGTCGGTGGCGTGCCCGCGGCCGGTGGCGCCGAGCGAGCCGTAGAGCTCGACGGTGATGCGGGTGGGCTGCGGCAGGCCGGCGCCGGGGACCTGT
>NZ_JH470349.1:336489-350788 GCF_000239715.1 Actinomyces sp. oral taxon 849 str. F0330 | reverse complement strand
CCCACGGTGTGGGAGGAGGAGGGCCCGATACCGATGCGCATAAGGTCGAAGACGCTCAGCGGGCGGGGTGCCTGCTCGACGTCGATCGCCCCGGCGAGGAGGGCCGCGGGCGTGGCCGAGTCCAGAGCCGTGGAGACGAGGGCGGTGTCCGGAGCGAGAGCCGACACATCGGTGGCAGCGGGACTCGCCGATCTGGCAGGGCCGGCAACGACGGAGATGTTTGTCGAGGCAGGGAGTTCAGGGCCGGTCACATCCCCATGATGCACGCCCGGTGCCCGGGCTCCCAAGTTTCGACGAACTCGAGCCGATTCGCCGTCAGTCGGTGGGGCGCACCAGCCACCAGGCGGCGTAGGGAGGCACGGGTACGCGCCCGTCCCCCGCCCCGTTCAGCGACGTGGACCCGAAGGGGACCGTGTCGGTCAGGACGTCGGTGGCTCCCATGACGCCGAGCCGGGCGAGCTGGTCGGCGGCCACCGAGCGCCACTGCGGCGTCACGTTGTACACGCCCACGAAGCTGCCACGCGGGTGGTCCCGGTAGGTCACCAGCACCCCGGGATCGTCGACGTCCTGCACCTGGGTGCGCACGACGGCGTCGAGCTGGGGCAGGCCCGCGCGCATCTGCGCCATATGCGCCAGATCGGTGAAGACGCGCCCCTCGACGGTGGAGCGGTCGTGCCGGTTGGCCATCCGGGCCTCGTCGAGCCGGGGCCGCCCGGCCCAGCGCGAGTCGGCCTCGTGGCCCGGCTCGGTGTCCCAGTTGGGGTCGTTGGGCTGGGCGAGCTCGTCACCGCTCCACAGGACGGGGATGCCGCCCCACCCGTAGAGGATGGCGTGGGCCATGCGCAGGGCGTGGATCCGTTCCTCGCGCCAGGTCCACAGTGACTCGACCTCGTGCTCGGGGGTTGCGTCGGTGACGCCCTCCCAGGCCTCGGCGGCGGCCTCGATCCCGATGAGCGAGGCCGCGGTTCCGGCGATGCGCCGGTCCCCAGTGGCCGGGTTGTGCTGGAAGACGAGACCCGCGGCGTCGGAGGTGGGGTACTCGCCGCTGTACCAGTCGGCGAGGAAGGCCCGGTGGTCGTAACCGCCAAGGCCCACGGCGGCCGCGTCGTCGTCGTCGATGGCCCAGCCGATGTCGTCGTGGCAGCGCAGGTAGGTGATCCAGGTGGCTGTGGATGGCTCGATGGGCAGGTTCTGGAGCGCCTCGACGGCCAGCGTCGTGTCGCGCGCGGCGAGCATGGACCAAACCTGGACCATGAGGGAGTTGTGGTAGGCCAGGTCGGAGACCTTGCCGGTGTACTTGCCCTGGCCGAGGTACTGGAGGAGCTCGGTGGGAGCCACGATCGCCTCGGCCTTGAGGTCGATGGCGGGGCAGGCGATGCGGGTCAGGGCGCGCAGGGCCTCGGTGATGGCGTGGACCTCGGGCTGACCCTGGCAGTCGGTGCCCAGGCGCTTGATGGTGAAGGCGATGGCGTCCAGGCGCAGCACCTCAACGCCGCGGTTGGCCAGGTCCAGGACGATGCCCGCGAACTCGGCCATGACACGGGGGTTGCGCCAGTTGAGGTCCCACTGGAAGGAGTTGAAGGTGGTCCACACCCAGCCGCCCACGCCGTCGTCCCAGGTGAAGTTGCCGGGGGCGAAGTCGGGGAAGACCTCCGGAAGGGTGCGCTCGTAGGCATCGGGCTCGGTGCGGTCAGGGAAGATGAGGAAGTAGTCGCGGTAGCGCTGCTCGCCGGCGCGCGCCCGCACCGCCCACTCGTGCTCGGCGGCCACGTGGTTGAGGACGAGGTCGACCACGAGCGAGATGCCCTCGGCGCGCAGCTCACCGGCCAGGTGCTCCAGGTCCTCCATGGTGCCCAAGTCCGGGCGCACGGAGCGGTAGTCGGCGACCGCGTAGCCCCCATCGGAGTCGCCGGGGCGCGGAGTGAGCAGGGGCATGAGGTGGAGGTAGGTCACCCCCAGCTCGCGCAGGTAGTCGATGCGGTCCTCCACGCCGCGCAGGGTGCCGGCAAAACGTTCGGTGTAGGCGGCGTAGCCGATACGGCCGGGGTGCTGGGCCCAGGAGGGGTCGAGGGTGCGGGCCAGGTCCAGGCGGCGCAGCTCGTGCTCACGCTCCACGTAGGCCTGGGCGGCCAGGGCCAATAGGTTGAGAGCCTCCTCCTCGGCGACCTCGCCGTAGAGGGTGGTCAGGCCGTCGAGGAGGTCGGGGTACCAGGCCTCCACGCGAGTGAGGAAGACGTCGCGTTCGGCGGCCTCAAGCGGGTCCAGGATATGGAAGACGATGTCGTCGAGGGATGATGGGAGGGGAGTGGTGGCGCTCATGGAACCATGGTCCCTGATTCGGGGCCGCTGCGGTACTGATTTCCTTGCCGTGCCGCCCGCGGGTCGACCATCCGGGGAGGCGGCGGCCATCGACGGGGATCCGCTCACCGACGGAGGCTTTCCACGTCGCCGAGTGCTTCCCGGAACCGGACGGAGGCATATCGCGCGCGCAAGTGCCGTGTGATTCCGGTTCCCGATGACGTCGAAGGGCGCCGGCCATAAGTGACCAGCGGGATGGCTCCGCGGACACCGGGGTTCAGGATCCGATGGCGTCGTAGGACTCGCGGTGGGCAAGAATCTGGGCGGAGTTGTCCTGGATCCAGGTGCGCAGCGCGCCGATGGGCGCTTGGAGGCTGCGGCCCAGGTCAGTCAGCTCGTAGTCGACTCGCGGCGGTACCCCGGGCAGCTGGGTGCGCGTCACAAGGCCGTCGCGCTCCATGGATCGCAGCGTCTGGGTAAGGACCTTGGGCGTCACCCCGCCGATCCGCGAGCGCAGCTCTCCGAAGCGGCTCGGCCCATCGGCCAGCACCGTCACCACCAGCGGGGTCCAGCGGTCGACGACGTGGCGCAGCACCGTGCGCGACGGGCAGGCCGGCGACAAGATGTCGAAGTCGAAGACCGTTTCCCCGCCGTTGCCGTCGGCGACGCCGCTGCGCTCCGCGCCCTCGGCCCGCACCGAGTCCTCTGACTTGCTCGCGGCCAGCGCGTCTGAGGAGGCACCGACGGCATCAGCATCATCACTCCGGCTGCGTTCCTTCTGCTGATGCCCAACCAACTCAGCATCCTGTGACACAACACACTCCTTTAGTTACTTTGAGGTACTCAGTATCAAAATCATACCATCAAGTCATCGCGAGGCGGTGGCCCCACCGCGTCCGTCACAGGCACAACCTCACCTATTTCAGGAGGAAGACTCATGAGAATCGCCGTCATCGGAGGAACCGGCATGGTCGGCTCGGCCACTGTCACCGAGGCAGCCTCCCGCGGTCACGAGGTCGTCTCGGCCTCCCGTTCGGCTCGCCACGCCGAAGGCGCCACCCAGGACGTCAGCCTCACCCTGACGGACACGCAGGCCGTTGTCGACCTCATCAATAGCTCTGACGCCACCGTCATCGCGGTCTCAGCAGGCCGCGGAGAGTCCGCTCAGCCCGTCATCAACGCCCACCGCGCCCTCATCGCAGCGGCCCCGGCCAGCAGACTCGTCGTCGTCGGCGGCGCAGGCTCCCTGCTGACGCCCGACGGCGCCCGCCTGGTGGACAGCCCCGACTTCCCCGAGGAGTACAAGCCCGAGGCCCTGGCCTTCTCCGAGATCCTCGACCTCTACCGCGAGGCCGGCAGCGCTCTCAGCTGGACCCTGCTCTCCCCCGCCCCGGAGTTCACTAACAGGCCCCGCACCGGCACCTACATCGAAGGCGCCGACGAACCCGCGGGCAGCGAGATCTCCGTGGCCGACTTCGCCGTCGCCCTGGTCGACGAGGCCGAGAAAGACAGCCATCGCGGTCGGCGCTGGACCATCGCGAACGCCTGAGCGGGCCGACAACGGCATTCCGCCGTCGAGCCGGGCCGGTTCCACGTGATCGGCCCGGCTTGGCCGGTGCGCTCCGGACGGTGCACGCTAGGGACATGACTCCCATCGCCCTGACCATCGCCGGCTCCGAGGCCTCGGGCGGCGCCGGTGCCCAGACCGACCTCAAGACCTTCCACACCCTCGGCGTCTTTGGCTGCACGGCCCTGACCTGCATCGTGTCCATGGATCCCGAGAACGACTGGAACCACCGCTTCGTCCCGGTGGGCCCGGCCGTCATCGCCGACCAGATCGAGACCTGCGCCTCGGTCCACTCGCGCGTCGACGCCGTCAAGATCGGCATGCTGGGCACGGCCCCCACCATCGACGTTGTCGAGCGGGCGTTGGAGACCTACGACTTCCCCACCGTGGTCCTCGACCCGGTCCTCATCTGCAAGGGACAGGAGTTCGGGGGCGCCCTCGAGGTGGACAACGCCCTGCGCACCAAGATCCTGCCGCGCGCCACCATGACCACCCCGAACCTGTTCGAGGCCGCCACCCTGGCGGGCATGGAGGAGATCACCACGGTCGAACAGCTCAAGGACGCCGCCAAGCGTATTCACGATCAGGGTGTGCCCAACGTCCTAGCCAAAGCCGGCCCGTCACTGGGCACCGGCACCGCGCTGGACGTCTTCTACGACGGCGCCACCTTGGAGGTCCTCGAGGTCGAGGCCGTGGGCACCGAGCGCGTCCACGGCGCCGGCTGCACCCTGGCGGCCGCGATCACCGCCGAGCTCGCCAAGGGCGCTAGCCCGCTTCAGGCCGCCGTCACCGCCAAGGAGGTCGTCTCCTCCTCCATCAGGCACGGCCTGCGCGGCAATATGCCGTTCCTCTACGTCTACCAGGGCGAGTACCGGCGGTCCTGAGCCGCGCCGCTACTGTCCCCAACGGCTCCTCACGGGTTGCCACCTGTACGCCCGCCGCTGACGGTCTCCAGTTCCGTCGGCGGCGGGCGTACGTCATTGCCGACCGTTGCGGTCGCTCGGGCGACTTTTCACGCGGACTACCGCGGTCATCGGCAGACCCGCATTGCCCTGACCTGCGCAGATGCCCCAGGCCCACCAGCGCGAAGCATTGCCGACACAACCTAAAAGCCGCCACCAGTGACACTTCGGCCTGAGCGAACCGGCACGCACCGTCTAGTAGATAGACAATCTAGTAACTAGGTAGTCTATAAACCATGGACTCATCAGCAGCGCGCCTCCTGCGCGGATTCCTGGAACCCTGTCTGCTCTCACTGCTGGCCGAGCATGCCGACTACGGCCTGTCCCTGGCGCAGCGGCTCACCGCCGCCGGCCTGGACGAGGTACCCGGCGGCACGCTCTACCCGGCTCTCATGCGCCTGGAGAAGCGCGGCCTCGTCGCAGTCTCCTGGCGCCCCTCCGTCTCCGGACCCGCCCGCAAGTACTACGAGCTGACGAAGGCCGGACGCACCGAGCTCGCCGCGCGGCGCTCCGAGTGGCGCACTTTCTCCACAGCGGTCGGCGACATCATCGAGGGCCGGAAGGTACGTACGGAGGCCCCCTCATGAGCCCCACCGAGGACGCCAGAGACCCAATGCCGGACACGACGGCCGACTGGTACCGGAGCTTCGAGGCGGAGCTCGCTTCCCATGGCCTGCCAGCTGCCGAGGTCCACCGGACGACGGCGTCAACCCGCGCCGAGGCGGAAGCGGCCGGAGTACCGCCCGGCGACCTGTACGGTCCGGCGGTTCTCTACGCCCGCGAAGTCGCCTCGGCTCTGCGGGATTACCAGGCTGACGTACCCGCTCCCACCGCGGCCGCTCCCGCGGTCCTGCGTCTGACGGAGGTCTCCGCACGCCGCGGACGCCGCACAATCCTGTCAGACATCAATCTCACCGTCCGCCGGGGCGAGGTCGTCGCCGTCGTCGGGGCCAATGGGGCAGGCAAGTCGACCCTGCTCCAGCTCTGCGCGGGCCTACTGCGCGCAAGCAGCGGACGCATCGAGCGGACGCCGCACTTCGGCTACGCGCCCCAGCTCGATTCCTTGGCGCCGCTGCTCACGGTCGACGAGCACCTCCGGCTCTTCGGCGCGGCGCGCGGCATGCGGCGGGGCCGCTCCGTCTCAACGGGACACCGCCTGATCACCCGCCTGGGCTGGACCGCCCGCGGGGACCAGACCGCCGGAACACTCTCCGGCGGGACCCAGCAGAAGCTCAACGTCGCCCTCGCCCAGCTCGACGCACCCGAGCTGCTCCTGCTGGACGAGCCCTACCAGGGCCTGGACGCCCTCGCCTACGAGGACCTGTGGGCCCTCATCTCCTCCTGGCGCGCTTCGGGCGCGGGGGTCCTGCTGGTCACCCACCTGCTGCGCGACGTCGACCTGGTCGATCGCGTCGTCGAGCTGCCGGCTCCACAGGAGACCACCGGCCGGACACACCGATGGACACGGAGGAAGGAATCCGCATGAGTGCACCGCAACCTCACCCAACAGTTTCACGGGCCGAGCAGCCCCGAGCCGGGGGCGCCCGATCCCGGTCGACAGCGGCGACCACTGGCCTCGTCGCTCTCATCACCCTGCGCGAGCTCGCCCGACGGCGCGGCGCCCTCGCACTGGCGACCCTCCTGCCGTTGACCTTCTACCTGGTGCGCCTGGAGACGCACTGGACCGCCATCCGGCTCCTGTCGATCGGCTTGGGCTGGGCGACGGCGACACTGGCGCTGTTCACGCAGGTCTCGTCCCGGTCGGTGGACCGCCGTCTCACCGTGAGCGGGGCGCCGCCGGCAGTGCTGCTGCTGGGCCGCTACCTTGCCGTTCTCGGCCTGGGGTGGACCATCGGCCTGCTCTACAGCTGCCTCGTCCTGACCACAATCGGCGACGAGCTCACCCACCCGGGCGCGGTACCGGTCATGCTGCTGCTGACCGCCACCGTGGCCACTCCCCTGGGCTCGCTGGCGGCCGCCCTGGTTCCGAGGGACCTGGAGGGCGCGCTTCTGCTGCTGTCGATCATGGCGGTCCAGGTGCTCGTCGATCCGACTGAGGACTGGACCCGCGTCCTGCCACTGTGGTCAACCCGAGAGCTGGCCAGCGTCGTCGTGGAGAACCTGGGGTCGGAGAACGCGACTTACCTGCACCGAGGACTGGCGCACGGCTTTGCTATGGCCGTCCTGCTGACGGCGGCGAGCTGGGTCATGGGGGTCCTGCGACTGCGTACGGTGCGCCTTCCGGCCCCGAGTCCTGTTGAGCCGATCTACTCGTAGGCGGGCTCGGGGGTGACGTCGCGCGCCATATTGGCGAAGCGCGACACGTGTCCCTGGAAGGCCACCGGGATGGTGCGGGTCTGCCCGTTGCGGTGCTTGGCCACGATGATGTCGGCCTCACCGGGGCGATCCTCGTTGTTGTAGTACTCCGGGCGGTGCAGCAGGATGATGATATCGGCGTCCTGCTCCAGCGACCCGGACTCGCGCAGGTCGCTCATCTGGGGCTTGTTGCCGGTGCGCTGCTCAGGGCCGCGATTGAGCTGGGCGACGGCGATCACCGGGATCTCCAGCTCCTTGGCCAGCAGCTTGAGGGACCGGGAGAACTCGGAGACCTCCTGCTGACGCGACTCGACCCGCCTGCCCGAACTCATGAGCTGGAGGTAGTCGATGACCATGAGCCCTAAGTTGTGCTGCTGCTTCATGCGCAGGGCCTTGGAGCGGATCTCCGGCATCGTGAGGTTGGGCGAGTCGTCGATGAACAGCGGCGCATTGGACACGGGGTTGTAGGCCACGGCGACGTCGGTCCAGTCGCGGTCCTCCATCTGGCGCGAACCGCGCAGCTTGTTCATGTCCACGCTCGATTCGGCGGCCAGCATGCGCATCATGAGCTCCATGCGCCCCATCTCCAGGGAGAAGTAGCAGCTGGTGATGCCGTGGTGGATCGAGGCCGAGCGGCAGAAGTCGACGGCGAGCGTGGACTTGCCCATGGCGGGACGCGCGGCCACGATGATCATCTGGCCGGGGTGCAGTCCACCGGTGAGCTCGTCGAGCTCGATGAAGCCGGTGGGCACGCCGGTCAGGGCCCCGTTCTCACGGTTCTGAGCGGCCTCAATCTCAAGGTTGGCTTCACCCAGGAGCTCGGAGACGGCGATGTAGTCCTCCTTCTCGCCCTCGTGGTGGGCCACCGAGTAGACCTCGGCCTCGGCCAGCGTGACGAGATCGGCGATGTCGCCGGCATCGGTGGAGTACCCCAGCTGGGTGATGCGGGTACCGGCCTGGACCAGGCCGCGCATGAGCGCCTTATCCTTGACGATCCGGGCGTAGTAGCCGGCGTTGGCGGCGGTGGGCACGGTGGCCATGAGGGAGGCCAGGTAGGGGGCGCCGCCGACGCGCTCGAGCTCGCCGCGCCGGGAGAGCTCATCGGCCACGATGAGGGGATCGGCGGGCTCAGAGCGGTTGTAGACCTCGACGATGGCGTCGAAGATCGACTCGTGGGCCGAGCGGTAGAACTCAGGGCCGCGCAGGACGTCGATGACGTCGGTGATGGCCTCTTTGCTCAGGAGCATGCCACCCAGCGTGGCCATCTCCGCCTCGAGGTCCTGGGGCGGGAGACGATCGAAGGCGGCGCTGTCAGCCCGGATGCCCCCGCTTCCGGTCCCGCCCGAGCCGGTCTGCCCGCCCATGCCGTTGTCCATCCGGCTACACCTTCCGCACTGTCCCTCCGGTTGTCACCGGCCCGTCCTTCCGCTCCCGACGACGGCCCGGCGCGCCAGGAGGACGCTCGCCCGCGTGGAGCGCGCGCGTGACGATAACGCCATCGGGAGGACCTCGCAAACTCTCAAGTTCGCCGGCGCTGGGGATATCCGCACCCCTCCTGTGGGAAGGCCCTCGGAGCCTGGGGACACAGGTGCATCTGCTGTGGACACAGATGTGCGCATCTGGCACCACCGTACCGGAGTGCATCGACCTTTCGTTGCCATCACAGCAATTCTCGGGTTCAGGCTTCCTATAGGCACTTCCCACCACATCACAATGTGATCTGTGGACAAGTGGGTAAACCTGTGGACAAACATGACGCTCGACTTGAGGTCCATCCCGTTTGTGGGTCTCCTACAGGCCTGTCTGAACCGGTTATCCCCAGGTTCCGCACACACCGATCGACAACGGCCTCACGAACGCACTCTCGGGTTACTTTCAGATTTTATTAATTTTTCCTCAAGAAGAATCGTTGTGCGATCCGCCAGGAGAATCGGGGTCGTCAGCCCGACTGATCACACCGAGAACCCGCTGAGGGCCCGAGGTACCATCCTCATCCTCAACCTGTCCATGAGGACAGCCTCGGCACCGGCGCCTCCGGTGCTCGACCGCCCTCCCACGGCGACGGGCACGTGCTGTCAGGCAGTCTCCCGCGCGTCCGCCACTCGGCAGTGCCCGGCGACTGCCAATGGTTTCCAGAGGCTCACGGTGGTCCACAATGGGGCAGTGCCCGATACCAGCCACCCTCCTTCCTCCAGTCTCAATCGTCAGGTCCTGTCCTTGTCCCTGCCCGCGCTGGGGGCTCTGATCGCCGAGCCGCTCTTCGTGCTGGCGGACTCGGCGATGGTCGGCCATCTCGGTGCCGTGAGCCTGGCGGGCCTGTCGCTGGCCTCCACGATCCTGACGACGACGGTGGGCCTGTTCGTCTTCCTGGCCTACGCGACGACCGCAACGACGGCGCGCTTGTTCGGGGCCGGTCGCCGTCGGCGGGGGCTGCGGGCCGGCGTTGACGGGATGTGGCTGGCACTCCTGCTGGGGCTGGGGACGGGAGCCCTCCTGGGGCTGACAGCCCCGTGGCTGACACGGCTGATGGGCGCTCACGGCCCGGTGGCACAGGCCGCCGTCGCCTATCTGCGCGCCTCCAGCCCGGGATTGCCGGGCATGTTCGTCGTCCTGGCGGCCACCGGCGTACTGCGCGGCCTGCTGGACACGCGCACGCCCTTCGTAGTGGCCACCGGTGGGGCGGTCCTCAACGTCGTCGTCAACGCGATTCTGCTCTACGGGGTCGGGATGGGGATCGCGGGCTCGGGTGCCGGCACTGCGATCGCGCAGACGGCCATGGCGCTGGCGCTGGCCCGCCCCATCGTCCGGGAGGCCCGGGCAGCCGGCCTGGGGCTGCTCCCCCACCGGGAGGGTCTGCGAGCCTCTCTGGGCAGCGGAACGCCGTTGCTCATCCGCTCGCTGAGCCTCAGGGTGGCGATCCTGGCGACCGTGTGGGCGGCGACGGCGCTCGGGGACGTGTCGTTGGCGGCCCACCAGGTGGTGAACGCCCTGTGGACCTTCGCGGCCTTCGCCCTGGATGCGCTGGCCGTGGCGGCGCAGGCCCTCATCGGCACCGCGCTGGGACAGGCGCAAAGAGACTCCGACGATTCCGCTGCGACCAACACCGAGGTCGACACCGCGACCGATACCGACGCCGATGCTCGGACCGCCTCAACCACCGCGGGCTGGTCCATCGACGAGCTGTTGCGGCGGATGCTGGCCTGGGGCGCCGGGACCGGCGTGCTCATCGGGGTGCTCATGGCGGCAGGGGCCGCCTGGTTGCCCCGAGTCTTCACCTCCGACGCTGGCGTCATCGCGGCCGCGGCGCCGGCGCTCCTGGTCGCGGCGAGCGCCCTGCCGCTGGCCGGGGTCGTCTACCTGCTCGATGGCGTGCTCATGGGAGCCGGTGACGGCCGTTACCTGGCCCGGGCGGGTCTGGTAACACTGGCGCCCTACGTCCCCCTCGCCCTACTCATCGGCGGCGGCGTACTGCCGGGAAGTTCGGGCTCGACGTCGGGCCTGGTGCAGCTGTGGATCGCCTTCGCCTGGGTGTTCATGGCCTCCCGCGGCACCGCCACCTACCTGCGCGCCCGCGGCACCGCCTGGCGCCACTGATCGGCGTCTCGCCGCGCCCTTCCCCGCACTACCTATCCCACATAGATCCCCCGCGCGTTCGTAGGGTAGGTCGCGCATTCGAGGGGCAAAGGGCACGAACGCGCGACCCACCCTACGAACATGACGCCGTCATCCGGTGGCCACAGAACTGTTGCGCCCAGCCGCGTCCACAGGGCTCCGATGCTCCGGTGGCTGCCTCAGTCATCGCCCACCACTCTTGCCATATGGAGCCCTATCCCGAGCCACCTCAGCTGCCGCCCGTTGTCGCGTCCGCCGGCCCACCGGCCGCTATGCGCAACCCCGTGAGGGTTCTTCGTGGCGTCTACGCGGACATCGGCGCACAGGACCTCCCTCGATGGGAGGCCGACGAGCGCCTCAGTCTGGCCCGCTGCGCCGCCGCCTGTCAGCGGGTCGAGTCCGCGCGCTGCCTGAGCCACGAGTCCGCCGCACTCGTCCACGGTCTGTGGTTACGGGAGCATGAGCCGGACGTCAGTGTCGTCGTCCCATCACGACCGCACCATCCCCACCAGAAGCTCCCCCTCCCGCCAGGAGCACGGCGCCCTGCGTATCTGCGCCGACGACGTCTGACTCTGACTCAGGAGGACATCACCGTCGTCTCGGGTCTGCCTGTGAGCACCTTGATGCGGACCACGGTCGACTGTGCCTTCGACCTTCCCGCCCACGACTCGATCTGTGTGGTCGAGTCAGCGCTCCGCGCTGCCGCTCGTCCGTCGCGATACCAATACTCGCAGTCAGACCGTCGAGTCGAGGCCGCCCGATCTCAGCTCCAAGCGGCCGTCATCGCACAAGGCAGACGTGCCGGGGCACGGCGCGCACGGGCAGTCGTCGCCATGGCCTCGCCTTTCGCCGAATCGCCAGGCGAGTCACTGCTGCACTGGTTCGTGCACGCCTTGGGTCTGCCTGCTCCGCGTATTCAGATGGCGATCGAGGATACGGACAACGCCCGTCTCTATTTCCCCGATGAGGCCTGGCCGGAGTACAGGGTGCTGGCGGAGTTCGACGGGCAGATCAAGTACAAAGCCCCTGAGGACCTGTGGAAGGAGAAGCAGCGCCAGGACGCCCTCACTCGAATGGGCTGGCGCATCGAACGCTTCATCTGGGCGGACTTCAAGCGCCTCGATGTATTGCGCTCCCGGATCCTGGCTCTCTTCCCAGCGACCGTCGCTCGCACCGCTTGTCCCGTAGCAGACCTGTGGAGATGACCGATGACACCCGGCTGCGCGTTCGTAGGGTAGGTCGCGCGTTCGAGGGGTAGAGGGTACGAACGCGCGACCTACCCTACGAACCGGACGTCAGCACGACGCCGTCGGGCCGGTACCTCCCAGTTGGAGGCTCCGGCCCGACGGCAGAAAACGTCCGGTGATGCTCAGCGCGCAGGGACGACGTTGACCTCGATGGGGGCCACGACGTCGGCGTGCAGGCGCACGGAGGCGCTGTGGCGGCCGGTCGACTTGATCGGCGGCACGACCTGGATCTTGCGGCGGTCGACGGCAGGGCCGCCGGCGGCCTTGACCGCGTCGGCCAGGGTCGCGGTGGTCACGGCGCCGAAGAGGCGGCCGTTGTCACCGGCGGTGGCGGAGACGGTGACGACATTCTCCTGCAGCCAGGCGCGCGCGGTCTGGGCGTGCTCGAGGGACGCGATGGAGCGCTTGCGGCGCGCCTCGGCCATCTGGTCGATCTGGCGCTGGGCGCCCTTGGTCCACGGGGCGGCGAGCTTGCGGGGCAGGAGGTAGTTACGGGCGTAGCCGTCCTTGACCTCCACGACCTCGCCGGCGGAGCCGAGGTGGGAGACGTCGTGGGTGAGGATGAGCTTGGTGGTCATTGCGCGTGCCTCCGATCAGCGAGCCGAGCTCGAGTAGGGCAGCAGAGCCATCTCGCGGGCGTTCTTCACGGCCTTGGCGATCTTGCGCTGCTCCTGGACGGAGACGCCGGTGACGCGACGGGCGCGGATCTTGCCGCGGTCGGAGATGAACTTCCGCAGCGTGGCGGTGTCCTTGTAGTCGATGGTGCCGACCTTGATGGCCTTGACGGGGCTGACCTTCTTCTTGGGCTTGCGAAGTTGGGGCTTCGCCATGGTGGTACTCCTTGGTCTGAGCGCCTGGGCGCTCTACGAGATGAAAGTGTGGTGTGGGGGTTAAGGGAGCGGGCCGACGCCGTCGCGGCTCAGAACGGGGGCTCGTCACCGAAGGAGGTGGAGCCGCCCGTGGCCCACGGGTCGTCCGCGGCGCCGCCGGCGGGGGCGTTGTACCCGGACTGGCCCTGGCCGCCGAAGCCGCCACCGCCGTTGTAGCCGCCCTGCTGGGGGCCGCCCTGGTTGAATCCGCCCTGACCGCCCTGGTTGCCGAAACCTCCGCCCTGGGGGCCGGCCTGCTGGCCGCCGAAGCCGCCCTGACCGCCTCCACGGGGCTGGCGGGTGACCTGGGCCTTGGCGTAGCGCAGGGAGGGGCCGATCTCATCGACCTGCATCTCCACCACCGTGCGGTTCTCTCCCTCACGGGTGGTGAAGGAGCGCTGGACCAGTCGGCCCTGGGCAATGACGCGCGTGCCCTTGGTCAGCGACTCGGCCACGTTCTCCGCGGCGTCGCGCCAGATCGAGCAGCGCATGAACAGGGTCTCCCCGTCCTTCCACTCACCGGCGGCGCGGTCGAAGGTGCGCGGCGTGGAGGCGACGGTGAAGGAGGCCACCGCCGCCCCGGAGGGCGTGAAGCGCATCTCGGGGTCCGCGGTGAGGTTCCCGACAATGGTGATGATGGTGTCTCCGGCCATGGCGTTGTCTCCGTTCCCGGTAAGAGGCTCAGGCCTCGGGACGCAGCAGCTTGGTGCGCAGGACGGTCTCATTGAGACCGAGCTGGCGGTCGAGCTCCTGGGCGATCTCGGGCGTGGTGGTCATGTCCACGACGACGTAGAAGCCCTCGGACTTCTTCTTGATGTCGTAGGCCAGCCGGCGCTTGCCCCAGATGTCGACCTTGTCCACGGTGCCCCCGTTGCTGGGGACGACCTGAAGCAGCTTCTCGAGCGTCGCATTGGCGGTGCGCTCGTCCGTCTCGGGGTCGAGGATGATCATGATCTCGTAGTGACGCATGCTTGGTACCCACCTCCTCTGGTCTGTGGCGGTCACGGTCCTTCCGTGACAGGAGGGTGATGCGTGCGGCGCACCATCCGGCGGAAACAGGCTTCATTCCGCCTTCCGCCCGACGACGCAGCCAGATCGCCACATTACCGGACAACCCGTCGGCCCTGGAAGTCGAGACGGTGGGCCGACGACGTGCCATGCAACACGTCATCGGCCCACCGTCAGGTGCCTGCCGGCAAGCCGTAATCAGCCGCCCTGGCCACCTTGGCCGCCACCGCCTTGGTTACCCGGATCGCCGGGCTGCAGGCCTCCGCCGCCTTGGTTTCCACCGTTGCCGCCGTTGCCGCCGCCTTGGTTTCCACCATTGCCGCCGTTGCCGCCGCCCTGGTTTCCACCATTGCCGCCGTTGCCGCCGCCCTGGTTTCCACCATTGCCGCCGTTGCCGCCGCCCTGGTTTCCACCATTGCC
>NZ_JH470349.1:301540-336462 GCF_000239715.1 Actinomyces sp. oral taxon 849 str. F0330 | reverse complement strand
CATCCGGCGGAAACAGGCTTCATTCCGCCTTCCGCCCGACGACGCAGCCAGATCGCCACATTACCGGACAACCCGTCGGCCCTGGAAGTCGAGACGGTGGGCCGACGACGTGCCATGCAACACGTCATCGGCCCACCGTCAGGTGCCTGCCGGCAAGCCGTAATCAGCCGCCCTGGCCACCTTGGCCGCCACCGCCTTGGTTACCCGGATCGCCGGGCTGCAGGCCTCCGCCGCCTTGGTTTCCACCGTTGCCGCCGTTGCCGCCGCCTTGGTTTCCACCATTGCCGCCGTTGCCGCCGCCCTGGTTTCCACCATTGCCGCCGTTGCCGCCGCCCTGGTTTCCACCATTGCCGCCGTTGCCGCCGCCCTGGTTTCCACCATTGCCGCCTTGGTTGCCATTCTCGCCAGAGTCACTTGTGGCCTCAGGTTGCTTGGTCTGCTGCCCCTCAGGCGGTTGCGTGCCCTGTTCGGTCGGCTCGGTACTGGGCTGCTCGGCGGGGGCCTGGGTTTCCTCGGGCCGGCTGGTGGGGGGCACAGTCTCCTCTTCCTCCGGCTCGGCCGTCGGCTTCGCAGAGCCGCGTCCGCCGCCGCGTGTGGCGGGGATCTCCGCCGCCTCGGGGAACTCTTCGACCTTGAGCCCCTCGTGGGCGACCTTCATGTAGTCGATGAAGATGTCCGCCGGGTAGGTCGAGCCGGTGACCTCGTCATACTCGCCCCAGGGCGTGATCGACTCCTCCGAGCCGTCATCACCGGTCTGATAGAGAGTCACCGCGGTGACCACCTGAGGGGTGAAGCCCACGAACTGGGCGGACTTGTTGTCCGATGACGATCCGGTCTTCGCGGCGACCGGGCGGTCCATCTGCGCGGCCACCTTGTCCGCGCTGCCATTCTCACCGGCGACGACCTGCTGGAGGGCGTAGGTCGTATCCGCCATGACGTCCTCCTCGAACTCCCGCTTGCCCTCGGTGGGGGCCGTGTAGCGGTCCGTGCTATCGGAGTTCTTGACGGTGGCCACGATGTGGGTGTCGCGCTTCACGCCCTGCGCGGCGAAGGTTGAGTAGGCCGAGGCGATGTCGATCGTGTGCGGCGAGGCAGACCCCAGGACGTTCTGCACGAACTCCCGCTCCTCATCGGATTTCAGCCCCGCGGTGCTCTTGGGGTACCCCGCACGGTTGGCCACCTCGGCCGTCGCCTGCGGATCGACCTGGTTGGACAGGTCCCGGTTGAGCTGGAGGTAGGGCGTGTTGAGCGATTGCTCCGTTGCCTGGGTCAGGCTGGCCGACTTCAGGGAGACGTTCTTGAAGTTCTGGAACTGGTGTCCCTCGATAGTCATCGGAGAGGTCGCCGGGTAGCTGCTGCCCAGGGACCACCCGTTCTCCAGCGCGGCCACCAGAGCGAAGGGCTTGAAGGTAGAGCCGGCCTGGGCGATCGCGTCGGTCGAGGTGTTGACCTGGCTGGTCAGATAATCCTCACCCCCATAGAGCGCCAGAACGCCCCCCGTCTTGGGATCAATGGACACCAGCGCCTTGCGCAGGTTCGGAGAAGCACCCTCGGGCAGGGAGTTGACCGCGTTGACGGCGGCCTCCTGATCCTTCGGGTTGATTGTGGTGACGATCTTGAAGCCGCCGGTGTCGATCTGCTCGGGGGTGAGCTTGGCCTTGTTCTCGAGCTCGGCGCGCACCATCTGAAGCAGGTACCCGTTACTGCCGGCGTAGACCTGTTTGGTCTGGGACTCGACGGTCGGCGGCATACCCGCCTGCTTGGCGGTGTTGTACTGCTCCTGGGAAATGTAGCCGTCATCGACCATGAACTGCAGGACTCGGGACCACCGCTCCTGTGCCTTCTCCGAATTCTCGGCCGGGTCCCAGGCACTGGGGGACGGCAGGATTCCCGCCAGGAGCGCCGCCTCCGACGGGCTCATATCCTTGGCGGACTTGTTGAAGAACGCCTTCGAGGCGGCCTCGATGCCGTAGGCGCCTCGGCCGAAGTAGACCGTGTTGAGATAGTCGCCCAGGATATCCTTCTTAGATTTCTCCCGGTCGATCTTGATGGCCATGATGGCTTGCTTGGCCTTGCCGAAGTAGGAGTCCGTGGTGTCGACGTAGTAGTTCTTCACGTACTGCTGCGTCAGGGTCGAGGCGCCCTGGGTGTCGCCTCCGCGCAAGTTGTTCACCAGGGCGCGGGCGATGCCCTTGGGGTCGACTCCCTTGTTGGAGTAGAAGGTGCGGTCCTCCGAGGCCACCACCGAGTTGCCCACGTAGTCCGGAAGAGTGGAGGCGTCCACGGACTGACGGTTGATCTCAGCGAACTTGCCCATTTCCGTCGAGCCGTCGGCGTAGTAGACCGTGCTGCTCTGCGCCAGCGCGAATTCGCTGGGCTTGGGGACCGTGGTGTTGTTGTAGGCCCACATGAAGGCGCCGACGAGACAGAGGATGACGAGCAGGAAGGATCCTAGGACGAACCGCCAGCTAGGGATCCAGCGGTGGATCTTGCCCTTTCCGGCGCGAGGGTAGTTGAAGAAACGGCGCTTACGCCCCGTGGCGGCGTCCTTGGACCGCTCGACCTGCGAGGACTTGCGACCCTTTCCAGGCGTCTTGCCAGACTCCGGGGGCTTGTTCAGGGCCTGCTGACCGGCGCTGGCCACCTGGGTCAGCTTCTTGCCGACGGGGCGGCTGGGTCCGCCCCCGTTCGTGCCTTCTGCCACGCGCTCCTCGTTTCGTTGACTGTCATAGACAGTGACCGGGTGCCGCAACGGCGCGGGGGATAACGCTCCGGTTGCGGTCTGGGGTCCCATCATGACCGATATTGGCGGCCGGTGCCGACTCGGTTGCCGATCACCGTTCTACAGATCGCCGACGACGATCAGGTGCGATCACTGCGGACAAGCCGCACGGGGCGTCGACTGCGCTCAAGTATGGGGGAACAGTGGGGAGCGATGGTAGCGATGCAGACCTGGGAAACGGCCATAACGCCCTCATCAACTGTTACCTTAACTCCACCTGCTCCGCTCTGACCAGCGCGCTCACGCGCTTCGGGAGCAGGAGAAGATCGGCCGCAGATGCAGATTGTGAGTTCGCGCCCAGCCTGAGCGGAAACACGTCAAGAACAGCCGGTATTGATCGGGACAATAGTCCCCCGATATGAGTGAGACACTGGACACAACATTGACAGGGTGTCAGTTCCTCGCCGCAGCTCCTCGTCCGCCCGAGGACCACCGGCTACCGTCCGTCCAGCTCACCGGGGAGATTCACCGTGGACGCCAGCTCAGCCCTCCAGGCCCTCAGCATCATCCTCCAAGTCGTCATCATCCTCACCTGCCTCATCGTCGGGGCGAAGAAGGGCGGGATCGCCCTCGGTCTCATCGCCGGAATTGGCCTGCTGGTCCTCGTCTTCGGATTCCGCCTGGAGCCCGGCGAGGCGCCGGTCGATGTCATCCTCACCATCCTGGCCGTCATCGGGTGCGCCGCCACCCTCCAGCAGTCCGGCGGCCTGGACGTCATGATGCAGATGGCCGAACGCGTCCTGCGCCGGCATCCCGAGCAGATCACCATCCTGGGGCCGTGCGTCACCTGGTTCCTCACCGTTCTGTGCGGCACCGGCCACGTGGTCTACACGATGCTCCCGATCATCGCGGACATCGCCATTAAGAAGGACATCCGACCCGAGCGCCCCATGGCCGCCTCCTCGGTCGCCGCCCAGATGGGCATCACAGCCTCACCAGTCTCGGTCGCCACGGTCTCCGTCGTCTCCATCATCGCCAAGAACACCGACCGGCACTGGTCGGTCCTCCAGATCCTGGCCATCTCCATCCCGGCGTCGTTATGCGGGGTGCTTCTGGCCGCCCTGTGGTCGATGCGCCGGGGCAAGGACCTGGACAAAGACGAGGAGTACCAGAAACGGCTGAAGGACCCGGAGTTCCGCGCCGCCGTCCACTCCAGCTCCGAAACCCTCATCGGTAAGGTGTTCCCGCCCGAGGCCTACCGCGCCACCTGGATCTTCCTGGGAGCCATCGCCGCCGTCGTCGTCCTGGGCGCCTTCGAGGTGCTGCGCCCCAAGTTCCCCACGGGCGACGGCGGCACAATGGAGCGCCTGAGCATGAACCTGGTCATCCAGATGGTTATGCTCGCCGCCGGGGCGCTCATCCTGCTGACCTGCAAGGTGCAGGCCAGCAAGATCGCCTCCACCGCCGTATTCAAGGCCGGGGCCACCGCCATGTTCTCCATCTTCGGGGTCGCCTGGATGACCGAGACGGTCGTCCACGCACACCTGGAGGACCTGGAGCACAGTCTCGCCGGCGTCCTGTCCCATCACGTGTGGATGTACGCCATCGTCCTGTTCGTCATCGGCAAGCTGGTGAACTCCCAGGCGGCCGGCCTGCTCATCGTCGCCCCTATGGCCCTGTCGCTCGGGGTGAGCCCGGTCATCGTCGTCGGGTTCATCGGCGCCTCCTACGGGTACTTCATCCTGCCCACCTACCCCTCGGACCTGGCGGCGATCGGCTTCGATCCCACCGGCACCACGCACATCGGCAAGTACGTCATCAACCACTCCTTCCTGGTGCCCGGGCTCATCGGAGTGTTCACCTCCTGCCTCGTGGGCACCGCGCTGTCCCAGTTGCTCCTGTCATGAGCCGGGCCGACCGGGCGACGAGGACCGGCAGGTGCGACGTCGACCACACCCCTGAAGCCCTCTTTCTGGGCAGAACGTAACAGGAGCGTGTCGTCCAGTCTGACTAGGCTCGAGCCATGACAACTACAGACGCGGCCACTACCTCCGCCATCGCCCTGCGTTTGGAGCTGCTGGGGATCTCCGCCCCGGCACAGGTCAAGCAGACTGAGGCGGATCGCCTCATGTCCCCGATCCTGGCGCGCCAGCGCGAGCTCTCCCGTCGACTGGCCCACCGCCCCTGTGCTGCCGACCAGCGCATCCAGACCTTCCTGGACTCCTACCTGGAGGGCGCGGCCGTCACCCCGAGGCTGCCGCGCTCGACCTTCGTCCTGGATCAGCCCGGCCTGGCACGAGCTCTGTCGCTGCCGGTGGACTCCACCAGCTTCACCTCCGACTACGTCGAGAGCTACAAGGTGCTCGGCGGTGTCCTGCACAACCCCCGCAACGACCGCCGCACCACCGCCGGCGTCTTCCATGTCGCCGAGGGCGGCCTGCCGATTCCCGATGACAAGATCGCCGTCCCGCGCGACGTCTTCGCCCGCCTGCTGGCCCGCGCCGTCGAGGCCCCCGAGGACCTGCTGACCCTGCCGTGGGCCTCCACGCAGGATGAGCCGGCCCGCTGCTTCGTGTCCCTGCTGCTGCGTCCCGTCGTCGTTCCCGAGGTCGCCGGTTTCTCCGCCGAGCGCTCCATGGAGATCCGCTTCATCGCCCCCGGCGGCCTGGTCTCCAACCTGGACTTCGTCGAGGGGATCTTCGGCAATGGCGGGGACCCCTACCTGCCGGAGAACGACGCCTCCCTGGCCCCGGAGTCCTGGACCGGTCACACCGGCTGCGTCATCCTCGCCCCGCACCTGACCACCCTGACCAAGAAGGAACTGGGCCTGCCTTCCTGGGAGGAGGCCACCGAGCGCCAGCGCCGCGACGGCCAGTGCTGGAAGGACGAGGCCGAGCTCTACAACGGCGGCAAGGCCTTCAAGTGCGTGGCCCGAGACGAGCGCGGCGTCATCGTCACCGTCATCGCTGACAACTACTTCGGCTACTGCAAGAAGGAGGTCAAGACCCAGATCGGGTACTCGGCCAACCTCTTCGGCTGCGTGGAGGAGGAGCATGCTGGCGGCGCGATCGCCTACCCGCGCTACAACCTGAGCCAGGAGTACACCGACATTCACACCCCCGAGGGCATGACCTTCGAGCACGTTCTCGAGCGCAACCCCGACCGCTTCGAACTGCGCGAGGACGGCTCCGCCGTCGCCATCGACGACCCGACCGTGGTGCTGGTGCCCGCCGGCGCCCACTACTCGATGCGCAACCAGACGATCACCTGGACCCGCCCCGACAATCAGGAGGCCTCGATCCCACTGCTGGCGGGCAACACCTATGTGGCCCCCAACGGCTACCGGGTGCACGCCAAGCACCGCGAGGGCGACGCCACCCAGTGGCACTTGGTGGGCACCGCCCCCTGGTCCACGCAGGCCCACAAGCCGGCCACCGTCTCCGGCGGCGGCAAGTCGGAGATCTCCAAGTCCCTCCTGGATGCCTTCGTCTTCGGCGAGGCCTATGTCGGCGACGTCGACGAGGACTTCGACACCGTCCAGAAGATCCTCGACGGCAACTACGCCGACCGCTTCGTCGACCCGGCCAACAAGAGCGACAACCACCGCTCAATCCTCTCCGAGCGCCGCTCGCTGGGAAGCGTCATCAAGCTGCTGACGCCGTCGTCCAGATACACCGACGAGTACAACGCCTTCCTGGAGTCAATCCCGGCCCACATCAAGGAACTCATCTTCACCGTCAAGCGCTTCTACCAGCCCAGCTGGGGCAAGGATTGGCGCAGCCACTTCTCCGTGGGCATCATCAACGGCCGCAAGGGCAACTCCCTGCGCCTGGACGGCGAGGTCATCAAGGTCAACATGCTGCGCGTGGGCTTCGAGGACGACGGCGCCTGGCGCCTGCTGTCCCTGCGCCCTGACTTCTCCCCGGCAGCCAAGGTCCAGACCGAGGACGACATCACCGCCTCGATCGTGGCCCCCGGCGGCCTGATCTCCACCCCGGACTCGGAACTGTCGCGCAAGTTCGTCACCAACTGCGAGTCCCTGCTCTTCCAGCGGCCCGACGACGCGATCGTGCGCGGCTACGACAAGCAGACCGAGTCGGACATGTCGGATGCGCAGGCGGACCTGTTCATCTCGAACTTCCAGCCGCTCACGCCCGACGACGCCCGGGCGATGGCCGCCGACGCCCCCGGCCTGTCCCGCTTCACCCAGCCCATGCAGGACCTCGTGGCCCGCGCCGCCGCCCTGCCCGAGGCCGAGGACCCCACCAAGGAGACCTACTGGGTCTCCACGGCCGACCCGCGCCTGGTCAACGGGACTCCCACCAAGAACCCCCGCTACCTCCAGGTGCGTCCCGACATCGCCAACCCGAAGGACGTGGCGCTGGCGGACCTCACCAACCACCTCTTCCGCGACGTGCCCCTGAGCGAGCCGCTGCGCCACAGCGTCGATGTCGTCGCCGCCGGGCGCCGCAACAACCCGCCCGAGGACGGGGTTCCGCCGCTGTGCGCCTACAACCCGCTGCACTACATGGAGCTGCCCGAGCTCTTCATGGAGTTCATCTCCTCCATGACCGGCAAGTCCCCCTCGACGACGGGTGCCGGTAGCGAGGGGGCGCTGACCAAGTCCCCGTTCAACGCGCTGCCCGCTATCTACGACCTCAACGCGGCCCTGCTGTCCTACGCCCTCAGCGGCTACGACGGCTGGCTGTCCTCGGCCGGCTACATCGGTCCGAAGGTCCAGGTGGCTCACGACATCTCACTGCTCATCCCGGAGATTTTCTCCCGCATGAGCGTTGAGGAGCGCGATGCCCGCAGCCTCATCAAGGGCGGCTACCTCGAGCGCATCGAGGACTTCGAGTACAAGGGCCGTACCGTTCAGGCCTCGCGCCTGGGCTACCGCATGAACCAGGCCTTCGCCTCAACCTTCTTCGGGCGGATCTTCCTGCACCCCGACGTCGTTTTCACCGAGGAGATGCTGCGTCCCGAACTGCAGGACGAGGCGGTCTTCGCCGACTCGGTGGACATCATCGTCACCACCCACAAGGTCGTGGCCGAGCACTACCGGGCCGACGGCTCTATCGAGTGGGCCGTGCCGCCGCTGCGGGCCCTTCTGGAGATCATGATCGACGGCACCTCCCGGGAGGGCTGGAACCTGGCGAGCCCGGAGTTCCGCGCCCTGTTCGAGCGCGAGAACATCCTGAGCTCGTCGTGGTACGCGGCGCGCCTGGACGCCAAGGTCGCCCGTGACACCCGCCAGGCCCATCAGGCCATCGAGGACCTCACCCGCTTCTACACCGCGGAGAACAATAAGGAGGTCATCGAGCGCCTGGGCATCGAGGGTCGCCTGGCCGAGGCCCGCGCCTGGCTGGACAAGGTCAGCACCCCGGCCTACCGCGAGCACCTCGTGGGCACACTCGGCCTCCAGCCCTCGCTGGCCTGAGGCTGACGACGGCCGACTGACGCGCCCGACGCATCCCCTCCCATGGGGCGGGGACCTTCCACGCGTGGGGGAACAGGAGTCCTGTTCCCCCACGCGTATTTCGTCCCCGTACGCGGGTTGTCTGCCCGTGGAGAGACGGGAGACGAGTACTGGAGAAGCTGCCCGACGCTGCCGCCCGCCAACGGTCGCACTGATATCGCCTCAACCGCCGCACCAGGGAACTACTACCCATACGATTCGCCCAAAAAACGCTCCCGGAGACTTGTGAGGGACCACCGCCGCTGATGGGATAGCGCCCATGCCCAAAGCACCCGCCATGGACACACCGGCCAAGTCGGCCGGCGCCGCCCCTCCCGCCGCAACACCCGAGTCCTCCTACTCCCGCCCGGCCGACGCCGTCGCCGCCGACCTCGGTACCGACACCTCCCGCGGCCTGAGCCCGCAGACCGCGGCTGACCGCCTAGCCACCGACGGCCCCAACGAGCTGCCCTCCAAGCCGCCGGCACCCGCCTGGCTGCGCTTCCTGGGCCAGTTCAACGACCCGCTCGTCTACCTCCTGCTGGCCGCCATCGTCGTCTCCACCATCGCCTGGGTCCTGGAGGGCGCCGAGGGCGTGCCGGTGGACTCCATCGTCATCGTCGCCGTCGTGACCCTCAACGCCGTCCTCGGGTTCGTCCAGGAGAACAAGGCCGCTGACGCCGTCGCCGCCCTGTCCGCCATGACCGAGGCGACCTCCACGGTGCTGCGCGACGGCTCTCGGCTGGTCGTCCCCTCCTCCGAGCTCGTGGTGGGCGACGTCCTCGTCCTGGGCGAGGGCGACCAGGTCGGTGCCGATGCCCGCCTGATCTCGGCCGCCGCCCTGCGCGTGGTGGAGTCCTCCCTGACCGGTGAGGCCGACGCCGTCGTCAAGACCCCCGAGGCGGTCGGCGCCGATACCGATCTGGCCGACCGCACCTGCATGGTCTACCGGGGCACCTCCGTGGCCCAGGGGACGGGGCGCGCCGTCGTCGTCGCCACCGGGGCAGACACCGAGATGGGTGCGATCGCACAGATGCTCGACTCCGTCGAGGAGGAGGACACGCCCCTGCAGAAGGAGATCCACTCGATCTCCAAGATGCTGGGAATCGTCGTGGTCATCATCGCCGTGGTCGTTGTGGGAACCCTGCTACTCCTGGCAGAGAACCGCGCGCCGGACACGATAGTCCACGCCCTCCTGCTGGGGGTCTCGCTGGCCGTGGCCGCCGTACCCGAGGGGCTGCCCGCGATCCTGTCGGTGGTCCTGGCCCTGGGCGTGCAGCGCATGGCCATTCACAAGGCAGTGGTCAAGAAACTCACCAGCGTGGAGACCCTCGGCTCCGCCTCGGTCATCTGCTCGGACAAGACCGGCACGCTCACCCGCTCAGAGATGACGATCCAGGAGGTCGTCACCGCCTCAGGCACCTGTGTGGTCACGGGTATCGGGTACGCGCCCGACGGCGAGGTCGCCCCCGACGCCGACCGCGACGGTCGCCCCGACGCCGATCCCCTCGAAGGGCCCTTGCGCGATGAGGTCACCGTGGTCCTCTCCGGCGGGACACTGGCCTCCGACGCCGAACTGAATGTCACCGAGGACGTGTGGAGCGTCGTCGGCGACCCCACCGAGGGTGCCTTCCTGGTCGCGGAGAAGAAGCTCGGCACAGACGGGCAGCGCGAAGGCCGCTTCGAGCGCGTCGGCGAGGTCCCCTTCACCTCCGAGCGCAAGATGATGTCGGTACTGCTCACCGATACCGAGCACGGCACGATCATCATGTCCAAGGGCGCCCCCGACGTCCTCATGGAGCACTGCACGCAGATGCGCCTGGGCGACGCCGCCACCGAACTGACCGAGGAGGCCCGGGCCCAGTTCGTCGAACACATCGCGGACATGTCGGGCCGAGCACTGCGCACCCTGGGGGTCGGCTACCGGATCCTCACCGATGAGGAGGCCGCCCGCGTGCGCGAGGCCGCCGCCGGCGACGGCGAGGCGGACCTGTCCGACCTGGAGCGGAACCTGGTGCTGGCCGGCGTCGTCGGCATCATCGACCCGCCGCGCCCCGAGGCGGCCGTGGCCGTCGCCGAAGCGCACCGGGCGGGCGTGCGCGTCCTCATGATCACCGGCGACCACCCGGCCACCGCCGGGCGCATCGCAGCGGACCTGGGCATCGTCGAGCGCGGCGCCCCGGTTCTGACCGGCCGCGAGCTGGAGGGGATGGATGACGACGCCCTGTCCGAGGCCGTAGCCGCCACCAGCGTGTACGCCCGCGTCGCCCCCGAGCACAAGATGCGGATCGTCCACGCCCTGAAGTCTCAGGGCCACACGGTCTCCATGACCGGCGACGGCGTCAACGACGCCCCGGCCCTGCGCGCCGCGGACATCGGCGTGGCCATGGGTATCACCGGAACCCAGGTGACCAAGGAGGCCGCCACGATGGTCCTGGCGGACGACAATTTCGCCACCATCGTCGACGCAGTGCGCGAGGGCCGGCGCATCTTCGACAACATCAAGAAGTTCCTGCGCTTCCTGCTGTCCTCCAATATGGGCGAGGTCCTCACCGTCTTCGGCGGCGTGGTGTTCTCCGGAGTCATCGGCCTGAGCGGGCACAGCGACTCCGGCGTTGTCCTGCCGCTGCTGGCCACCCAGATCCTGTGGATCAACCTGGTCACCGACTCCGGACCGGCCCTGGCCATGGGTGTGGACCCCTCGGTGGAGGACGTCATGGCCCGCCCGCCGCGCAAGCCCACCGACCGAGTGGTCGACGGGGCCATGTGGAGCGGCGTCCTGCTGGTCGGCACCGTCATGGCCGTCTCGACCCTGGCCACGCTGGACATCTTCCTGCCCGGCGGCCTCATCGAGACCTCCCTGTCCACAGACAGCCTCGACACCGCGCGCACGGCGGCCTTCTCCACCCTGGTCCTGGCGCAACTGTTCAACACGGTCAACTCCCGCTCGGAGACGGTCAGCGCCTTCAGCCACCTCTTCGTCAATAAGTGGCTGTGGGGTGCGATCGGCCTAACCCTGGTGCTCCAAGTCGCCGTGGTGGAGGTGCCCTTCCTTCAGGCGGCCTTCTCGACGACGTCGCTGGACCCGGTCCACTGGGCGATCGTCATCGTCATGGCCTCCCTGGTCCTATGGGTCGATGAGCTGCGCAAGCTCATCAGCCGACTCATGGCGCGGTAGAAGACCCGGCAGGGGCGCAAGGCCCCGTTCTCGCATCCGACTTAGTGGATTCAGTGGCCGGTCGAGTCGATCGTGACCGATCGACGGGGGTCAGCCGACATCCGCGTTGCCGGAAAGGTGCCAGGTCTCGTTGGCCCAGGGGAAGACGTACTGCATGAGCAGATAGACGATCCCGGCGATGAGGATGAGGGCCTCGATGGCCTTGAGCCAAGCCGGCCCGGGCAGGTGACGCCAGATGAAGCCGTACATCAATTGACTCCCGGATCGTTGAGCACAGAGGCGGGGCGACCCTCGGAACGGTTCATCCAGTAAGAGAACTTCGCGTGGACGATCCAGCGCTGGTCGTTGCCGAACTCGCCGGCGGTCGAGCCGTGGCACGTGGTCAGCGTGATGTACCGCTCGGTGGGCTGGACATCGGGCTGATTGGGCACCGGAGCAATGACCTCCACCTGCTCGGGCTGGACGATCTCATGATTGGTCACCGTGAACACGTACCAGGTGTTCGCAGTGGAGACGACGATCTCGTCGCCCTCCTGGAGCAGGTCGATGCGACGGAAGGAGTTGCCGTAGGTGCGACGGTGCCCGGCAATGGCGAAGTTGCCGAGCTCCCCGAGCTGCTGGGTTTCGGGATAGTGGCCCGCGGCGGCCTGATCCAGGACGTCGGAGCCCGTTCCCTCGAGGACGGGCATGTTGTTGTTCGTCACGCCGTACCACTTGGGGACGACGAGCATTCCGATGGTCTCGCCGTAGCCGACCTTCTCCATCACCGGAGGATCCTCGGTGTGCTTAGTGCCCTCGACCTTGGGGGACTCGACCTGCTTCTCGTGGAACTGGGTGGCAACCGCCTGCGCACTGGCGTTGGCGTCGATGCTGGTCCACCACAGCTGCCAGCACAGGAAGAGCGCGACCACGAGGCCCGCCGTGATGAGCAGCTCGCCGATCGCGGTCAAGGTGCCATTGAAGATTCGTACAGCACGGCTCTGGCCAGGCGCGCGATGCTGCACAAGACCCCCTCCAGCCATCACCCCTCCTCACGACTTGAAACTTCATCGGGTTGACGGCCAGTCTAAGGCGACACACCCCGCCCGTGACCAGCTCGGAGTGGTGGACGTATCACAGAGCACACCGTGAGGAAGCTTCTCCTCATGTCCTAGGCTAGGCCCGGATGTATTGGGGTGGTCTCGAACCACCGTCCCCAACCAGTGAGGAGACCCAGGGTGGCCTTGGAGAAGAAGTCCACAAAGGACGACGCCGACAAGAGCTCGGAGAAGGTCTCGAAGAAGAACTCCGGCAAGAGCACCGAGAAGAACGCTGCGAAGTCCGAGAAGAGTTCCGCGAAGAGCACCGCTGCGTCCAAGAAGAAGGACAAGGCGGACAAGGATTCGAAGAAGGACTCGTCATCGACGTCGAAGAAGCGCCCTGAGCGCTCGGGCAACCCGGCCAAGGCGGCCAAGGCCCTCGAGGAGGAGTCGCGCGCCGCGGCGAACCGGGTCTCGCGCACACCCGCCAAGATCAAGGACACCGCCTCGCCGCGTTGGTACGCGCCCACGATGGTGACGCTCATGGTCATCGGGCTGCTGTGGGTGGTCACCACCTACCTGTTCAACGGCCTGTATCCGCTGCCGTACTTCGCCAAGCACCACGCCACCGATTGGTTGTTCAACGGCAACCTCTACATCGGCTTCCTCATCATGATGTCGGGATTCCTCGGCCTGCTGCGCTGGAAGTAGCGGCTCCTAGGAGTTCTGCACCTTCGGCGGACAAGGTACAAGGCATCAAGGCCCCCGAGCGCTAGCGCTCGGGGGCCTTGCCATGCCCATTGGGGCGATGACGGTCGGGCGAGTCGTCGCATCGGCGCAGGTCCCTTTCACGCACGCATGCCATACAGTCCACAGGCATCCTGTGGATCCGTGGACAGAGGCCTCCCCACATCCCACCCCGACTTTCCCCAAGTGTGGACACACCTGTGGATAACTACACGCGTGTGTTTCCACATCCGTGTCCCCAGGTGTGGATGAACTACAGCAGTGTGCTTCCACCGGTGTCATTCATGCTCGACCGTGTTGCGGGGTGCCTCAGACGATGAGTGCGCGTGCGATGTTGAGCCCCACGAGCACCACCGCGACCGCCACGGTTCCGACGATCCCCACGGTTTGCCGCCTGCCGCGGGGGGCCCACGCGTAGACCGCCGCAACGATTCCTCCCACGATGAGCCCGCCGAGGTGCCCCTGCCAGGAGATGTTGGCCCCCAGGAAGGAGATAACGGCGTTGATCGCCAGGAGCGCCACGATTCCCGAGGTGTCCCGCCCGAAGCGCCGCTGCACCACGAACATGGTGGAGAACAGGCCGAAGACCGCTCCGGAGGCACCCACTGTCATCGTGCCCCAGGCGTCGGTGTCCGGCCAGGAGAGCCAGTAGATCGCCGTCGAACCGCCCAGGGCGCTGAGCAGGTAAACGGCGGTGAAGCGCCAGCGCCCGAGCACCGGCTCGAGGGAACCGCCCAGCACCCATAGGGCCCACATGTTGAAGCCGAGGTGCATGTAGTTCGCGTGGAGGAAGGCTGTCGTCAGGAACCGCCAGGGCTCACCGGCGGCCACTACCGGCACGAAGGCCAGTCGAGCGTCCAGCGCCGGGGCGAGCACCTGAACGACGTAGGCGGCGACGCACAGGCCGATGAGCACCTTGGTGACGACGGCGTCGGACACCACGGTCCCGCCCAGCAGTGTGCGCGCCTGACGCCGACCGGCCTGTGACTGGCGAGCGCAGTCCACGCAGTGCACTCCTACAGTGCTGGGAACCTGACAGGCGGGGCAGGTGGGCCGCTCGCAGCGCTGACAGCGCACGTAGGCCACCGTGTCCGGGTGCCGGGGGCACACCGGTGGCGCCTGCTCGGTGGACGGGTTCGTTGAGGTCATCGAGTACTCCTGTGTGAATGTTCGAGGGTCGGCGTGCGGTGACAGGTTGGGACCGGGTACGACGACGCCGCCGGGACACGGGTCCCGACGGCGTCACAGGGGCGAATCACACCCGATTCTGGTGGTTCAGTGACAGCTTGGTAGCGGGTCAGTCGCCGGCGGGCTGCTGACCAACGCTCTGTTCACAACGGCTCAGTTACCCAGTGGCTACTCAGTAATGTCCACCGAGGTGATGATGACATCCTGCACCGGGCGGTCGCGCGGGTCGGTCTCGACGGCGGAGATCGCGTCGACGACGGCGCGGGAGGCCTCGTCGGT
Organism: Actinomyces sp. oral taxon 849 str. F0330; assembly: GCF_000239715.1. Taxonomy (NCBI): domain Bacteria; kingdom Bacillati; phylum Actinomycetota; class Actinomycetes; order Actinomycetales; family Actinomycetaceae; genus Actinomyces; species Actinomyces sp. oral taxon 849. The sequence continues at coordinate 321,871 of NZ_JH470349.1, read as the reverse complement.
GACGGCGCCGAAGATCGTGTGCTTGCCCTGGAGCCACTCGGTGGGAGCGGTGGTGATGAAGAACTGCGAGCCGTTGGTGCCCTTGCCCAGACGGCGGCCGGCATTGGCCATGGCCAGGACGTAGGGGGCTGCGAAGGTCAGGGAGGCGTCGATCTCGTCATCGAAGACATAACCGGGGCCGCCGGTGCCGGTGCCCAGCGGGTCGCCGCCCTGGATCATGAAACCGGGGATGACGCGGTGGAAGATGACGTTGTCGTACAGGGGTGCGTGAGACTCCTCGCCGGTGCGAGGATCCGTCCATGCCTTCTGGCCGGTGGCAAGTCCGACGAAGTTGGAGACGGTCTCGGGCGCCTGCTCGGGGTAGAGCTCCAGGCGGATATCGCCGAGGTTGGTGTGAAGAGTCGCTTCCATAGAGGCCATGGTGGCACGCTCCCACGCCCATCGGCATGAACCCTGAGCAGTGCGCGTCGCTGTTCACCCCAGGCAAAACGCCTGGACGTCCTGTGCGCCCGATAGCCCAACGGTGCGACCATTAGTGCACGTTGCACAACGACCGTCTGTATCCGTATCCGACCTGGGAGGCAACCATGTCCTGCCTGACGAAGACATGCTGCGACAAGAAGCTCGACACCACTCATCTGCGCAAGGAGGCAGCATCCTTCGCCGAGTCCGTCGTCGATCAGGCTGAGCGGGCGGCTCTGTGGGCTGCCCCGCACGTGAGTAGGGCCGCTGAGGAGGTCGCCCGCGCCGCCAAGGACGCACAGGAGCGTCTGGAGCCGGTGGTGCAGGAGGCTCGCCAGCGGGTTGTCGAGGACTACATTCCTCGCGCGCAGCGCGCCGCCGTGGCTGCCCAGGCCGCCGCGGGTACGGACGGTACCCTGTCAGAGCGCGCCCAGCGCGTGGCTGTTGCCGCAAAGTCCGCCGCATTGGAGGTTCCCGTGAAGAAGCAGAAGAAGCACCGCGTGCTCAAGACCCTGGGCTGGCTCGCCGTCGCCGGTGCGGCCGCCGCCGGCGCCTACGTCGTATGGCGTCGTAGCCAGCCTGTTGAGGACCCGTGGGCCGAGGAGTACTGGGCCGACTCCACCGAGGAGGAGGCCGGCTACGGCATCAGCCCCGAGGATGCCCCGGCCTGATGGCCATCCAAATCCGTCGTTGACGGCGCCACGCGGGTTCCCGCGTGGCGCCGTCGCCGTCATCCTGCACAGCGTTCCCGCCCCACTGCCCCGAACCGTAGGTAGCCTGGGAGCATGTGCGCTCTGTCCGTTCCTGCTCTCGCTCTGACCCGCGGAACCAACGGGGAGGAGGTGCTCATTCCTCAGCTGGGGGTCGGCACCTACAAGGTTCCCGACGACGAAGCCGAACGGGTCGTCTGCGACGCCCTGGAGGTGGGTTACCGGCACGTCGACACGGCCCAGATGTACGGCAACGAGGCCGGGGTGGGGCGGGCGATCGCTGTCTGCGGTCTGCCGCGCCGGGACTTGTTCATCACCTCCAAGCTCAACAACCCCAACCATCGGCGCGATGACGCGCTGCGCAGTTTCGACGCCACCATGGAGGCCCTGGGCCTGGACGTCCTCGATCTGTTCCTCGTCCACTGGCCGCTGGCGGCATCGGCCGGGATCGACCTGGTCGACACCTGGCGCACCATGATTGAGATCCTCCACAGCGGACGGGTGCGCGCCATCGGCGTATCCAACTTCCAGCCCGAGCACCTGCGCCGGATCGTGGGGGCCACGGACGTGGTTCCGGCGGTCAACCAGATCGAGTTGCATCCCTGGTTGACTCAGTCCGAGCTGCGCGCGATGCACGCGCAGATGGGCATCGTTACGCAGTCCTGGTCTCCGTTGGGGCGGGGCAGGCTACTGGCAGAGCCGACGGTCGTAGAGATCGCCGAGGCGGTCGGGGCGAGTCCGGCCCAGGTGATCATCCGATGGCACCTGCAGAACTCACTGGTGGTCATTCCAAAATCGACTCATCGTGAGCGCCTGGCGGCCAACGCCGACGTCTTCGGCATCACGCTCGACGATACGCAGATGGCGGCGCTGAACGCTCTGGACCAGGGACTGCGCACCGGGTCCCATCCGGATCAGATTCAGGTGTGATCGACGCGGCTTGGAGCACACCTAGGCCACTCCAATCATCAGGAGCGATGGCGGTGGACGCGGAAGCCGGGACCGATGTCTCCTGCGGGGACCAGTTCGGCCAGGGCGGCCGGATCCGCCAGGGAGCGCGCCGAGATGAAACCGGTGATGGTGTCGACGCCCGCGTCGAAGAGCACGGGGTTGAGCGGCGTCGAGGGACCAACAAGGACCGTGTGCGCGTGGCGGGAGAGTTCGATGAGCCTGGGCGCGGTCTTATTGACGAAGCTCGATGAGGAGATGAAGACGACGTCGCACTCGGGTAAGACGTACTCACAGGCGCTGTCCGGCCAGTCGCCGGGCTGAAGGTTGCGCTCGAGGCAGATGTACTCGCCCGCGTTGGCCAGGGCGGCTTCGGCGAAGGGGAAGTGGCCGATGACTGCGACCTTCTTGCCGACGATCATCTCGCGATAGGGGTCGAAGACCTGGCGCCAAGTAGTCCCCTCACCGGTGGGCTCGAACCCGTTGGCGGCGGCCGTCTCCTCGCGGGAGTACCAGGAGTTGATGGCAGCCTGGCCGATGCTCGCCTCGGCGAGGTTCCAGGACTTCACCAGGGCTGCGACGTCGCGCAGCGGGCGGCTCTCCAGAGGCCCCTCCACGAGGGTCGGACGGCTCTGGACGTCCATGGTCCAGGCCGAGCCGAGGCCGCCGGCAGAATTGAGGACGCGGCTCCAGCGCGGTCCCCGGCCCGCCGCACGCACGACGGCATCGCCAGGCAGTCCGTCGAGAAGCGCATCGTAGATCTCCCACGGGTGAGAAGACATGAGGGGTCACCTTTCAGTTAGTGCAGCCTACCCACACCCATCGTAGGCGGTCCTGGCCATGCACACAGGTTCTCAGGCGGGCCGGCACCCCGGGAACATACAGACGACCGAGGCACCATAGAATTACTTTTCCACCGGTTCAGAGAATATGTGTTCGAGATTTTTCCACAATCAGATTACTGTTGCATTGCAAGGCCGCCTGTGTAGCATTTTTCCTACCTGTTCAGTGTTAGCGTGACGAGGCCCATGCCCCTAGTTCGAGGTATTACTCCATGCTTCGCCGCGTCTTCACCCATTCAGCCACCACGGAGCCAATGTCGCCACGCCGGTCGTTGAATCGTTCCCGTAAACACCGTCGGGCGGGTGCTGCTGCTTGTGCGCTGGCTCTAGCCTGGGCGGCGCTGAGTACCGTCACGCTGCCAACCCCGCCGGCCGAGGCAGTCAACGGCAATCCGGCAGGAGGATCGGGCCGCTTCACCCCCGTCATCGACTGGATCGACTGGACTGAGATGACCGGCACAAGAACGGAGAACTGGACACGAATTCTGCCCGATGGGGCAACGGGCGTCGCCTGGTCCACCCCGACTCAGGTGTCTAGTGACATATGGCGTACGAGCCGATGCACGATCTCCAACGTCATCACCACAAATGTGGGAAGGAATGAACCTAAGCTGACCACACACAAAGGAATCGAGGTCGAATACAATACGGGAAACTGGCGGGGTGACGGGCTGGCGCGTCTTTACAATGACGGGTCGAACTACAGCAACGGAGTTGCGACCGGCAACAACTTCCGTTCGAATATGTTGATTGGTATCGCCAATCTTCAAGACTCCGCCACTCACCAATTCCAGGTGGACTGTAAAGCCTATCTTGTCACCTCTTCCGCCAAGCCCGCTAAGAACCAGCTCGATGCCCTTCCCAATAAGGTGGAACTTCCCATGGAGGGAATGGTTTTCGCCGACGCCGAGAGCTCCAACTGGCAGGGAACCGGCGGTCAGAAAGAATACATCGGCGTCTCTCCCACCCCTTACGACACCAACCGTGACGTCTTCTATCGTCTACTGGAAACCGCTCAATCGGAATCAGGATGCAATACCAATTCCTGGGGCGGGCTCATTACGATGTCGACTCCTGTAGGCAACCGTAACGGTATTAAGCTACGCCCAGATGGAGGCGAGTGCAGCGCTCAAGTTAATAGAGGTTACGGTCCATCGTCGGTGATGTTGATCAGTAATATGCAGAGCGGTTTCGTCGAGGTGCATGGTGGTGGTAAGAGTGCCGTTGCCCTCGGTGTCGTCTCCTACATCGACTACGGTGATGCACCGGAGAGCTACGGCACCGCAGGCAGCGTTTTCCAGCCCAGTTGGACCGGCGGAAAGCTTTCCGGCTACGACGCACTCGACATCTCTTCTCAGTCCCGACCGGTGGAGGCCGAGAGCGGGAGTTGGTTCAACCTTTCACAGGCCGCCAGGCAACAGCACCTTGCTACGGCCGGTCCCGCTGTGGTGCGTTTGGGCAAGTTGACTGATAACGATGAGAGAATCGTCTACAGCGCCGACGCCAGCGCAGACGACACCACCGGCGTGGATGACGAGGACGCCCTTCCCACTGACTGGGACCGCGTCATCTGGACCGACATCGGCAAGCAGTGGAGCCAGCAGATCAGCTGCTCAGGCACCGGCACCAAGGTCGCCGGCTGGGTGGACTGGAATCGGGACGGCTCCTTCTCCGCCGGTGAGCGCTCCGAAGTAACCTCCTGCTCCAAAGCCGGCCAGGCCACTCTGAACTGGACCGTCCCCCAGGACGCCAAGCGAAGCACTCTCAACGGAGAGGGCGCAGCAACCTTCATGCGCCTGCGCATCACCGGCCCACTGGCCAACGGTCAGGCGGCCGAGGATCCTCAGCCCACCGGCATCGCGCTCAACGGAGAGGTCGAAGACCACCAGATTCAGGTCCAGCTCCCCAACCTCACCATGGTCAAGGAGGTGGACAACACCGCAGCCGGATCCCTGGGCCTGTCCGCCAACGACTGGACGCTCACCGCCTCCCCCAAGACCGGCGCAGAGGTCTCCGGAGCCGGCGGCTTCAGCGCCTCCTACATACCCCAGGGCAAGACGGTCCTGTCCGAGTCCTCCTCGTCGGCCAAGTCCGCCGGGTACAAGGCCACCGTCACCTGCGCACCGCACCCGAACTCGGACATCAAGACTCCGGCGTCAACCCTCGACGCCGCCTCAAAGACCCTGGATCTCGCCACCGGCGAGTGGATGAGGTGCACGATAGTCAACACGGCCCTGCCCGGCCAGGTCGTTTGGAGCAAGGTCGACGACGCCGGCAACGCTCTGGCCGGTACGGTCTTCACCCTGGCCTCGAGCTCTCTGAATAACGGCCAGGTGGAGGTGAGCGACTGCGCCACCGACAACGGCAAAACCGCTTGCCCTAAGGGTTCGGTCGATCAGGATCCCCGGGCCGGATACTTCAAGGTCGTGGGACTCACCTGGGGCGAGTACTCCATCACCGAGACCCAGGCACCCGCCGGCTACCACATCTCCGCAGAGACGCTGACCAAGACCCTGGACGGATCGGCGCCCGCCGCAGGCAATGACGACGCCACTCCCACCCTCGACCTGGGCCAGGTCACCAACACCCGGATCAAGGGCTCGGTCACCTGGACCAAGACCGATGAGCGGGGCAACGCCATCAAGGGAGCCCAGTGGTCGCTGACCCCTCTCGACTCCAACGGCCGCCCCCTACCGGACCAGGCCCGCACCATCGCCGACTGCGCGGGCACCTGCGCCCAGGGCAGTCTGGACACTGATGCGACCCCAGGGGCCTTCAAGCTGGCAGAGCTGGGTTACGGCTCCTACCAGCTCATTGAGACCAAAGCGCCGACCGGTTACGTCCTCGACGCCACGCCCCGCACCATCACCATCTCCACTCCGGACCAGGTCGTGGCGCTGGGCAACATCCCCAACCGCAAATCGGCGGTTCCCGCCATCCCCCTCACCGGTGGAAGCGCCGCAACCACCTACCTCATCGCCGGAGGGGCAGTGCTGGGGATCACGGCGCTGGTCATGGCGATCCAGGCGCGCAAACGCCGTCGAGCCGGTATGGACTGACAAGAGACCGATGAGGGAGTAATCCTCCCCGCGGATGAGCGCGGCTGACGGGCTGTTGGTGCTTCGGCATCGGCAGCCCGTCAGCCGTTTCCGCACACGCCAACTTTGTTTTCAATATCGATACTGATACTGTTTGGGCATGGCCTCTTCCGCACTGCTGCACCCGGTTCGTCTGCGTATCGTCCAGACACTGCTCGCCGACGGCGGCCTCACACCTCATCAGCTTCATGCACGCCTTGCCGACGTCCCTATCGCGACGCTCTACCGGCACATCAACCATCTCGCCTCGCATGGACTCATCGAGGTGGCCCAGGAGCGTCAGGTCCGGGGGACCAGTGAGAAGACGTACCGAGTCACCCCTGGGATGGCCAACCCGACCCCGCAGGATCTTGGCTCCTTGAGCCTCGAGGAGCTCATGACGGTGTTCACGGTCTTCACCACCGGACTCATCGGCGACTTCGCCGCGTACATCCGCGATGGCGATCGTCCTGATCTCACCGAGGACCGCGTGAACTTCACCCAGGCCAGCTTCTGGGCGACTCAGGCCGAGGTCGACGCGTTTCTCGACACCGTCTCCCGGGCTCTGCGAGAGCTGGTGGGGAATCAACCCGGGGGCGAGCGGCGACGTCGGACGCTGACTACGGTCCTGATCCCACGGCCCGACGGCGAGCAGAGCGCCTGACCGCTCCCAGCGCCCTCCCCACTCAGTCCTCATCGAGAAAGCGAGCTGTCACCATGAGCGCCACTGGCCATCTGGCTATCTGGATCCCCGTCATCGTCCTGGTCGCCATCGTGGTCATGGCATGTCTGATCGATATCGCCAGACGCTCCCGCGTCAAGCACCTGCCCAAGGCGGCCTGGGCTTTCATCGTGGTGCTCGTCGTTCCCCTCGGAGCGGTCGCCTACCTAGCCCTGGGCCGAGGCAGGGGAACAACGCTGAGCGACGGAGACCTGTGATGCCTCCCAGCACTGCCCTTTACATCAGCCACTTGAGTCGGGTCTTCGCCAATGGAGCCGGGATCCATGACATCTGTCTGGAGGCTCGGGACCAGTCGGTCACGGCGGTCATTGGACCCAACGGCGCAGGTAAGACGGTCCTGTTCAGTGTGATCGCCGGCCTGTGCCCGGCCGATGAGGGCGACATCGAGGTCGCCACTGGCCGGACGGTGGCCTACTGCCCGGATGTTCCTCAGTTCGAGTCATGGTTGACGGCAACCGAGATCGTGGAGACTTCGTTGGCACTATCAGGCGCCTGCGGCGACATCAGTGTCCTCGAGGCACTGGATCAGTGCGGGCTGGCCCGTGTGGCCAAGCGACGGGTCGCCGACTTCTCCAGAGGGATGCTGCAGCGCTTGGGGATCGCGGCGGCACTCGTTCTGGACCCGGGCCTGCTCATCCTGGACGAACCTAACAGCGCCCTGGATCCTGTTGGCCGCGCCGACGTGCGCCGCCTCATCCAGGAACAGAAGCAGCATCGGTGCATTCTCCTGTCCAGCCATCTGCTCAGCGAGGTCGAACAGCTGGCCGACCATGTCATCGTCATCAGTGAGGGGCGCGTCATCTCCCAGGGCACGACGGCGGATCTCCTCAGCTCGGGTCGCGAACCCTCCTGGACCCTCAGGTTCCTTCGCCCCTGTGAGCCCGGCGAGCAGGCACATCTGACGAGGAGGCTGAATCAGGCGTTTCCCAGTGGTTCCTTCAGCACACCGACCACGACAACGTGCACGGTCCGGTTTCCGAGCCTCGACATGGGTATGGCCCTGCTTCCGCAAGTCATGGAGCAGGTGGACGCCCCCATGCTCGAGGTGACGCTGACCGGCCGTGACCTCGACGCATCCTTCGCCAACCTTGTCACCAGACAGGAGTTCTGATGTCCACTCCGTCTCGGTTGGCCTCTGCCCACCCCACCAGAGCCTCCATCACGAGTTCTCTCGTCGTCGAACTGCGCCGGCTCATACGCTCCGGACTCGGTCTCGGGGTACTGGTGGCCTTCGCCTTTTTCGGCCTGTCCAGTCCGGCACTCGCGATCTACATGCCTGAGATTCTCGGCGCCGCAGCGAGCAGCGACCAGCTCACGATCTCGGCCTCGCAGGCCACACCGGCCGATGCCGTATCCCTGTTCAACCAGTCCGCCATGCAGCTGGGTCTCATTGTGACAGTCGCGGTGGCGATCACCTCGGTCGGTTGGGACACGCGTCCGGGCTCCTCGATCTTCTACCGGACCCGGGTACGCCGGTTGAGCACCATGCTGCTCCCGCGTCTGGCCGTCGACTGGCTCATCGCATGGGCAACGTACTCGTGCGGCCTGCTCCTCACCGTCGTCGTGACAGCCGGTGCGATTGGACGTCCACCCGCCGCAATGGTGGTCAAGACGTGGGTGGCCTGCGGACTCTATATCGTCATGGCGATGAGCATCGGCCACCTACTTGCGGCAAGCCTGCGTCGAACGACGACGGCCATTGCCCTGACCACGCTCCTAGCCCTCGTCCTGCCGGTGATGAACCAGGTACCGGGAATGTCCCGCCGGCTTCCCACCGCACTGCTCCTGCCGACGGGGCCGCATGCGATGCCGGTGATCGCGGCCCTGGTCGTCATCGCACTGTGCTCCGCCGGAAGCGTCTTCATCGCCGGACGGCAGACACTCAGACGCGATGCCTAGCAGGACTCGTGGGTCAGGACGATCTTGATGGGCGGCAGACACCAAGGTGTCTGTCGCCCATCTGCGTGAACCATCAGACCGGATACCTCACAGGAGCGGCAGGAGGATATCGGTGACGGCGTCGACAGGCGGGGTGGAGGCCGGATCGGTGAGGTACTCCTCGACGATCGGATGGTCTCGCGGCTCCTCACCCGAGCTCGGCAACCACCGACCGTAGAGCCACCGGTAGGCATCGTGCATCGAGGAGTAGGGGCCGACGTAACGCATGATCGCGTACCGGCCGGCTGGCACTCTCCTTTCGACGAGATCGTGGGGGATCTTCGTGCCAGGATCGACGACGGCTCCAGCCGCTGAGCGCAGATCAGCCGGGGGAACAGCGTCGGGATCGTCCTCATAGATGGCGACCATCAGGTTCTCGACTCCTACACGGTCTCTGACTCGGCTGAACGCTCGGCCGATATCCAGATAGGAACCGCAGTGCTCAGATACGGCAAGTCGATACCCGCAGCGCGCCTCCACGCGCACTGGCCATCCCGGCGCCTCTCTCGCCGACGACGTCGAGCCCGAACCGCTGCTCGTCGCCGGCGAGTCGGTCGACGCCGGGCGGCCGCCGGTGCGAAATCGGCTGGGAGTCGTCCCATAGGAGCGGAGAAAGGCTCGGCTGAACACCTCGGTGCCGGTGAATCCGGCTTTCCAGGCGATCCGCTCTATCGACCATGAGGTCTCGGTGAGCATGGCGGCCGCTCGCTCCAGGCGGAGGCGGCGTACGGTCTGAGCGGCCGTCTCCCCGCGCACCGCTCGGTAGATGCGGTGCCAGTGATAGCGGGAGAACCCGGAGACGTGAGCGAGGACCTCCAGGCTGAGGTCGTCGTCGAGATGGGCGTAGATGTAGTCAGTGACGGCGTCGAGCTGGCGTTGGTACTGCTCGGCCCTCATGCGTCCGAAAGGACCCCGATGGACAGGTGAATCGAGTCGTCGGGAGCGTAGTACTCATAGTCAGCGCGATACTCACGGGCCAGGTCCTCGCGGGCCCAGACACCCACCCACGCCTCGTAGACACTCTCCGGGCGAGCATCGACCGCCGTCATGATCTCTCGAATGGACCCCGGGATCGTCACGGTCACCTGGCCCGGGGGAACCGGACCTTCGGCCTCAATGCGCCTGCCGATGACGAGAGTGTAGACGCCGTCGACATCATCGCCGGGAGTCTCATAGTCGGTATAGACCGCGTAGATGCCGGGGCTGACGTCGGGCTTCTCGGGATCGAGGAGCCCGACGTCGGCAGCGGCCCGCCAGTGAGGAGGAATGGTGCGGGCCGCCTCGCGGTTCGATGTTCGAAGAGGCAGACCGACAACGTTGAAAGACTCAATCGTTTCTCTCATGCGCACCATGATGCTCGTGTGGCGCCCAGAGATCACTGAAGATTCTTGCGAACCTGGGCGGGCCATCAGTCCTGCGAATGGGTCAGGACGATCTTGCCGGTGGTCGTTCCCGCGCGCACTGCGGTGACAGCCCGAGCGGCCTCCTGGATCGGGAGCCGGTCGGTGATGTGGACGCGGAGCTCTCCGGAGGCCACGAGTTCCACCGCACGCCTCAGGTGGCCTCCGACGAGCGCCGGATTCACCTGACTGAAGGCTCCGAGGTTGAAGCCGATGACGCCGATGCCCCGTAGCCACAGCGACGTGGTACTCACCTGCTGGTCCTCCGCCTGGGAGGCATCCCCCAGAGCCAGGAGCCGTCCTCCCGTGCGCAGCAGGTCGAGGCTGCGCAGCCTGGCCGGGCCGGCCACCGGGTCGGCGACGACGTCGAACTGGGCGGGTTCGGCGTCGGCGAGATCCTCGGTGAGCCAGGCCTCGTCGTAGCCCAGGTCCAGGATCTCCTGGCGCTTGGCCTCGCCGCGGGTGACGCCGACGACGCGGCCCGCCCCGAGCAGCCGGGCCACCTGGCCCATCTGCGAGCCGAGGCCACCGGCGGCGGCATGGACCAGTATGCTCTCACCTCGGCGCAGGTGGGCGATCTCCTCCAGGGCGACGAGAGCCGTCGTCGAGTTGGCCGGAACCGCAGCGGCCAGGACCGGATCGAGTCCCGCCGGAAGCGGTGCGACGAGCTCCGCGGGAGCCACGGCGACCTGCCCGTAGCCGCCACCTCCGGTGATGGTCAGGGCAACGACGGCATCCCCGACCCGATAGCCATCCACCCCGTCGCCGAAAGCGCGGACGCGGCCGCTCACCTCCAGCCCGGGAGTCCAGGGCAGGTCGATGGGCACGAGTCCCTCGGTGAAGAGCGCCTCGACGTAGCCGACACCGGCATGGTCCACGTCCACCGCGATCTGACCCGGTCCGGGCTCGGGGACGGGGGCGTCCTGGTACCGCAGCCCGGAGGGGCCGTCGAAGCTGACGATCTGCATGGCCTTCATGGACAACACCTTCCTGTATCAGTTATCAACACTGTATCAGATATCTGATACTCGATGCGGGATAGCCCGCTGATCGACGGCAGCCACGTGAGCGCCATCAGGAGCCACAACAGGACCAAGAATGTCCAAATCGGTGACAAAGGCTTGGACCGTCGCCGGCGAGAGGGAGTGAAACCGCATGATTCCAAGGTTCTCGTTCATACGGTCTGGAGACCTTCGGTCCTTTGTCACCGATTTGGACACCAACGAGCCGATTATCCCAGGAACCCGGTGCAGCCCACCCCGTCCGTAGCTCAGACGTTGCGACATACCCAGAAGTTGAGAAGATGCGGCACCCCGTCTCACTCGCATGATCGCTACGAATCCGGGGCCGGGAATCCTCCTACCTGCCGGCCTCTACTCGGCTCCGAGGCCGTCCCGCAGGAGGGTGGTGACCCGCTCAAGCATCTCGGTGAGTTGATCGCGCTCCTTCGCAGAGAACGCCTCCGCCATGCACCGCTCGATGCGCCGCGCACTCTCATCGGCATGCAGAACCAGGGTCTCGCCTTCGGGGGTCAGTGAGGCAATGAGAACTTTGGCATGGTCGGAGGAGGGGTGGCGGGTGACGAGGCGCTTCTGCTCCAGCTTGGCGATGACGGTCGCCATCGTCTGCGGGGTGACCGCGGCGGCCCTGGCCAGCTGGGCCGAGGACTGCTCGGGTACGTAGTACAGGGAGAGCATGGCGACGTACTGGGCCACCGTGATGCCGAAGCTCCGCAGAGCCTCGGTCTTGGCAGCCATCATGGCCTGCTCCGCCGCCTTGATGTGCAGACCGAGGCGCACCCTGGTGTCCTCGGCGAGCTCACGACGCCCCCGCCTCGGGGGCGGAATATCAACGATGCGGCTCACGGTGCTCATCCTAAGAGGCACCGTCATCGGGGAAGAAGATCTCCTCGATGGTCAGACCGAAGACACGCGCGATGGCGAAGGCCAGGGGCAGGGAGGGGTCGTAGCGACCGGCTTCCAGGGCGTTGACCGTCTGGCGGGAGACCCCTAGCTCCTCGGCGAGCCGGGCCTGGGTCCAACTGCGCTGGGCGCGCAGCACCTTGAGATCATTCCTCACCGGTACCGCCAGGTTGACCACAGCATTCCGACACCGAAGAAGAAGGCCCACACAACGGTTACCCACATGAGGCTGATATGAGGTGCTCCCACTTCCTCCATGAATCCGTAAGCCATACTGGCAATGACCGTGCCCGCGGCGGAGATGACGAGCGCTTCCAGCACTTTTCTCGCCTGCATCTCATCTGTTTCCCTCGATATTCTCATCATGGCCCACGTGCAGACGGCGACGCCAATCATGGGAAGCAGTACGACGACGAAGCGCCAGGGACTTTCTCCCAGAGATCGCGCCCACCTCAATCCGACAAAAACGCCGACGGAGTAGATAACGGCGCCGATGCCAAATCGGATGGAGTAGGAGACAACCGCCTTACGATCACCGAGCATGACTGCCTTCCGCCAATGGTGACATCGAGAGCGACCGGATGACATTGCCGGTCCGGCTCACATCCAAGTATAAAGGAAACTTGTCATTCAGTCAAGGTTACTTTCCTTCATGACGTTGTCCTTCTATTTCTCGACGACCTTCTGGTCACCATGTACGTGCTTCCGAGGGCACTGCCGACAACGACCGGGAAGGCGGGAATGACCCATGGATGAGATCGCACCTCGACCCCGTGGGCGCGCAGTGTCCGCTTCGCGAAGATCCAGAAGGGCAGGACGATCGGCAGCGCCGTCGCCGACCCTGGGGTGTAGCGCCGGGCGAGGGCCACCGTGGCCAGGTGGCTGAAGGTGTGCATGCCGTAGCCGTAGAGCACGGCCTGATAGAGGAACGAACGCCCGCGCGTGCGGTAGCCGTCGATCGAGGCGGCCGCCATGAGGCCGCCCATCAGACCGATTCCCAGGTAGACATGCTCGCGCGAGCAGCCGTTGCGCCGAATATCGTCGGGCAAGAAGGGAATCTTGTCCAAGGCCGGGTGGGTCCAGCCGGGCATCGTCGCCAGTTCCTCGAGATCGTGGGCCAGCCATGAGAAGAACAGGCCTCCAGTCGCCAGTGAGACGGAGTCCATGTCATCACCTCCGGTTTCGATACTAATAGTTGCGCAACTAACAGTAGCGCTTCCGTGCCGGCTCTGCCAGACTTCCCGTCAGCATCGCGAGGAGAAGTGCAGATGAGTGATCCTTCCGGAGAGGACCGCCCGGGTGGACGCGGTGGACGTCCCCGAGACACCGCCGTCGACCAGCGGATTCTTCAGGCCACAACGTCTTTGCTCGCCCAAAGGGGGTTTCGGGGCCTGCGGGTCGACGATGTCGCCCGCAGTGCCGGAGTCCCGAAATCGACGATCTATCGGCGATGGCCTTCTCTGACGGATCTTGCTGTTGCCGCCGTTGACGATGCCCTGGGGGAACGGGGAGTTGTCATCGGTGACGACCCGCTGGTCGACCTATCCCAGATCGTCGTCCGTACACACACCCTGCTCATCAGCTCGCCTCTGGCCGGCGCCCTGCCGCAGCTGGCCCTCGAGCTCGTCAACCGCCCCGAGACTGCCCGTCTCTACCGAGAACGCGTTATCAGCCCTCTGCGCGATGCTGCGATCGACGCCGTTCGGCGCGCCATTGAGCAGACCTCCTGGAAGGGACCGGACGCGGAGACGAGCGTGGACATGATGATCGGAGCCGGCCTGTACCGGCACAACTACTTGGGACATACGCCGACACTGGAGGAGGCCTTCACGATTGCCGACGCCGTTGCGGGGCGTCGGCTTCCCCGTCCCGATTCTTCTTCGGATCCGACGGAGCCAAAAATACTCCCCGAGGCGGATCATCATGGATCGCCTCGGGGAGCCGAGAATATGAAGAAATAGATGGTGGAGCCAACGGGACTCGAACCCGTAACCCCCTGCTTGCAAAGCAGGTGCGCTACCAATTGCGCCATGGCCCCTGAGGGAATGATCAGTCGATCACGTCTATTCTCAGTCGACGGGATCGGTGACCTCAGCCCATGCGGCCCGCTCCATTCGGGCCGCCTCGAACCTGAGCCACGCGGCATAACCGGTGGCAGCCAGGAACAAAAAGACCGCGGCTGATACGAATGTACGGTTCCTCATGAAACCTCCTCATCGTCTCACCGCGGACGGTGGGCCTAGCTGGACTCGAACCAGCGACCTCATCCTTATCAGGGATGCGCTCTAACCGACTGAGCTATAGGCCCGTGCGACCGGAAGAGATTAACCTACCCGGCTACGGGAGACCAAATCCGATCACTCGTCCGCAAGCGTGAGATGGATCCCACCAACAAGGGTGGCGGTGATGTTGTAAAGAAAAGCGCCGAGCGTGGTCAATGCCGTCACGAGCACCATATCGACCACGGCAATGATTGTGGAGACGGCCAGCGCCCGTGGCAGCTCCAGGTAGGCCACGATCGCGGAGAAGGTGTTGGAGCGCTCGCCGGCCACCGTCTTGACCAGGTCCTCGATGGTGGAGAAGACGTGCATGGCGTCCAGCATGAACCACACAACGGCCGTGGCGACGATGAGCATGATGCCGCCCGCGAAGCTGAGCAAGAAGCTCGCCTTCATCACCGACCAGGGGTCCACCCGAGTCAGGGCCAGCCGCACGCGTCGCGGCCCGGCGATGGTCTTCTTGCTCTTCTTACTCTTGCCGCCCGAGGCATCCGCGCCACCCACGATGGATGCGGCACCTGCGGACTGCCCGCCGTCGGGGGACATGGAAACCGGCTGGCTCATGCTTCGACCTCACTCTCGTTGTCTTCCAACGCTACCGCGTCAGGTACTGAGTCCGCAGGAGAGTCATCAGTCTCACCTTTCGGTGCAGCACCGGCCGGAGCCTCATTGGCGGAGTCGGCGCTCGGGCCGCTATCGGCGGCGTCGACCGCCTCCTCCATATCCCGCTCGGTGTTGCGGGCCACCGCGATGATGCGGTCTCCGGCGTCGGGCTTGGCGAAGGTCACGCCCTGGGTGGCGCGCCCCGTGCGCGAGACCTCGCTGACGGCGGATCGCACCACCTTGCCCGAAGCCATGATGCATAGGACCTCATCGCCGGAGTCAGTCACCAGGGCGCCCACGAGGTTGCCGCGCGCCTCGACGAGGTTGGCGACCTTGACACCCAGGCCCCCGCGACCCTTGACCGGGTAGTCGACGACGTTGGTGCGCTTGGCGTAGCCACCCTCGGTGACGACGAACAGGTCGGCGTCCTGCCAGGAGGGGTCGACGACGTCCATGGCCAGAAGGTAGTCGTCCGGCCGGAACCGCATACCGGTCACGCCGCTGGTGGCCCGGCCCGTGGGACGCAGGGTGTCGTCGTCGGCGTGGAAGCGCAGCGACTGTCCGGCGTGGGAGACCAGGAGGAGGTCCTGGCCGGTGCTCAGGAGTCTGGCGGAGACGAGCTCGTCGTAGTTGCCGTCCTCGTCCTGGCGCAGGTTGATGGCGATGACGCCGCCTGAGCGGTTGGAGTTGTATTCGCTCAGGCGCGTCTTCTTCACCAGGCCGCGTCGGGTGGCCAGGACCAGGAAGTCGGCCTGGTTGTAGTCCTGGAGCTCCATGACCTGGGCGATCTCCTCGCCGGGCTGGAAGGCCAGGAGATTGGCCACGTGCTGGCCCTTGGAGTCTCGGCCGCCCTCGGGTAGCTCGTAGCCCTTGGCCCGGTAGACGCGGCCGTAGTTGGTGAAGAACAGCAGCCAGCGGTGCGTCGTCGTGACGAAGAAGTGGTCGACGACGTCGTCCTCGCGCAGCGTGGCGCCGCGGATTCCCTTGCCGCCGCGGTGCTGGGAGCGGTAGGAGTCGGTGCGGGTGCGCTTGGCGTAGCCCGAGCGGGTGATGGTGACGACCACGTCCTCCTCGGGGATGAGGTCCTCCATACTCATCTCGCCGTCGAAGGGAACGATCCGGGTGCGGCGCTCGTCCCCGTACTTCTCAACGATCTCGGCGAGCTCGTCGGAGACGATGCCCCGCTGGCGCTCCGGGGAAGCGATGATCTCGCGCAGGTCCTTGACCCGGGCGCGCAGCTCTTCGGACTCCTCCTGGATCTTGAGGCGCTCCAGGGCGGCCAGACGGCGCAGCTGGAGGGAGAGGATCGCCTCGGCCTGGGCCTCGTCGACGTCCAGCAGACCCATGAGGCCGATGCGGGCCTCTTCGGTGGTGGGCGAACGCCTGATGAGGGCGATGACGGCATCGAGGGCGTCGATCGCCTTGAGCAGGCCCTCGAGGATGTGGAGGCGCTCCTCAGCCTTGCGCAGGCGGAAGCGCGAGCGGCGCACGATAACGTCGATCTGGTGGCTGACCCAGTGGCGCACGAACCCGTCCAGGCTCAGCGTGCGCGGTACCCCGTCGACCAGGGCGAGCATGTTGGCCGGGAAGTTGTCCTGAAGCTGGGTGCGCTTGTAGAGATTGTTGAGGACCACCTTGGCCACGGCGTCGCGCTTGAGGACGATGACGAGCCTCTGGCCGGTGCGCCCGGAGGTCTCGTCGCGGATGTCGGCGATGCCGGTCACCTGGCCGTCGCGCACCAGTTGGGCGATCTTATCGGCCAGGTTGTCGGGGTTGACCTGGTAGGGAAGCTCGGTGACCACGAGGCACTGGCGCCCCTGGATCTCCTCGACGTTGACCACCGCGCGCTGAGTGATGGAGCCACGCCCGGTGCGGTAGGCGTCCTCGATGCCCCGGCGGCCCAGGATCGTAGCGCCAGTGGGAAAGTCGGGGCCGGGGATCCGCTCAATGAGGGCGTCGAGCAGCTCCTCGCGCGAGGCGTCGGGGTGCTCGAGGTACCACTGGGCGCCGCGGGCGATCTCACGCAGATTGTGCGGTGGGATACGGGTGGCCATGCCGACGGCGATGCCCTCGGAGCCGTTGACCAGGAGGTTGGGGAACCGGGCCGGCAGGATGACCGGCTCCTGGTTGCGTCCGTCGTAGTTGTCCTGGAAGTCGACGCTGTCCTCGTCGATGTCCCGGAGCATCTCCATGGCCAGGGGCGCCATCTTGCACTCGGTATAGCGGGGGGCTGCGGGTCCCAGGTTGCCCGGAGTGCCGAAGTTCCCCTGGCCGGCGACCAGCGGATAGCGCAGCGACCACCACTGGACCAGACGGGCCAGGGCGTCGTAGATGGCGCTGTCGCCGTGGGGGTGGTAGGTGCCCATGACGTCGCCGACGACGCGGGAGGACTTGGAGAAGGAGGCGGTAGGGCGGTAGCCGCCGTCGTACATGGCGTACAGGACGCGGCGGTGGACCGGCTTGAGCCCGTCGCGCACGTCCGGCAGAGCCCGGCCCACGATGACGCTCATCGCGTAGTCGAGGTAGGAGCGCTGCATCTCCATCTGGAGGTCGACCGGCTGAATGCGCTCGGGAGCGGCAACGTTCGTCGCTCCCTCGTCGCCGATG
This sequence comes from Actinomyces sp. oral taxon 849 str. F0330, assembly GCF_000239715.1. Lineage (NCBI taxonomy): Bacteria > Bacillati > Actinomycetota > Actinomycetes > Actinomycetales > Actinomycetaceae > Actinomyces > Actinomyces sp. oral taxon 849. Next base: position 304,341 of record NZ_JH470349.1, on the reverse strand, counting down.
ATCTCTTCAACTTCGTCGCTCACAGGATTCCTTCGTGTTCAGAGGATGTCGCCGGAAGTAGGCGGGCGGTTCACGTGCGGCCCGGTACCGCTCAGATGTCCAGGAAGCGGACGTCGGAGGCGTTGCGCTGGATGAAGGAGCGCCGCTGTTCGACGTCGTCGCCCATGAGGATCGCGAAGGTCTCGTCGGCGTCGGCCGCCTCGTCGAGCGTGACCTTCTTAAGGATGCGAGTCGAGGGGTCCATGGTGGTCTCCCACAGCTCGTGGTCGTTCATCTCGCCCAGACCCTTGTAGCGCTGGATCCCACCATCCTTGGGCAGGCGGCGGCCCTTGTCCTGGCCGGCGGCCAGCAGCTTGTCGCGCTCGGCGTCGGAGTAAGCGAACTCGTGCTCGGCGTTGGACCACTTGAGCCGGTACAGCGGCGGCATGGCGATGTAGGTGTGGCCGTGCTCGATGAGTGGGCGCATGTAGCGGAACAGGAGCGTCAGCAGCAGGGTGGCGATGTGCTGGCCGTCAACGTCGGCGTCGGCCATGATGACGATCTTGCCGTAGCGCAACTTGGTGATGTCGAAGTCCTCGCCGATGCCGGTGCCGAAAGCGGTGATGAGGCTGCGGATCGTGTCAGAGGACAGGGCCCGGTCCAGGCGCGCCTTCTCCACATTGAGGATCTTGCCGCGGATCGGCATGATCGCCTGGTGCTCGGGGTCCCGGCCGCCGACGGCGGAGCCGCCGGCCGAGTCGCCCTCGACGATGAAGATCTCCGACTCCTCGGCGATTTTCGAGGAGCAGTCGCGCAGCTTGCCGGGCATGGAGGCGGATTCCAGGACACCCTTGCGGCGCGTGGCCTCACGGGCCTTGCGAGCGGCCATGCGCGCGGCGGCGGCCTGGGAGGCCTTGGTGATGATGGCACGGGCATCGGTCGGGTGGGAGTCCAGCCAGTCGCCGAGCTGCCCGTAGACCGTCTGCTGAACGAAGGTGCGGGCCTCGGTGTTGCCAAGCTTGGTCTTGGTCTGGCCCTCGAACTGGGGCTCGGAGAGCTTGACCGAGATGACGGCGGTCAGGCCTTCGCGGATGTCGTCGCCGGTGAGGTTGTCGTCGCGTTCCTTGAGCAGGCCCTTGTCCCGGGCGTACTTGTTGACCAATGTGGTCAGCGCAGTGCGGAAGCCCTCCTCGTGGGTGCCGCCCTCGGTGGTATTGATCGTGTTGGCATAGGTGTGGACCGACTCGGAGTAGGAGCTGGTCCACTGCATGGCGATCTCGAGGCTGATGGAGTGGGTCTCGCCCAGGGTCTGCTCGGCCTCGAAATCGATGATCTCGGGGTGGATGAGCTCGGCTTTCTTGGACTTGTTGAGGAAGGCGACGTAGTCGCGCAGGCCGTGCTCGTAGCAGTAGGAGTCGGTGCGGAAACCGACCTCGGGGGCGTCCGGGGCGGAGTCGTCACCGGTGATCTCATCGCCGGCGTCCTGGACGCCGACGCGCTCGTCGGTCAGGGTGATGCGCAGGCCCTTGTTGAGGAAGGCCATCTGCTGGAAGCGACGGCGCAGCGTCTCGTAGTCGAAGTCGACCGTCTCGAAGATGCTCGGGTCCGGGTAGAAGGTCTGGGTGGTGCCGGTGGTGTCCGTCGCCTCGCCCTTAATGAGCTCGGTGATGGGGCGACCGCCGTCGGCGAAGGACATGCGCCACACGAATCCCTGCCGGTGGACCTCGGTGTCCACCCGGGTCGACAGGGCGTTGACCACGGAGATGCCCACGCCGTGCAGACCGCCGGAGACCGCATACCCGCCACCGCCGAACTTGCCTCCAGCATGCAGGATCGTCATGACGACCTCGACGGTGGGCCTGTGTTCGGTGGGGTGCTCGTCAACCGGGATGCCACGGCCGTTGTCGCTGACGCGCACGCCGCCGTCGGCCAGGATGGTGACCTTGATGTGGTCGCAGTAGCCGGCCAGGGCCTCGTCAACGGAGTTGTCGACAACCTCGTAGACGAGGTGGTGCAGCCCACGCTCACCGGTGGAACCGATGTACATGCCGGGGCGCTTCCTGACCGCTTCGAGCCCTTCGAGGACAGTGATGTCCGAGGCTCCATAATCATGATTCACAGTGGCGTCCTGGTCAGACACGTGTCAGTTGCTCCTCAATCTGTGCGCATCGGGACCTCAGTGGTCCGATGTCTCCGTCCGGCCCCTTCACACGACGATCCTGAGGAGGATCATGCGCGCACGTAGGTGGGTACATCAGGACGGTCCTGGGCGCACCTTGGGCGGTTTCACCGCATTCTAGCGTAGAAAGGCTCTCGACCCGCTGCGCTGGGGGCAGCTGGGAGCGTGCCCGTGGTCACCTCTGTCTCACGCGGGTCACCGAGTCGTCCGATCCCTCGTTTTTCGGTCACTGCCGGAGCTTTGGTGGTTATGTTACCGCCCGCCGTCTCAGCCGTACGTATCGCGCGGACCGCGGGCGCCGCGCAGGCCGACGCCGCGCCGTTTCCAGGAGGGTCCGGCTGGTCCCAGGATCCGCAGCTCCACGCCTTCGCCCGTGCTGATGCCTCCGGCCTGGCGTCCGCCGGGCCCCGAGCGCAGGGCCTCGACGATCCTGGCCTCGATGGTGGGTTGGAGGAGCCGGAGCTGCTGGGCCCAGCTCGAGGACGAGGCACGCAGGGTGATGCGTCCGGCCTCGAAGGCTTCGATCGTGCAGTGCTCGGCGATCTGGTCGCCCACGATGCTCTGCCATCTGGCGACGACACCTGCCACCGCGAGCTTTCCAGCCCAGCCGTTGTCGGCCACCATGCGGCGCAGCTCGCGCCGT
>NZ_JH470349.1:270918-301107 GCF_000239715.1 Actinomyces sp. oral taxon 849 str. F0330 | reverse complement strand
GGGTCATCCGGATCCAGTCCGAGCGCCCGGGCCAGTTCCCGACGCCGGTCCCAGGGCGCCGCGGCCTCCGCAGAGTCCTGCGGGCCTCCGCCGATCTCGGTGCGACCGCGGCGGACCGGTTCTCGCAGCCTGCGGACCGGGACCCGACTGTCCCCCTTCTCCCAGGCCCGGGCTCGCTGGCGGGTCAGGGCGCGCTGGGCCAGGACGTCGGGAAGCGGGCCGACGCCGGCAGTGCCATCTGTGCGGTCAGCGGCGCTGCCAGCCTGACCGTTCCCGCCGGCCGGCGCGTCACCGATGGGACGGGGACTCTCAGCCACGGGAGACCTCGCCATCAGCCACACGGTATCGGACGCCGGCGAGCTCGGCGGGAATGTCATCGTCGACGGCGGCGGTCAGCAGGACCTGTTGGGCGCCGGCGACCAGCTGGGCCAGGGCGCGGCGGCGCTGCTCGTCGAGGGAGGCGAAGACGTCGTCCAGGATGAGCACCGGTTCTCCGTCACCGCCATAGGCATCGACGTCGGTGCGCAGCATGTCGTAGGAGGCCAGGCGCAGTGCGAGGGCCAGGGACCATTGTTCGCCGTGGGAGGCGAATCCGCGGGCGGGCAGACCGGAGAGGAACAAGGAGAGGTCGTCGCGGTGCGCCCCGATGAGGTTCGCGCCGCGGTCGATCTCCCGGGCGTGAAGCTCGCCCATGGCGCTCTCCAGACGCTCAGCGACGGCGGACTCGTCGAGGAGCGCCTCCTCACCGGCGAGCCAGGCCGCTTCATCATGAGGATCGGGCTCCGGTGCCCCCTCGTGCATCAGCAGGCTCGAGCGGTAGGCGATCTGCGCATGGGGCTGCTGCCCGGAGGCACCGGAGACGGCTTCGTAGGCGGAGACCACCCAGGGGCGCAGACGCCGTACGACATCGACTCGGGCGGCGATGAGTCTTGCAGCCGCTACGGCGAGCTGACCGTCCCAGACCTCCAGGGTGGAGAGCATGGAGGCGGTCGATGAGCGGGCGGCGCGAGCGGACTTCAGGAGGCTGGCGCGCTGGGCGAGGATCTTGTCGTGTTCGTTGCGCACCCCGGCCAGGCCCGGGCGCAGGGTGACCATCAGTTCGTCGAGGAATCCTCGACGCACGCCGGGCTCGTTGCGCACCAGGGAGAGATCCTCGGGGGCGAAGACGACGGCGCGCAGAACCCCGAGCAGGTCGCGGGGCCGACAGCCGCCCCGGTTGAGGCGAGCGCGGTTCGCCTTCCCGGCGATGATCTCGATCTCCAGGACGCTGGGTCTGTCGCCGTGGATGGTTCGGGCCCGGATGACGGCGCCGGGGGGCTGACTCTGACCGGGCGCCGCCCGGCGCACCAGGGCGGTGTCCGCTCCGATCCGATGGGAGGAGAGCGTCGCCAGGTAGACGATCGCCTCGACCAGATTGGTCTTGCCCTGCCCGTTGGAGCCCACGAAGGCACTGGGGCCGGGCTCGAGGGACAGGATGAGATTGCGGTAGGAGCGGAAGTCGTCCAGGGAGAGGTCAGAGACGTACATGCACCGTCGTGTCTCAGGCTCCGAAGCGGATCGGCATGAGCAGGTAGCGGAAGGTGGAGTCCTCGGTACCGCCGATGGAGTCCATACCCGTGAGCACCGCGGGCTTGGAGGCGTGGGTGAAGTCGAGCCGGACGTAGGGCTGGTTGAGTGCGCCCAGACCATCGAGGAGGTAACCGGGGTTGAAGGCGGTGGAGATGTCGTCCCCCTCGAGGTGGGCTACGAGCTGCTCGGTGGCCTGGGCGTCGTCGCCCTGTCCGGCGTCGAGCTCCAGGTTGCCCTGTGTGAAGGCCATGTGGATGGGGGTGGAGCGGTCAGCGACGAGGCTGACGCGGCGCACCGCCGCCATGAGCTCGTCGGTGCCCACTGTGGCGTGGATCGAGGTCGACTCCGGGAACAGGCGGCGCACCGGTGGATAGTCGCCGTCGGTGAGCAGGGAGGTGGTGCGTCTCCCGCCGGCCTCGAAGCCGATGAGACTGGAGGCGGCCGACTCGCTGCTCAGGGCCACGGTCACATCGCCCGAGGAGGTCAGGGACTTGGCGACGTCGGACAGGGTACGGGCCTTGAGAAGCGCCGTGGTGGACAGCTCGGTGTTGGCGGGCGACCAGGTCAGCTCCCGCATGGCCAGACGGTAGCGGTCGGTGGCCATGAGAACCAGGGAACTGCCCTCGACCTCTATCTGGACACTGGTGAGCAGGGGCAGGGTGTCATCGCGGGAGGCTGCAATGGAGACCTGGGCGACGGCGCGGGCCAGGTCGTGGGCATCGATCGTTCCGGCCACGGCGGGCATGACGGGCAGCGCCGGGTAGTCGTCGGCCGCCATGGCGGCCAGGGAGAAGCGGGCCGAGCCGCAGGAGACGGCCACCTTGGTGCCCTCGACCTCCAGATCGACGGGTTTGTTCGGCAGAGCCTTGGCTATATCGGCCAGAAGTCTTCCGGAGACGAGGACGCTACCGTCCTGCTCGACGTCGGCGGCAACCTCGCAGTGCGCCGAGACCTCGTAGTCGAAGGAGGCAAGAACCAGGCTGGAGCCCTTGGCCTCCAGCCTGACTCCGGCCAGCACCGGTACCGGCGGGCGGGCGGGCACGGATCGCGCGGTCCAGGTGACGGCTTCGGCGAGGATGTCTCGGTCAACCCTGAGCTTCACGGTAAGTGCCTCCGTCATCGTGGTAGGTCGGTCAGCGGTGCGTCTTGGCACCACTGAGCCAAACAAGGAACATGCATGCCAGCGGGTCGCCGGCGGGTAGTCGGCAGGAGCCGCGTCGTTCGGAGCGCAGTCCTGGGTCGAGAGTGTAGACGGTAGACCGTACCAATCGCTCCCGTCACCAGCGATCATCCACGCTCATCCCATGAGTCTCCCTGAATGACGAAGGCTCGGGGCCCAGGTCGACCTCGTTGGCCGATCGTGAATCGCATGTTCTGTCATCTTGGTTTGTAGGTGTAGTAGCACGTGTGGATGATGTGGATAACCGGATCTTTCCGCGTAACGATAACGATCGTCCTGGGGAGACATACGTGGGCGGTTCTGGTGAGCGCGACGGGGTAGCAGTGGAGAGAGCAAATGACATCAATGTCATTCCACAGTGAGGGTGCCGTGCCTCCACAGCGACACGCTCGCTCCTCCACCTGCCGTCCTCAGCGCCCTCCACAACCGTCGTTGAGGTGAGACGTCGTCGGGTCAGGCGGGTGACTGGGCGGCCTGCTTGATGCGGCTGGTCAGTTCGGTGACTTGGTTGAAGGTGGAGCGCCGTTCTGCCATGAGGGTGCGGATTTTCTTGTCGGCGCTCATGACCGTGGTGTGGTCGCGTCCGCCGAACTCCCGGCCGATCTTGGGCAGGGAGAGGTCGGTGAGCTCGCGGCACAGGTACATGGCGATATGGCGGGCCGAGACCATGGTGCGCGAGCGGTTGGCCGAGCACAGGTCGTCGATGGTGATGCCGAAGTAGTCGGCGGTCTGCGCCATGATGAGGGAAGTGGTGATCTCCTGGCCCTCGGGGTCGGAGATGATGTCCTTGAGGACCATCTCGGCCAAAGTCTGGTCGACGGGCTGCTTGTTGAGCGAGGCGAAGGCCGTCACGCGGATGAGTGCGCCCTCCAGCTCTCGGATGTTGGTGGTGATGCGCGAGGCGATGTACTCCAGGACGTCGAAGGGCAGATCGAGGCCCTCGGCAGTGCCTTTGCGGGAGAGGATCGCGATGCGGGTCTCCAGATCCGGGGGCTGGACGTCGGCCAGCAGGCCCCACTCGAAGCGCGAGCGCAGGCGCTCGTCGAGTCCGCCCAGTGCCTTGGGGGGCTGGTCGGAGGTGAGAACGACCTGCTTGCCCGAGGAGTGCAGGGAGTTGAAAGTGTGGAAGAACTCCTCAAGGGTGGACTCCTTGCCCTGGAGGAACTGGATGTCATCAACCAGGAGAATATCGACCTCGCGGTAGCGTCGCTTGAACCCCTCCATGCGACCGTCGTCCTGATTGCCGTCGCGCACGCAGGCGATGAAGTCGGAGACGAAGACCTCTGAATTGACGTACTTGACGCGGATTCCCGGGTTGAGCGTCTGGGAGTAGTGGCCGATGGCGTGCAGGAGGTGGGTCTTGCCCAGGCCTGAGCCTCCGTAGATGAATAGGGGGTTGTAGGCACGGGCCGGAGCTTCGGCGACGGCCAGGGCCGTGGCATGGGCGAACCGGTTGGACGAGCCGGTGACGTAGGTGTCGAAGGTGTAGCGCGGGTTGAGCTGGGAGACGTCGTTGGCCGCCGTCGGCGTGAGCAGTCCGGTAGGACTCTGGGGGCCGATCGCCCCGGGACTGTAGGCGCTGGAGAGTCCTGACATGGCCGGCAGGGAGCCCGATGTCGGTGAGGGTGCCGATGCCGCGGAGGCCTGGGAACGGGGTGCCGGCGAAGGTGCTGACGACGCCGGATAGGTTGACGGGTCCCCGATCTGTTCGCCGTAGGCGGGTGCGGCTGCGCTAGCGGCGCCGGGCGGGGCGGGCACGGGTGAGGCTCCCGACAGCGATGGTGATGGCGACGCCGTGGTCAGGTTGACGGGCTCGGGGGTCACGGGCGGCATGGGGGTTCTTGAGACCTCTGAGGAGGTGTCGACCGTAACCTCGATGGGCATGGGGCGTCCCCAGACCTGGGTGACGGCGGCACTGATCGGGCCACGTGCCTGCTCGACGATGTCCTTGGCGAAGGCCGATCCGACGACGAGGACGAGAGTGCCGTCGACATCGATGAGATGGGTCATGCGAATCATGGACATCTTGCCCTGGCCCAGTTCTCCGGAGCTGGAGAGCACCTCGAGGGCGGAGAGCCATTTGGTGTTGGCGGCGTCGGGCACGACGGACTCCTGATCGGCATGGTTGGTATTCCCTAGTGATCGCAACCCGACCGGCGTCGGCCAGGGCGCTGCGCCGACCATGACTAGGACGCGCGGCCCCGGCGAACCGGGTGGTCTCGACCGGGCGTCCCATCATGCTGTCTCTCCACAGCCTTGTCCACACCTGGGGACACAGAGAGTAATGACTCACAGGTGTCATTCAGGATAAATGCTGGGAATGTTAGGGTTGTTCGAGGTCGATCGTGTGGCACGAGCCCGCCGAATGACGAATGTTTAGCGATTTGCGGGTCTACTGAGAAGATGCACACAGATCAGTGAGTTATCCACATATCCGCAAGCTTGTGGACGGCCGACTTCCCACAGCGGTGGATGCCGCGAGTCCTCTCTTGTGGATCTCCTGTGGATAGGCGTGGATGACGTCATCGGTCACAGTCGGCCACATCCGTTTGACCGGCAAGAGGGCCAAACGTAGGCTGTTGCAGACGTTCGTGCGGAGTCAGGTCCCGAACCATGGGGCAGCCGGACGAGCGACAGTGCCGTGAGCCTCGCGATGCACTGTTCCGATCACCTCAAGCAGGAGTTAAGCCCGTGAGCAAGCGGACCTACCAGCCGAATAACCGTCATCGTGCCAAGGTGCACGGCTTCCGTAAGCGCATGTCCACCCGCGCGGGTCGCGCTGTTCTCGCTTCGCGGCGCCGCAAGGGTCGCGCTCGCCTCGCCGCCTGAGGTGCTCGGCGCGGCGCACCGGTTAGCGCGGGGTGAGGACTTCACCACCGCGATGCGTCGGGGTACGCGCTGCGGGAACCGCAGGCTGGTCGTGCACTACCACGCCGGCGGGAGAGGGGATGATTCCCCGGCTCTCGTCGGCGTCGTCGTGCCCAAGAAGCAGATCCCGTTGGCGACTCACCGCAACCGTGTCAAGCGCCGCGTGAGAGCCCTCATGGCTCAGCGGGTCGGTGCGCTCGAACCCGGGGCCCGCATCGTTGTGCGCGGGCTGGCCGGCGCCGACGGCGTCGATAGCGGCACTCTGGGGAGGGACCTGGATCGGCTTCTGAATCGGTGCCGTGAGCGCCGGGCCCAAGAGCGGCAGCGGTGAGCCGATTGAATGCGGTGATGGGCGAGCGATGAGTGGATGGATGATACGAGTCCTTCTGGCACCGGTGCGTTTTTATCAGCGCTTCGTATCGCCTGCTCTGCCGGCGTCGTGCCGTTACTACCCCACCTGCTCGGCCTACGCCGTCACGGCGGTGGAGGTGCACGGTCCGGTCAAGGGCACGCTGCTGAGCGTGTGGCGTCTTTTGCGTTGCAATCCGCTGACCCCGGGTGGAGTCGATCATGTCCCGGACAAAGGGCGCTGGCGCTACCACCATCCCCGCGACGTTCCGAGGTTCATGGTCGAAGAACCCTGACCGGTCCTGATGAACCGATGGACATGATGCCGGCTCAGACCCTGAGCCCACACTGATACCGCTCTCGCACGAGAACCTTCATACAAGGAGTACGGATGGACACGTTGCTATGGCCCCTCAAGGTGGCCGTGGCCTGGGTCATGGTCACGATCCATAAGGGTCTGGTTCTCATCGGGTTCCCCGACGGACCGGGTGTCGCCTGGGTGCTGTCCATCATCGGTCTGACGATCGTGGTGCGGCTGCTCATCATGCCGCTGTTCGTCAAGCAGATTCGGGCCTCGCGCGGGATGCAGCTCCTCCAGCCGGAGATGCAGGCGCTTCAGGCCAAGTACAAGGGCAAGAAGGACCCCGAATCGCGCCAGCGCATGAACGAAGAGATGATGGCGCTCTACCGCAAGCACGGGACCAACCCCATGGCCTCCTGCCTGCCGCTGCTGGTGCAGATGCCCATCTTCTTCGCCCTGTTCCGGGTTCTGGCCTCCCTGGGCGCGGTTGCCACCGGCGACTACGGGCGTCCCTCGATCGGCCCGCTCACGATGGAGCTGGCCAAGCAGGTCCAGGCCTCCAGCGTCTTCGGCGCCAGTCTGTCCTCGTCCTTCATGAACAGCTCCGTCACCCAGGTCAAGATCGTTACGGTCGCCATGATCATCATCATGTCGGTGACGCAGTGGTACACCATGGCGCAGCTGTCGATGAAGAACATGTCGACGGAGTCCCTCAACTCTGACAACCCCATGATCCGTTCCCAGCGGATGATGATGTACGTGATGCCGGTGATCTTCGCCGTCTCCGGCGTCAACTTCCAGATCGGTGTGCTCGTCTACTGGGTCGTTTCCAACTTGTGGACCATGGGGCAGCAGTTCTTCACCATCCGCAACATGCCCGCGCCCGGCAGCGAGGCCGAGAAGAGGTACCGCGCCCGGGTTAACGCCAAGCGGGCGCGCAAGGGCCTGCCCTCCCTGGAGGAGGAGGAACGGGCTGAGGCAGCCGCCAAGGCCGAGGCCGAGGGACGCACAGGCGGACAGCGGGTGCAGCCAGTGCGTAAGAACCGGCAGAAGAAGACCGGCGGCCAGAACAGCGATGCCCGCCCCGACGTCGAGCAGGATGCAACCGACGAGGTGACTGATTCCGAAGACTCGGCATCGTCCAAGAGTCATGGCCTCAGCGACGAGGAGATCGCTCGACGTCGTTACGAGCGCCGCGCCCGTCAACGTCGTGAGGCGGCAGCCCGACGCAAGGCTCAGGCGAAGAAGAAGCGCAACCGTTGAGACTTGCTCAGCGGCGAGACAACCCGGTTCCCATCACAGATACGGATGACAACATGAGTGAGCAGCACAGCAACGACTCCTCCCACCACAGCGCAGGCAACCCTGTGAGTAGCACCGTCTCGCGCCTTGAGGAGGAGGGTGAGATCGGTGCCGACTATCTCGAGGAGCTCCTCGACATCGCCGATCTGGGCGGTGACATCGACATCGATGTCGACCACGGGCGCGCCTCGATCGCCGTGGTCGCCTCTGAGGAGGGCGATGAGCGCGAACTCGCCGATCTCGTGGGGCGCGACGGCGAAGTCCTCGAGGCCGTTCAGGAGCTGACCCGTCTCGCGGTTCAGGCCCGTACCGGCAACCGGTCCCGACTCATGCTCGACATCAATGGTTACCGGGCCGATCGTCGGATCGAGCTCACCAAGGTTGCTCAGGAGGCGGTCACCAAGGTGCTCACCTCGGGCGAGCCCGTCAGCCTGGAGCCGATGAACCCCTTCGAACGCAAGGTGTGCCACGACGTCGTCGCCGCCGCCGGACTGGTCTCCGAGTCCGAGGGCGCCGAACCGCACCGGTACGTGGTGGTCCTGCCGGCCGATGAGATGGACGACCAGGATGGTGATGACATCAACGACGGCGACCAGACCGAGGAAGCCGGAGACGAGCCGGCTGTCGAGCGGGCCTGAGCATGACCGGGGAACAGCGGGCGCAGGTGGAGGAGCCGACGCCGGAGATGCGGGAGATCTTCGGGGTCTCCTTCGCGGCGGCGGAGCACTTCGCGCAGATGCTCGCTGAGGAGGGCGAGCTGCGCGGCCTCGTGGGGCCGCGTGAGCTTCCCCGTTTGTGGAGCCGGCACATCATTAACTCGGCCGCCGTCGTCCCCTTCCTGCCGGCTCGTGGAAGCGTGGCCGACGTCGGCTCCGGGGCCGGCTTTCCCGGCGTCGTCGTCGCCCTGCTGCGACCCGACCTCGATGTGACGCTCATCGAGACGATGGAGCGCCGCACCCAGTGGCTGTCCGACGTCGTGGAGGAGCTGGGCCTGGACAACGTAACCATTCGGCGTGCGCGGGCTGAGGAGATTAAAGACCGCTATGACGTGGTCACGGCTCGGGCGGTCGCGAACCTGTCCAAGCTCGTCAGACTGACGGCGCCGCTGCTGCGACCGGGGGGCGCGTTGCTCGCTCTGAAGGGAATGCGGGCACAGGCTGAAGTCGATGATGCCAAATATGTGATTAAAAAGGCAAAGTTATCAGTTGCTGTGATTCATGAGATCGTTACTGCTGGTGACGAAACTACTGCCGTTGTTGAGATTCGCCGCCCGAAGAACCGGTGAGATACGGCGCGCGTTCGTGTAACGCGTAAGGATCGACCTGCTCGCGTAGACTCGTAACTGCCCGACTGGCTCGGGCCGTTGGGTTGTCGTCCGAGGAGAAGCAGGTTTGTCCGGATCGTCTATCTTCGATCAGCTCCAGGCCGAGCACCTCGCCCTTGACGAGGTAGCGGGTGGAGAGTTCCCACATCCCGAGCGGACCCGCGTCGTTGCGGTCGCAAACCAGAAAGGCGGCGTCGGAAAGACATCGACGGCCGTCAATCTCGCCGCGGCTCTGGCCGAGGGAGGGTTGCATGTGCTCGTCATCGATGCCGACTCGCAGGGCAATGCCTCGACGGCGCTGGGGGTAGAGCACGATGATGACAAGGCATCCATATACGACGTGCTCGTCGATGGGATGGCCATCAAGGATGTGGTGGCCAAGACCCGATTCTGCGAGACACTATGGTGCGTTCCTGCAACGATCGACGTGGCCGCCGTGGAGATCGAACTGATTTCCACCGCGGAGCGGGAGTCAAGGCTGCGGCGCGCACTGGTGGACTACCTGGTTTCACGTGAAACCGACGGACAGGACCCTCTTGACTACGTCATCATTGACTGCCCGCCGAGTCTCGGCATTATGACGATCAATGCCTTCGTTGCCGCTGACGAGGTTCTCATTCCGATGCAGGCCGAGTACTACGCCCTCGAGGGACTGGCCCTGCTGACACGCTCCATCGATCGGATCGCTCGCATTCACAATCCGGGTCTGGGTGTTTCGATGATCGTGCTGACCATGTTCGATGGGCGTACCACTCTGGCTCGTGAAGTGGAGTCCGAAGTTCGTTCCTATTTCCCTAACGCGACGCTGGACACTAAGGTTCCGCGTTCGATTCGTGTTGCCGAAGCCCCCTCCTTCGGCGCTCCTGTGGTGTTCTGGGATCCCCGGTCCACCGGCGCGATTGCGTATAAGAAAATGGCTCGTGAGGTTGCCCTACGGGGCGCCCCCGGAAATGAAGGCGAGGAAGCCTAATGGCTCAGAAACGGCGCGGACTTGGACGGGGTCTGGAGGCGCTGATTCCAGACGCGCAGAAGGAGAAGGCATCTGCTTCCCGCCCTTCGGACGTGTTCTTCCCCGAGTCGCGGGAAGCTGAGATCCACAACGGGGGCGAGAAAGTACACGTCGACTCTGCTCCTGACACTGATGCTGCACAGGAGGGCCGGAATACTCACGATCTGACTGCCACACTTCTGGCTCCGTCCCAGCGGAAACGTGCCTCCAAGACCCGCTCGACATCATCCAAGACGACGGGGAAGAACAAGCGGACGACGTCCGTTTCACGTGAAACCGCCGCGGATCCCGCCGGTAGGACGCGTGCTTCCAAGACGAAGGATGGAAAGGCGACATCGGCTGGGACGTCGACGAAGCATGGCCGGTCTACCAGTACCGTGACGCAGAAGCGTTCGTCGAAGAAGGCATCGGAGGAGACCCAGAGAAGTTCTGAGGCTGCCGAGGAGGCGAAGGCCGACGAGCTGCAACCACAATCAGAGACCGTTGAAGCAGCGCCCGTGGCGACCGAGACGTCAGCGAGCGATGACGTGGACGCGGTTGATAACGCTGGTGGTGCGCCTGCCTCGCAGAGCATGTATACCTCCGAGGATCTTCCTGTTTCACGTGAAACCGCGGAGAAGCAGTCCTCGAGCGAGGAATCTGAGCCCTCTCCTTCCGAGGCCGTTCGAACCGGCACTGAGCCAGCTGAACCAGAAGCTCGTGTCGACGAACATGCCACTACTTACGATGATCTCGATGCCGCTGAAAGCGATGGTCCTGATCTCGTTCCGGTACCCGGCGCGCATTTTGCAGAGATTCCAGTCGGCCTGATCCATCCGAACCCTCGCCAGCCTCGACAGGTATTCGATGAGGAGGACATCTCCGAACTTGCCGCCTCCATCGCGGAAGTGGGGCTTCTCCAGCCGATCGTGGTGAGGGAGGTCCACACCGCTGAGGGAGAGGATCCGCGCTACGAGCTCATCATGGGTGAGCGTCGCCTGCGCGCCTCTAAGGAAGCCGGCTTGGAAAAGATCCCGGCAGTGGTCCGGGATACCGACGACGTCGATATGCTGCGGGACGCACTGCTGGAGAATCTGCACCGCGTTCAGCTCAATCCTCTTGAAGAGGCTGCGGCCTATCAGCAGCTGCTGGAGGACTTCCAGTGCACCCACGCAGAACTGTCGGAGCGGATTGCACGGTCTCGTTCTCAGATTTCCAACACGCTGCGGCTCATGAAGCTGCCGCCGCTGGTTCAGCGCAGACTTGCTGCGAATGTCATCTCAGCCGGACACGCCCGCGCTCTCCTTGGCCTTCCGAATGCCGCGGAGATGGAGCGCCTCGCTCAGCGAGTCGTGGCCGAGGGCCTTTCGGTTCGTGCCACGGAGGAGCTCGTTGCTCTTCATGAGGAATCGGATCCGGGCTCGGATCAGCCGAGAGTTCTACGTGCCCGCAGTACTCCTCTCCCTGCGCTTTCGACGCGGCTTTCCGATGCATTTGATACTCGCGTCAAGGTCACCCGGGGGGCGAAGAAGGGGCGCATCACCATCGAGTTCGCTGGTGATGAGGATCTTGCTCGCATCGTCGGTGCGCTGGCGCCGGGAACGTCTCTCGACGAAGAGTAGACCGTACCAGGCCTACGAACACTCGTGGGGTCGAGGCAGTACTGCCTCGACCCCACGTGCTATCGATCAGAGACCAGTTCTCGTTCATGCTCCGCTTCATGCACATAAGGGATATGCGCCCGATGTTTCACGTGAAACTAAGGAGTGCTCCGGCTCGAGAACTCTGCCCTATAGAGAGCTCTGAGTTAGACGCAGGGGTCGGCAAAGTCGGTGGGTGAGGGCGGCTGAGTCGGTTTGGCCAGGATGGTGTGTCACTGAGACGGGAGCGCAGGTCTTGTAGGGACGATGACACGGGAGCACGCCACCGGCGCCGTGCTGTCCCAGGAGCGGGTGGAGAACAAGTCCAACCAGAGGTCCCCTCCCTACTGGTCTTGCTCGAACCGTTGGACCTCGACGGGGTGGTGGTCACCGCCGATGCGATGCACACCCAGGTAGACACAGCTGAGTGGATCGTCGGCCGGGGTGGTCACTACCTTCTCACGCCTCTGGGCAACCAGAAGACCCTGCACCGCACTCTCAAAGCCCTGCCGTGGAAGAACGTCCCGTCCACCTCCTGGGTCGACACCGGACACGAGCGGCGGGTGCGGCGCACCGTTAAGGCCATCGAGATCCCCACCTGGGTGGACTTCCCCGGGTCTGCTCCCTACCCATGACCACACCCAACCCGAAGCCATCGCCGCCTGGCCTGCGGGGCCAGAGCCGCTATCGCCTCAACCACCAGACCCCTGTCAAGACGCCCCAAACGAGCTATCAGACCACTAACCCGACCACTACTTAAACCAACTCTGCCAACTCCTGGCGTCAGATGCATCGTGTGTCTGACGACAAGCAGCTGAGGAAGCTTCCCACGTTCTTCGGCTGATCGAGAGAGGACCAGGACGCGATTATTCTGCAGTCGAGTGGGCGACAATGTACGTGTTTCACGTGAAACACAGGCGTGTATAGCCATGACCCGACAGCTTCTGAATCAGGTGACTGAACTGAGAAGAACCGGGAATGTGTGGAAGGTGCAGCTGACCTAGTGGGACGGATACCAAGTGGCGCTTCATCCCTGACCTGAGTGTCCGCTGGCTGTCCATCGGCGATGAGATGTTCGCCGAGTGTCGCTGGGAGAAGGGCTGGGCAACAGAATCGGTTCCCGAGTGTCTTGGGAATGAAGCCTGTTGATGACGCCGACGGTACCTACGAGCCTGTCATCCCGTTCGTCATCACGTCACTGTCGAAACGCTGGCATCCTCCCCCGGGGGAGGGAGGAGAATAGATGATCCTCGAAGGTAGAGAAGGTGAGAGCCTGACTGAAGCGATACCGCTGCAGAAAGGTCGTTCGATTCCGTAGTTGAGAACTGCTCGTCGATTGCAGCAGATGTCTGAATCGCTTGTCTTGGGCCTCGTACAATCGCATCTCGCATGCCGTTGGTGTGCTCCGTGAGTGTCTGGCACAGGACGAGTGCAGCGCTGGTTTCACGTGAAACCGAAGGTACGAAGTGAGAGGTGCTGGATGACGATGAGCATGAAATACTCCGTAGCCCTGTCCTTCTAACGACGCAGGAGGGCCCCTCGCTATCGGCTTGATCGATGCGGTCAGATTGGCGTGAGAGACACTGCGCCGCGCCGCAGCTGCACCCGATGAGAGGCCGTCTATCTGTAGACGCTGTTGCGAAGCGGAACAGCGGCCGGGTACCTGAGATCGAAGGAGGACGGGTGATATCCGGAACCAGCTGTTTCACGTGAAACCGAGGGCGCGCATAGAGTGCGGATAGCGCCTGAAATGAAGGGGTGTCCCAGGAGCTTGATACGGCGGCCAACAGTCGCCTGATTCCACGTGGGTAGTGCCTTGATCGATGACTACTCATCTCGAGACTTGGCGGCAGGAGGGGGTGAGGCAACGGCACGGTGACCTACCGTCCTGTCTCTCATCCAGGATGATCTGACCTGCAGAACGAAGCACGAGGTGGAAGGTGACACTTCTCCTCCGGCTTCTCTTGAAGTCGATGCGGCAACCGGCGGACGCTCGGTCGAGTGATGCTGTCGAAGGGTGTCATGCGTCTATCGAGGTTTGAAAGGACGCAGATCGGTTTCGGTTTCACGTGAAACATGATCGGGTCTGAACTGATCGAGCATGCGTTGTGGGTCGCGCCGTGAATCTCATGAGGGACTAATTCATCGGCGTCGGGTTGGTTTGCGTTCACCCTTGCCCAGTCTGGAGTCTCACCATCCTTGATCACTGAGGCGATGAGGCAACATACTGGGAATGCTCGTTCAGCGTCTTAGCGGTATCTGCGACCGCCGAGAGAGAGCGAACTGCGGGGTAGAGCTTGCGAGCAGTATCTGACGCGGCTCGCGCACGTAGATTTGCTTGTAGTAGGCTCCGGTTTCACGTGAAACACGACTGCTCCGAAACCGGTCGAATAGGACAACTGTGCCGCCAGGGTTAGCGATACCCAGGATGTGATGGTCGGACGAGGAACTCCGGCAGTGGGCGGTCATCATCGCTGACGATGTGACTCTTCTTCAGGACGATGAGGGGTGTCTCTATAACGATGTGCGGGCGCAGGACTGTGTAGGGATGGGTATGAGAAGAGCACCTTCCCAATCTCCCCATCACCGCACCGCAAAGAGAAGCTGAAGAGTCTCGCTACTACGTTGGTGGCATCTTCAGTGAACGCTGTGGATGCTCCTTGATCAGATGAGAGATCGTGGGAGAGGGGTGGTTTCACGTGAAACAGGATCTGGGAGGCCAAGTGCTTGGTGATCTGAGCTGGCGATACTGATCTGCGCATCATCCAAGATGTGGTTGTGACCATCGACTGGGACCCCGCCCCTACTCTGTTGCCGCCTCGCCGAGGAGAGTGGGGAACGAGTCGGCGCAGATGTGATTGCAGAAGATGTTGAACGCAATAGCGAGGTGACGTCGGCGGAGTAGTCGGCAGTGAGACCTCAGTTCATTGATCTCTGACGAGATGCGCATCCTGAGAAGCCTCGGTGGGGAGCTCGACTTTGATCAAGGAGGATGGACCGCTGATTGCCAGCGCTGTCATGCTGAATCGTGTTTCACGTGAAACCGGATGATCTCATGCAAGCAAGAGGCGCGGTTGACTGGTTGGTCTGGAACGAGTCCGTTTCTGCACGGGAAACAAATAGCTTCAATACGGCTCCTCTTCGTATGTTTCCCCTCATACTGGCACACTGGCTTATGCAGCGGACGGTCCCGGCTCGAGTCGAAACGAGTACGCACAGGAGACACCATGCCCGGCACAAGAAGGCCGCTGCCAAAGTTGGCATCAGGATGGCCCAGTGGGAGAGGCCCGCGTGTTTGCGGGAACTCGGGCGATGTCGTCTGCTATGCGGTGTCTCTGATCCATATGGTCTACTCATTGCGGATGGGAAGACTATGTTTCACGTGAAACCGTGATTGTGGCGGCTGCACCGGTGGGAACAAGATCGACTGTTTCTCGGAGTCGGGTGAGTGGCAATCATGCGGCGTTCATCGGCAGCCCCCTCCCTTGAGGAGGAGGACCGGAACGAACCTGACGAGAACAAGGACGGTCAGAAGGATGCCTCAGACAAGGAGATAAAGGTACGCCGTGTGGATACACCTGGCCTTGTCCCGTTGTGCTGAACGGCTGGAGCCCGCTAGCAGAGCGAGCTGGCGCTCAAGATGTGCTGGCTGTTCCTTCGGTTCGTCAGGCATCATCGTGGGCGATGTATCTGATCTCATGATCATGACACTGGTGCGACGGTGGAGCAGCGCATCATTGCGATGTCGATCCGTGGTTTCACGTGAAACATCACGGGATTCATTATGAGGCTCCTGGATGTCGCCTTCCGCACCCTCGAAGTCTGGCCGGGCGGTTAGTGGTTGGAGCCTTCATCGGCGCGGGCTGCGGGCTATATTCATCACCGGTATGACGGCAGTAGAGGCACGGGACAGTAGCTGCACCGTCGTTCCCTACCACCCTCTCCTCTCTATACAACAAGCGGCTCCGGTCATTCAGAGCGGAGCCGCTTGTTTCACGTGAAACAAGGCCTAGGGGCGGACGAACGGGTTCCTCACGAGCGCGTCATACAGGTCCTCCAAATCGCCCTCCGCCTTCGCAGCAATTGGTAGCAGGGATGTTTCGGTCATTCCTGGAATGACATTGACGTCGATGAACCAGGGCGAGCCCGCTTCGTCGAGAATCAGATCGGTTCGAGAGAGGTTTCCGAGCCCAAGCGTCTTGTGGACGGTGATAGCAGTGTCCTTGACCATGTCGATGACAGAGTCATCCAGACGTGCGGGAACGAAGTATTCAGAGCGTCCCGGGTTGTATCGGGCATCAAAGTCATACTGGCCATCGGTCACGACCTCGACGGGGGGAAGCGCACGTGGCCCCTCTCCCGTGTCCACGACCGAAACAGCAAGCTCCGTGCCGGGGACGTAGCGTTCAATGAGTGCTCGCTCGTCATAGGCGAAGCATGCGACCATGGCCGACCTCAGTTCGTCCGCCGTCGACGCGTAGGACACGCCGAGTCCCGAGCCCCCTTGATGAGGTTTCACCACGACAGGAAGACCCAGGTGACCCGCGACGACGGTCAGCACTTCCTGCGCTCCCAGCTGACTGAAGTAGGAATGTGGAAGAGTCAATGAGTCAGGAGTAATCACTCCTCCGGTGCGAACACTTGCTTTGGCTGTTGGTTTGAAGGACGCCCGCTGACAGCCGTCGGAGTGAGTACCCACGTACGGCAATCCCAGGGCGATGAGCACGTTCTGCAGTCCACCGTCCTCCCCGGGGCCACCGTGCACCAAGGGCCAGACGACGTCGGGTCCGAAGGTCTTGAGCGACCCGATGGCGCGTGCGTCGATGTCCAGGACGAGGACGGTGTGGCCCAGGTGTTTGAGAACCTGGGCGACACGATGGCCCGACCGCAGTGAGATATCGCGCTCGTGGCTCAATCCACCGGCAAGAACAGCGATACGGAGTGGGGACTGATTCATCGTCAACCTCAGATCTGGTCGGGAGCAGGCGCATGAACGCCCTCGGACGGACGGTGGCTGCTGGTCGGACCGAACAGGTCCAACAGCTCAAGATCGCGGGTCACGACGCCGGACAGTCGCCGCACACCCTCGCGGATCTCAACGGGCTCGGGATAGCAGAAGGAAAGCCTCAAATGGTCCTGCCCCGCCCTACCGCCGGCGTAGAAGGCCGTCCCCGAGACGTAGGCGACTAGGCTGGTCACTGCACGTGGCAGCATGTCCTTGGCGTCGAGACCCTTGGGAAGCCCCACCCACACGTAGAAACCACCATCGGGGACGTTCCACCGGCACATCGGCAGGAACTCCTCCAACGCCGCCACCATGGCGTCGCGGCGCCCTCGATACATCGTCCGGAACTCTCGGATCTGCTGCTTCCAATCGAATTGGTCCAGGTACATCGAGATCGAGTACTGCCCCACCGAGGACGGGCACAGGATCGCGGCCTCCGAGGCCAGCTTCATCTTCTCCCGTACCGCCGGTGGGGCCACCGCCCAGCCCACACGATAACCGGGAGCGAAGATCTTGGAGAAGGAGCCGAGGTAGACGACGTCGTCGGGCGCGAGGGTCTTGAGGGCCGTGTAGGTCTGACCCTCGAAACCAAGCAGGCCGTAAGGATTGTCCTCCACGATGAGGATATGGTGGCTCCGACAGATTTCGATGACCTGCGAACGGCGCTCCTCCGTGAGCGTCACTCCGGCAGGATTGTGGAAGTTGGGCAGGCAGTAGAAGAACTTGATACGACGCCCCTCGCGCTCAAGCCGGACGATCGTCTCCTCCAGGGCCTCGGGAATGACTCCGTCTGCGTCAATGGACACCTGCTGCACATCGGCCTGGTAGGTCGAGAAAATCGACAGCGAACCGACGTAGGTGGGGGCTTCGGCCAGGACGACGTCGCCGGGATCGACGAAGAGCTCAGTGATAATGTCGACCGCCTGCTGGGACCCGGTGGTGACGATGACATCCTCCGGATAGGCCTCGATCCCTTCTATGGCCATGACCTCGGTGATCTGCTCCCGCAGCCGCGGCAGTCCCTGACCGTTGCCGTACTGCAGCGCCCTGCCGCCATCCTTGCGGATCATCTCAGCTGTGGCCTCGGCCAATCGCTCCAGCGGGAGGTCCTTGAGATTCGGCATCCCCCCGGCTAACGACACCACCTCCGGACGCGAGGCGACGGCGAACAGCGAGCGCGTCTCCGAAGCGCGCAGACCATGAGCTCGCGCGGCATAGCTGTCCAGCCACGGATCGAGCCGGTTCCCCTTCACCTGGTTGTTGTCCTCACTCACCTGCGGTCCTTCCTTGGTCGCTATGACTGCGTCCGTAAGCCCAAGTCTGCCACGCTGAGCCATCGGGCAGGACACGGTCAGGCCGGGAGTAATCCGCAGTGTTTCACGTGAAACAAGGAGAGCCCGAACCGGCTTCTCATGAGACGACGGCAGCGGATGAGGACGCGCCGTGCATCACCGAAGCGATGCACGGCGCGGTGCCGTCAGGTGCGGCGCCCCAAGGGGGATCGATCCCGGTTCAGGAGGTCAGAGCCCGCTCCTCGATGAGAGCGCGCAAGGGGGCCTCCTCATTGTCGATCGTCTCCACCTTCTGAGGCCGAGTGAGCAGGTCTGCGATGATGTCGGGGGTTTCCGGATCCTTCCCGAGTGCCTCGGCCACGGTCTGCGGGAACTTCGCGGCCTTGGCCGTTTCCATGACGAGGGTTGGAAAACCGGGTTCCATGGTGCGCAGTGCCACCGTGATGCCGTCGGCCGTGTGCGGGTCGATGAGACGGCCGGAGCGTTCCTTGACGGTGCGGATGGCTTCCAGCCGATCCGCGTGCGACGACCTTCCTGCCACGAAACCCAACTCCTCTCCCAGGCGTGAGAGCTGATCGCGCAGATCGAGAGTGCCGGTGGCCTCCAGCTCCGCCCAGTGCTGTACGAAGGCCTCTGGCCCCAGCAGCGCCCAGATGAAGCGCTCCAGATTGGAGGCCTTCGAGATGTCCATCGATGGGCTGGAGGTGGCCAGCGTGTCCGTCGCCGAGCGCGGTCGATAGATGCCGGTGGTGAAGAACTCCTCGAGGACGTTGTTCTCATTGGTGGCCAGGATGAGTCGGCGGATCGGTACGCCCATGGACTGGGCCAGGAACCCGGCGTAGATGTTGCCGAAGTTGCCTGAGGGGACGCACACGTCCACGCGGTAGCCGGCGCGTGCCCCCTCCTCCACTGCGTCGGTCACTCGTAGCCAGGACCAGACGTAGTAGACGGCCTGCGCGGCGATCCGGCCGATATTGATGGAGTTGACGGCCCCGAGGTGGTGAGCCTCTTTGAAATCCGCGTCATTGCTCAGGGCCTTGACCAGCGCCTGACAGTCGTCGAAAACGCCCCTTACTGCGATGTTATGAATGTTGGCGTCCTGGAGGGTGTACATCTGGGCCCGCTGCACCGGGCTCATGCGGCCAGCCGGCGAGAGCATGAAGACGCTGACGCCCTCCTGACCCCGGAAGGCGTGCTCGGCCG
Source organism: Actinomyces sp. oral taxon 849 str. F0330 (assembly GCF_000239715.1). Classification (NCBI taxonomy): domain Bacteria; kingdom Bacillati; phylum Actinomycetota; class Actinomycetes; order Actinomycetales; family Actinomycetaceae; genus Actinomyces; species Actinomyces sp. oral taxon 849. The sequence continues at coordinate 282,087 of NZ_JH470349.1, read as the reverse complement.
CCGAACCTGTGTCTCCGGAGGTGGCCCCCAGGATGTTGAGGACCCTGCCTTGCTTGGCCAGCACATAGGGAATCGCCTGCCCCAAAAACTGCATGGCCAGGTCCTTGAAGGCCATCGTCGGCCCCTCGGATAGACCCACGAGGACCAAACCGTCGGCGACGTCGCCGAGAGCGGTCACTGGGACGACGGGCTGCGGGAACCGGGGCTCGCCGTAGGCGGCCCGGGTCAGTGCGGCCAGGTCGTCACGTGGAACATCGGTGGCGAACAGTCCGATGATCTCGGTGGCCAGATCTGCGTATCCCAGCGGTCGCCAGTTCTCCAGCCGATCCGCGGTGAGAGACTCCAACCGGTCCGGGACCGCCAGGCCGCCGTCGGGCGCCAGGCCCGCCAGGAGAACGTCCATGAACCCGGCCGGTGCCATTCGGCCGCGGGTCGAGATGTACTGGGTGTGCTGCATGTGCTGCCTTCTTGCCGTGTCGCGCGCCGTGAAACCGCCGCGATTCCGGAGCGATTCTACGGGGCGGAGACCGCGGACGACAGACGAGCCCCGCCTACGACGAGACACGTCATCAGATCTCTCGTAGACGACGCCGGCCCCGTCCATCGCCCCGAGAAGGATGATTGGACAGGACCGGCGTCGAGTCGGCAGGCGGCGGTTGGCGGGAGTTCGGCGTCAGGCCAGGACCTTCTCCACCTCCGACTTGAAGGAGGCCTTGGGGCGCGAGCCGCTGAACTGGTGGAAGACCTCGCCGTCGCGCATCACCGCGAAAGTCGGAATGGAACGCACGCCGTAGGAGCGGGCGGTGGCCGGGTTGGCGTCTACGTCCACCTTGACAAACTTGACCTTGTCACCGAAATCGGCGGCGACCTCGTCCACGATCGGCGCCATCTGGCGGCAGGGGCCGCACCATTCGGCCCAGAAGTCGATGACGACGGGGACGTCGGACTTGAGGACTTCCTCCTCGAAGGTGGCGTCGGTGACGGCGAGAGCCTCGGACATGGTTTTCTCCTCGGACGTTGTGGATGGGTGAGTCGGGATAGACGGACAGCAGGAGCTTCGACGGCGCCGTCCGTTGAGCTAAAGTGCGCGGCGTCGGGTCAGGCCTGCAGAGTGGTCAGGTAATGCTCGGCGTCCAGGGCGGCGCGGCAACCGGACCCCGCTGCCGTGATCGCCTGCTGATAGGTGGGGTCAGCGACGTCGCCGCAGGCGAAGACCCCGGGGATGCGGGTGCGCTGCGAGGGGGCCTCGACCTTGATGTAGCCGGCCTCGTCGAGCTCAAGCACTTTGGAGACGAGCTCGCTACGCGGAATCTGGCCGATGGCGACGAACAGGCCGGTGGCCTCGAGCTGGCGGCGCTCGCCGGTAACGGTGTCCTCCAGGGTGAGGCCGGTCAGCGAGTCCTCGCCGTGGAGCTCGACGACGCGCGAATTCCAGGCGAAGGAGATCTTCGGATCCTCCTGGGCGCGCTTGGCCATGACGGCGGAGGCTCGCAACTCGTCGCGGCGGTGGACCACGGTGACGGAGCGGGCGAAGCGGGTCAGGAAGGTGGCCTCCTCCATCGCCGAGTCCCCACCGCCGACGACCACGATGTCCTGGTCCTTGAAGAAGAACCCGTCGCAGGTGGCGCAGTAGGACACGCCGTGACCGGAGAGGCGCTCCTCCCCATCGATGCCCAGGTGCCGGTACTCCGAACCGGTGGAGATGATGACGCTGCGAGTTTCGTAGACGCCGTCGGAGGTGGTGACGCGCTTGATGCCGCCCTCCAGTTCGAGATCGGTGACGTCCTCGTAGCGGACCTCGGCGCCGAAGCGCTCGGCCTGCTCCTGCATCTGGTTCATGAGTTCGGGGCCCATGATTCCCTCGATGAAGCCGGGGTAGTTCTCCACCTCGGTGGTGTTCATCAGGGCGCCGCCCGCGGTCACTGAACCGGCCAGGATGACTGGGCGGAGCTGGGCGCGGGCCGCATAGATGGCTGCCGTGTAGCCGGCGGGGCCGGATCCGACAATGACAACGTCGTGAATCATGACTCTCCTGACAGGCGGGCGATGGCCGCGTTACGCGGACACCCAGTGCAACTAGTAATCAATTAAGCTTGTTCCCATGACTAAGCTTATTTGACTGTAACCTCTGTCACGGTGGCTTTGTAGGGGAACTCATCGGCCACATTGTTCTTGGGAAGCTGGGTCACCCGCACGACGATGGTGTCGACCTCTTGGGGCTTGTCGATCGTGAAGGTGGTGTTTCCCGCGGTGAAGGGGCCCTGGGCGAGTAGCGTGCCGCCACCGGCGTTGTTGATGTCCGTGGCGCGGACCTCGACCTGCCCGCCCTCATTGGTGCCTTGGAGGTCGATCTGCGAGACCTTGGCGGAAGACTTGAGCTTGATCTCGATATCGATCGGCTGTGCCAGCTCCGGGTTGCTGGTGTTGTGGGAGAACCAGGGACGACTGGTGTCTCCGTCATTGAGGTACTTCTGGTTGTTGGCAGCCTGGGAGCTCGGGTTGTTGACAACGCTCACGCTGGCGATCTCGGGTGGGACTGCAGGTGCCTCGGTGGCGGGCGCAGATTGCTGCCCGCCACCGCCGGCGTTCTGGGAACTGGTCGAGGGAACGGTATCCGCGGCCGCGCGGTCCTTGTCCGCGAAGGGGATGCCGATTGTCTGATACACGATGTAGCTGGCCGCTCCCAGCGAGACCAGAACGATGAGGACGAGCGTGACCAGGACGCTGCCGGTGGTGCGCTGTTCCCGGCGGGCCGCCTCGGGGTCGATCTCCTCCTCGTCGTCATCCTCGAAGGCCGGGAAGCTACCGGTAAAGGGCTCGGCCGGAACCGGTGCGGGTCCGGGGACGGTCTCGGAGGCGGTCGACAGGACGTTCGGGATCGGGTTCGCGGGCCCGGTGACCTGGACGTAGGTGTCGTCGGCCGGATGCTCCTGCGCCGCCGGAGATCCGGAGTGCTGCGGGTCGAATGCGGCTGCGGGTGGTGCGGTCGCGCCTGCACTGACAGAGGAGGTCTCGATGACTGCGGTGGCGTCCGCAGGCGCATCGGCGCCAGCTGGCAGCGACGGCGCCTGGCCGGGCTGAACGGGTGCAGTCGCTGACGGGTTCGCCGTCGGGGCGACCGTGGCCCCCTTGCCGGCACCGCTGCGCCGCAGCCGATCCAGAACTCCACGTGCCGCGTTGGCGACCCCGGCTCCTGCGGCTCCGGCGGTGGCACCGGCATTTACAGCGCTGCCAGGAACACCAGCCGACGGCGATGGACGCTGCGAGGCTGCGGGAATCGGCATCGAGCCCGATTCGTGGTAGCCGACCACAGGGTCCCAGGTGCCCAGCGAACGGGCCACCTCGGCTGCGGAGATCGGTGGTTGGCTGCTCCAGGTGCGTTCACACAACTCGTCCAGGATCGGGTCGATCCCTGGCACGAGCGTGGAGGGCTTGACCGGGACGCCGCCCAGACGGGGTGCGGAGGGAATACCGGGGCGCTTGCCCGGCCACCGGCCGGTCAGGCCGTAGTAGAGGATCTCCACCAGCGCGCGGGCATCGGCGCGGTCGGCGGCCGACGGGTCATGGCCTGCCACCCGACTCTCCAGGTTCAGCGCGGCGGCCTCGATCCCCAGACCGCTGACTTTGATCCTGCCATCGGGAAGAACGCGGATGGACTCGGGAGACAGATTGAGGTGATGCAGGCCCCTACGAGCACCGGCGTCGAGCGCCTGGGCTGTCTCGCCGATGATCGAGCGCGCCTGCGCGGGAAGCATGCCCCGGGAGACCAGAGAGGAGAACGTGCGTCCGGTCAGCGGCTCGGTGACGATGACCGAGGGCTCGGCGCGCTCGACGTCGTAGACCAGCTGGAGGCGCTGATCCTCGACCAGCACCGCTCTACTGGCCGACTCCAGGACGTTGTCGCGGTGAAGCGTCGCATCGGTGAGAACCAGGATCGTGACGTCTCGATCCAGGATCGTGTCAACGCCACGGTGCCTGACAATACGCGGCAGCGTGGTGGACAGCGTTCCCAGGAGCCCGTAGCGACCACTGCCGATCGGCGTCGCCTCCGACATGCGTCTCCTTCCTTGAGATGGTTGTCCATCTGAACCGGTTGATCCCATCGTAACCGTCTGAGGGCTCCGAACCGGGGTGATGTGGCTCGTGTGGGCAGAGGCATGGGGAGGGTGGGCGGCGGACCGTCCTGTGGCCACCCGGGAAGGGGGAATGCTGGCGGGCAGCGAGGGCGGGATACTTCCGGGAGTGTTGCCCGGGAAGCGTCCGGGAGTCTGGGAACGGCGGGAAGCGTCGGCCGCGTAGTCGGCGCTCGTGGGCGGCGGTGGGGCCGCTGCCTGCGAGGGTGCCGGTGGTCGGGGCGCGAGCGGGTAGGCCGGCTGTCCGTCCTGGGCGTAACCCGCAGGTGCCTGTGACGGCCAACCGCCAGCGGGCTGCCGACCCATTTGACCCGGCTGTCCCCAGGGGTTGGTCTGCGCCTGCGAGGGGGGCGGCGGTGCGGGTGTGGCCGCCTGGGCGGAGCCGGAGGTGTAGCCAACAGCACCATATGCGGCCGGACCCGTCGAAAAATCTGACTGGGCGGCAGTGGACCGTGCCGGCGGCGGAGGAGGAGGCGGCGCGGCCTGAGTTGCGGGCATCTGGGCGGTGGCGTGCGTCGTTGGCTCCGGCGGCGACAACCAGGCCGCGATCGCCAGGACCACTCTCCCGGGCGCACCGGGCAGACGGTGACCGATCGCGGACAGGATCCGTGAGAAGGGCCGGAAGGCGACGGCGATCTCCCCGATCCCCACCACGCGCCCCATGAGCAGGTAGATGATCGACATGACGGCCGCGACGATGGCGATGTGTCCGAAGGCCGCGAGCATCTTGCCCAAGGAGGAGTCTCCATCGACATCGCCCATGAGCAGATTGAGGACGATCCCGGCGGCGACCGCGGGCGCCACCGCCATGACCAGACGCAAGTGGGTGGTGATGATCTTACGGCCATCGAGGCTGGGCAGGTGGGAGCGCATCATGGGGATGACCACCGCGCAGCCCCCGATCTGGCTGATCGTGTTGGCCGCTCCCGCCCAGGTCATCCAGTGGTTGGCCGGGGCCATGAGGTAGGCCATGATGCACAGGACCACCGGGATGACGCCGACGACGACGTCGGCCAGGAGTAGCCGCTTGGTGTCGGAATAGGCCAGCATGACCCGCTGGGTCCCGAACCAGACGCCCTGCGGGACGATGCCCAGCGCCAGGGCGATGAGCATGGGGGCACTGGCCTGGGCTTCGGGCAGGGTGATTGACGGCGTGAAGAGCTGGAGGGCCGGGACGGCCAGGACGCAGATGCCCGCCGTGGCCAGCACGGTGAAGACACCCGCCGAGCGCAGTCCCAGGGAGAGATCCTCACGCACTCCGGCGGCGTCCCCGGCCGCTGCCTTCTCACTCATACGGGTGAACAGGGCGGTGATGATGGAGGTGACCACCAGGGACTGCGGCAGCATGTAGATGAGATAGCCGTTGAGCCACATGGTGGTCGAGGGCACGATGACGTCTGCGTACTCGGGCTGCTCGGAGGCCGTGACCGCGTAGGAGCCCAGGTTGGAGGTGATCCAGTTGCTCAGGCTGGCCACGCCCACTCCGGCCAGCGCCCACAGGGCCACCTTGACGGTCTTGCCCAGCCCCAGGCCCCGCACCCCGAAGATAATGCGCGGCCGGAATCCGGAGCGCACCAGAGGGATGTAGAGAATCAAGGCCTGAACGGCGATACCCAGGGTTGTTGTCGCCCCGATAAGCGTGATCCGGGAAACGTCCCAGACCTCAGGTCCTTGGCCTGTGGTGTACCGGCCGTAGATATGGAGGTAGGCCAGGATCGAGGCGATCGAGATGATGTTGTTGAGCACCGGGGACCACATATAGGGCCCGAAGCTCGAGCGTGCGTTGAGAACCTGTCCCCATAGCGCGTACAGACCGTAGAAGAAGACCTGCGGCATGAACCAGAACGCGAAGGCGAAGGACAGCGTGCTCCACTGCCCCTGGGCCAAGGAGTTGGCATTGATGGCGAAGATGAGGGGTGCGGCCGCGGTAGCGATGCAGGTGACCACCAGCATGAGCGTGGCCGCAGCGGTCAGGAGCCGGTTGACGACCTCCTCGCCGTTGCGCCGTCGCAGCGCCTGAACGATCTGTGGTACCAGGATCGCGTTGAGGATCCCGCCGATCATCATGTTGTACAGGTAGGTGGGCAGGTTATTCGCCGTGTTGAAGGCGTCGGCGGCCCCCGAGCCGGTGGCGCCGAGCGCCATCACGATGAGGGCGTTGCGCACCATGCCCAGGATGCGGGAGACCAGGGTTCCCGAGGCCATGATGGCCGAGGATCGCGCCAGCGACGCCTGGCTGCGCCCCCGGGAGGAGGAGCGCCTGGCCCGTGCGTGCTTGATCATGCTCATGCCGTCTCCTGTGCTGCCGGGGTCACCGCGGTGCGGCGGCCTCGTCGTACTGTCCTCACAGTACCGATCACCACGATGGAGACAAGGATGCCGACGATGATGCCGGTGCCCCGGCTCTCCCAGTCGGCACGGACTCTCATGTGGACGGTGGTGGGCGTGCCCACGGTGGTGCCGTCTGCGGCGAGCACCTGGACCGTCAGGCCCACGTCGCCCGAGCCGACGGCTTGGATCGGCACCGTGACCTTGGCCTGCTGGTGCGCGGGAACGGTCACGGTCGTGGTGCGTGGGACCTGAAGGCGCTTGTTGTCCGAGACCAGGTAGACCTGGACGGTGACGTTCTGGTCCAGGGACGAGGTGATCCGCACCGGCAGCTGGGCCTCGGAGCTGATGAGGTTGATGGTCGACGACGGAACCGCGGCCAGCGAGGATGTGACGCCTGCTCCGGCCGCCTCGGCGGTCGGAATTTGAGCGTCACGGGTGGCGGAGTCAGCCCGCCAGGACGCCGAGGAGACGACGGCCTCCAGATCCGTGTAGTCGCCCAGCAGCGCAGCCGGGTCGGAGAGCACCGAGGACACCGATTGCAGGGTGCTGGCCGTGCCGGCGGCCGCGGCGAGGGTCGCCGTGGGCAGCTCGTCGTTGTCGGTCACCCTGTCCGGCGGCTCGGAGCGCTCGATCCCCGAGGTCCCCTCATCGACTGCCTCGACCTCCGCCCGGGCGTGCTCCTCGAGGGCGCTCAAGGACTGGGGCTGGGCCCAAGAGGTGGAGTGCAGGGCGTCCACGCGCTCTTGCAGAGCGGTGGGGTCCGCGCTGGAGGCCGCTTGACGGGGCATCGCCACGACGATGTCGCGCTCGAGCGCCGGGGCCTGACGGGTCAGGATCGCGCTGTCGCCGCGCAGCAACTGGCGGGTATCGAGCTCCGCGGCCTGAGGAGTCTGGGTAGATGGGGCGGCCTGTTGAGCCTGGTCGGCGGTGCCGACCTCGGGTGTCCTACTGGCGAGTGCCTCGGATAGGGACTGCTCGGGGAGCAGGACCGCGCGGTCCCCGAGCGCACCGAGTCCGGAGGGGGTGTAGGTGAGCTCATCGGCCACCGGCAAAGAGGTCGGTGAGGCGATGATGGTGGATGTCGATTGCGGCAGCACGTCGACCGTGGCGGAGTCCGTGATGCTGGAGGCCGGCCAGGCCAGTGAGGCCGGCGCCCCCGCCTTGACGATGGCCGACTCCCGGGTGCGCTGCGTGGCGGTCTCGATGAGACTCGTCTGCTGCAGATGGGCCAGTGCTGCGGTATCGGAGTCGCCCCACGGAAGGGCCACGAGACTGCCCGTGCCGATGGCCCGCACAAGGGCGGCGGAGAGTTGGGTGACGTCGTCGGGGGTCTTGGTCGGCGGCGATGTCGCGGTCGCGCTCGCCGAGGGCGAGGGCGGCGCTGAGGATTTCGGCGATGGACCGGCATTCGCCGAGGGCTCCGCCGTGGACGGCGATGATGAGTCGCCACCCTGAGGTGCCTGAGGGGCACCCTCGGACGCCGAAGGCCGGGAACCGCCGTTACGGGCGGCCTCCTCTAGGCTGGCCGAGGTCACGCCCAGGGCCTCGACGAGCGCAGGGTCGACGGCCACGACGACGCCGTCGCCGGCCATGCCCAGCAGGCCGAGGACCCGGCTGTGGATACGAGTGAGGGCCTCCTTGCGCTCCTGGTTACGCGGACCGGCCAGAACTGCCGTCTCCTGTGCGGAGGCGGTCACCGGGATGAAGGCGGTCAGGCGTACCGGGGCGATGGAGGCGCCGTTGTCCCACACGAGGATGCTGCGGTCCTGGGCAAGGGAGCCGCCCTGGGACTCCAGCTTGACGGCGATGCCGCGCGGCCCCCACTGGTCGGCGCTGGTCAGCGGCAGCTCGTCGGCCGGAACGGTGATGGAGAACTGGGTGATCTCGCCCGGCTGGAGGTCGTGCCCCAATGGGACCGTCAACGGATCCGACAGCCCCGACTCGTCGGTCCCGTTCAGCCATTTGGTCAGCCCCAGGCTCGTCACCTCCGTGGATCGCTGTACTCGCGTTACCAGATCCACCCCGGTGACGACCTGGCCGGTTCCGTTGGTGATGGTGCCGCTCAGCACCAGGTCCTGGTCGCTGTGCAGCACTTCGGGGGTCAGGGCATCGATACTCAAGGTCACCTGGTCGGCGACCACCTTGGTGCGCGGGGTCTGCGAGTCCTCGGCGCTCTGGTCCGAGGGCCCGGTCTTCAGGGTCTTCTCCGCCGGGGCCGACGGTGAGATCGACGGCTTCGTCGGCGCTCCGGGTGCGATGTCGGCAGAGATCCCGGCGGGTCCAGCGCCCGGGGCACTGGCCGGAGCAGAGTCCGCCCACGCTGCCGGCAGGGCTATCAGCGGCCACGCCACCAGGCCTACCACGCCCAGCAGGGCGGCGATGGTCACCATCGTCCTGCTCCGCAGCCCGGAGCCCAGCGTGGTGACCGCCTTTGCGCACAGATTGGTGGCGCAGGTCATCCGTCCCCCACCAGGATGTCCCAGGCCGCGGCCACGATACGGCGCTCGTTGGGATAGGCCAGACGGTGGGAGACGTCGTCCAGGGCGACCCACTCGACGTCCTCGGCCTCGTGGTCCGGATCGTTCTCCGTGGTCAGGGTCCCGCTGACCGCCTCCAGCAGAAAGTGATGAACCACCTTGTGGACGCGGTGCTCCTGACCGGCGAACCAGTAGTCGATCGTCGCCAGGTGCAGAAGCACCCGGCCGGTGATCCCGGTCTCCTCCATGATCTCGCGGACCGCGGCCTGCTCGGGTGTCTCGGCGCCCTCCAGGTGCCCTTTGGGCAGGCACCACTCCAACCGGCCGCCCCGGTTGCGCCGGGCGATGACCGCCGTGAAGGCCTGCCCGTTCTGAACGTCGACGACCAGGCCTCCGGCACTGGTCTCGTTGACGATCGGCAAAGCGCGCGCACTCGCCCGATGAGCCGGGTTTCCGGCGCGGGGTGTGCGAGTGCGTGGCGAGGGCATAGGGACACTCTAGGGCGTCGAGGCCGCCGGATGTCTCTGGCCGAGTACGTCGTCGCACACAGCCGCACCACCCGTGGGCGCGGCATGTGTGAAATACGCGAGACGGTCCTCACGACGGTGCCGACGATGCTGTCGACGACGGCGCGCCGGGCGGGGTTCATGGCAGGCTTGGGCCGATGACTGCGCACCCCGATCCCTCCGATCCCATGGACTCCGCTGAGAACCGCGGCCTGACTCGGCGGGCCCGAGCGGCCCTCGAGGGGCTGCCCCCCGCCCTGGCCGCCCTGGGGCACGCCTTCGTGCGCGCCGGGCATGAGATCGCGCTTGTCGGCGGGCCCGTGAGGGACGCCTTCCTCGGCGTCGCCCCCCACGACCTGGACCTGACCACCTCGGCCCGCCCCGAGCAGACCGAGAGGATCCTGGCCGCCTGGGGCGAAACCACCTGGGACATGGGCCGGGCCTTCGGCACTATCGGTGCGCGCAAGGGCAGCACCATCGTGGAGGTCACCACCTACCGCACGGAGGCCTACGAGGTCGGCTCGCGCAAACCCCGGGTCACCTACGGCGACACCCTCGCCGGGGACCTCACCCGCCGCGACTTCACCGTCAACGCCATGGCACTGCGCCTGCCCGACCTCGAGCTCATCGACCCCTGCGGCGGCCTGGCCGACCTGACCGCCGGCGTGCTGCGCACCCCCGTCAGCGCCGAGCAGTCCTTCGACGACGACCCCCTGCGCATCATGCGGGCCGCCCGCTTCGCCGCCCAGCTCGGCTTCGACGTCGAGATGGACGTCATGAAGGCCATGGAGGACATGGCCTCCCGCCTGGAAATCGTCTCCGCCGAGCGCGTGCGCGCCGAGCTCGAGCGCCTGCTGGTCAGCCCCCAGCCCCGACGCGGACTGGAGCTGCTGGTCCACACCGGCGTGGCCGACGTCGTCCTGCCCGAGCTGAGCGCCCTGCGCGAGACTGTCGACGAGCACAAGCGCCACAAGGACGTCTACGAGCACACCCTGACCGTTCTGGATCAGGCCATCGACCTGGAGACCGGTCCCGACGGGCCCGTCCCCGGACCCGACCTGGTCCTGCGCCTGGCCGCGATCCTCCACGACATCGGCAAGCCCGCCACCCGCCGCTTCCTGCCCGACGGCACTGTTACCTTCCACGGCCACGATCACGTCGGCGCCCGGATGGCGGCCAAGCGCCTGCGGGCGCTGCGCTTCGACAAGCAGACCATCAAGGACGTCTCGCGCCTGGTCGAGCTCCACCTGCGCTTCCACGGGTATGCGGACTCCGCCTGGTCGGACTCGGCCGTGCGCCGCTACGCCACCGACGCCGGCCAACTCCTGGAACGCCTCCACCGGCTCACCCGTGCCGACGTCACCACCCGCAACCGCCGCAAGGCCGCCATGCTGGACCGCGCCTACGACGACCTCGAAGAGCGCATCGAGGCCCTGCGCGCCGCCGAGGAGCTGGCCGCCATCCGCCCCGACCTCGACGGCGGCCAGATCATGGCCGAGCTCGACGTGCCCCCCGGGCCGATCGTCGGCGAGGCCTACCGCTTCCTCATGGATCTGCGCATGGAGAAGGGGCCGATCGGCGAGGACCTGGCCCGGCAGGCGCTGCGCTCCTGGTGGGCGGCCCGTCAGAAGAGCTGAGGGTGAGAGAGTGCTTGAAGCATCAAGAGAACTGCGAGTCGGCGTCGTCGGCATCGGGGCCCGCTGCTACCTGGCCGCGCTCGCG
>NZ_JH470349.1:264848-270873 GCF_000239715.1 Actinomyces sp. oral taxon 849 str. F0330 | reverse complement strand
GCCGAGCGCCTCCTGCCCGAGGGCGTGGCGGTGGTGGCCGACCACCGCGCCCTGCTGGAGTGCGGCATCGACGCCGTCATCCTGACCACCCCCGATGACACGCACGAGGAGCTGGCCGGCTTCTTCCTCGAGGCCGGCGTCCCGGTCTACCTGGAGAAGCCCCTGGCCATCACCATCGAGAGCGCCGACCGCATCCTGGCCACCGCCCGGCGCACCGGTACCCGCCTCTACGTGGGTCACAACATGCGCCACATGGAGGTGGTGCGGCTGCTGAAGTCGATCATCGACTCCGGGCGGATCGGGGAGCTCAAGGCGATCTGGTGCCGCCACTTCGTGGGTAACGGAGGCGACTACTACTTCCGCGACTGGCACGCCGAGCGCCGCCACGTCACCGGTCTGCTGCTGCAGAAGGCCGCCCACGACATCGACGTCATGAGCTGGCTGGCCGCCTCCGAGCCGGCCCGCGTCGTCGGCATGGGCGGACTCATGGTCTACGGTGACGCCGAGCGCCGGGAGCCGGGCACGAGCGCCGGCACCGTCATGCAGGACTGGTTCACCCTCGACCACTGGCCCGCCGACGAGGTTGGCGACCTCAACCCCGTCATCGACGTCGAAGACCACTCCATGCTCATGATGACCATGCGTAACGGGGTCATGACTTCCTACCAGCAGTGCCACTTCACCCCCGACTACTGGCGCAGCTACACGGTCATCGGCACCCGCGGCCGGGCCGAGAACCTCGGCGACAGCGCCGGCGACGTCGTCAAGGTGTGGACCGAGCGCACGGAACACTACGCCGAGCGCGCCACCGAGGAGTACGTCATCGCCGAGGAGGGCACCGGGCACGACAGCGCCGACCAGCTCGCCATCGACGAGTTCCTGCGCTTCGTGCGCGACGGCGGGGTCACCGATGCCTCACCGGTCTCCGCGCGCGAGGCGGTCGCCGCCGGGGTGCTGGCCACCCGGTCTCTGCGCTCGGGATCCGTCCCCTACGACGTGCCCGAGCTCGACGCGGACCTGGCGGCCTACTTCCATCGCGGCCAGCGGGGTCCGGACTCACCGACGGTTTCTTCATAAACGACGCGGCTCCGCGTCATCTTTGAAGAAAATGTCGGTTTGGACGGTCGGCACCACGTACAGTGCGAGCCGGGCGGTGCTGGTGTCTCGACGGGGACCCGACCCGCAGGCGGGACAAGCAGGAGCTGAGGAGAGCGCATGATTCACCACATCACCCTGACCGGGCGCAGTATCGCCCTGGCCTGCGACGGCACGGTGACCACCCAGCACGGGGCCGGCGGCGCCACCGGTGCGGTCTACGTGGAGGCCTCGCACCTGACCCTCTTGCACGACATGCGCGACGGCGAGTTCTACCGCACCGGCCAGAACTCCTGGTCGCCGTCGGGCTGGCGCCGCCTGAGTGAGGCACCGATGCGCATCGCGAACCAGCAGCGGCGTCGGACCGCGGACGACGACTCCTGGGACGATCCGGCCCGCCACCACTCGGCTTGGATGGCGGTCCTGGAGGACGCCTCCGGGGCGCTGCTCGTGGGCTGCCTGGATGGGCGCACGCCGCGCCTGCGCGCCGACACCGCGGTTCTGGAGGCCTTCACCGAGTCCGGCGATTCGGCCCGCTGGGTGATCCTGCCCGGTCCGGCCATCGCCGTCATGGCCCGCTACGCGCGCGAGCTCGGCGAGACCCTGGGCAGCCGGCCGATCACGCCGCAGAGCGTGTGGTGCTCCTGGTACTCCTACTACGAGGGCATCTCGCAGGAGGCGCTCGAGCGCGAGGTCCCGCAGGTCGCCGAGCTGGGCTTCTCCACGCTTCAGATCGACGACGGCTGGCAGGCCGCGGTCGGCGACTGGGAGGCGGGCGAGAGCTTCGGCGACGGCATGGAGGCCGCCGCGACCCGGATCCGCGAGGCCGGTATGCAGCCGGGCCTGTGGGTGGCGCCCTTCATCGCCCTGCCCGGCTCCCGGGCGGTGCGCGACTACCCGGAGATGTTCGTCCACAACGCCGACGGCGGACTGGCCGTGGCCGGCTCCAACTGGGGCGGCGACTACTACGCGCTGGACACCACCCACCCCACCGCCCAGACCTACGTGCGCAAGCTCATCGCCAAGATCGTCCACCGGTGGGGCTTCGACTACCTCAAGCTCGACTTCATCAACGCCGCCGCCGTCCCCGGTTACCGGCACCGGCAGATCGACCGGGAGGAGGCCTATCGCACCGGGCTGCGCCTCGTGCGCGATGCCGCCGGGGAGGAGGCCTTCCTCCTAGGGTCCGGGGCGCTCATCATGCCCTCCATCGGGCTGCTCGACGCGGTGCGGGTGGGGCCGGACGTGGCCCCCATGTGGGAGAACTACGCCTCCGACGACTTATCCGACGCCAAGGCCTACAACGCTCTGCACGCTGGCATCAACCGGCTCTGGCTGGGGCGGGTCATCGGGGTCGACCCCGACGTCGTCTTCTTCCGTCACCGCCGCAACCTCCTGGACGACACCCAGATGCAGTGGCTGCGCGACGTGGCCGAGGCCAGCCGCTACCGGTGTTTGTCGGATCGGATGAGCTGGCTCGACGAGGAGGAGAAGGAGGCCGTGCGCGCCTACTTGGCCGCCGAGGACGAGCCCCTGGAGATCCTGGACCGCTACCGCTTCAAGCTGGGCGAGCGCGAGATCGACCTCACCGAGGCCATCGAGGGGGCGTCGTCGGCTTACCCGCTGTGAGGCGGGGCTGAGCCGGCTCCGGGGCCGGGCTGCAGCTCCAACACCCATGTGATGATCGGCTATTTTCCCCGATCGATGAGACCGATTACAGACATGTAGGTGGCGGGGAGTCTTCGGCGATCACGATGGCCGGCTCCCTGAGCTGGGGCTCTGACACCTGTACCACTGGACTGAGCTTTTCCCTCAGGCCTCACATGCTTCCGGGTGCTACTAGATTAGTCCGGTGGCCGGGATTCCAATTTTCTCGCCGCTACTGATTACCAGCCCTCTGTCTCTTAAAACAGTCACCTACCGTGCGGCATGACACGCGTAAGCCATCCTAACCTAGTGGCGTAGTTATACTCTCGACACTGGTAACGACGTGTCTATCTCAGCTCAAGGTGTTGATGAAATATCGGGCTAACTCAACTTATGTGATACTCGAGGATCGCCTTCTTGTTCTCCATAGATGCTCTTCTATATGAAACGTTGAGCTAAGTTCGCTATAATGTCCCTATGCTTTCGAAACCAGACACCGTCCCTGTGCTCGTGCGTGAAGCCTTCCTTCAAGCGTTAAGAAAAGGAAAGAAGGAATGGTGGCGCATGAATATGTCTGTACTCAATAATCGAATGATTCAGATTAATCGAGATGTTCGAAATAAGATTATCGGGGATCAGAATATAGTTCATTGGGCGCAACTTCAGCCATATCTAAAAGTTGAAACGGGGGAACTGGGAGCCACTGTTGAACTTATCGATGATGCACGTCGAGAGATCGTCGACGATGGGGATTATGCAAGACTTTATAGGGGGCAAAGAATTCGCGGAGATTTATGGTCTGCTGTCATGAATAAAGACTCAGAAGTTTCTCATTGTTGGGACCGAGGAGTGGTATCCCAATGTCGGAGCGACTCGACAGGACTGGTCCTACCAAAGCTCTCCGAGGAGGATTTGCGTCGATTTCGTAGGGAGTTTGCGGACCAGCATCCCGAACGCTCGATACAAAAATGGGTCGATGATTATAGGTATGTCTATCTGCTACGCGAGATTCGCGGCGAGTGGTATGAGTACCTTAAATCGAAGGTATTCGATATTCTTAATCACTGGTTTGAGGAAAACGCGATCGATCCTCCGAAAGACATGCTCACTCCTATCGCTGACAGAAAAGAAACGAAAAACAGTTCTCTCTCATTCGCTCGAGATAAATTACGAAGTTTAATCGATGTGGCGACTGAGCAGGAACTCTCGATGATTATGATTCCTGCAGGTCTCGTAGCTCGGGTCTGGAGTAATGAATAACTATTCTGTGAGTCTGCGCAAATGAATCCTGACATCTTAGCAATTGATCGGGCCTACCAGGGGTTATCCTCAGGTGAGGCCCCGAATAGTCTTGAACTTGAACGCTCTCTTTATTTTGTCGGAAAGAAAAACGCGCTATCAAATGGTATGTGGAAGAGAATCGATGCGGAGGCGGCCTCGAATCATTTGCTTACTGCAATACGTCGGTACACTCAGCCAAGGCGAGCTGGAAAGGAAAAGTTATTCACAGTCAATTCGAAGCTAGCGAAAGAACTTTCGAAATCCAGTCGCAGAAAATTAGTTGCAATTATTCAGTTTGGTAGTGCTCGAGTCCTCCTCAATCTTTTTGATCAGTGGTCAAGGAGAACGTCGGTCACTCTCGAAGACTACTTAGGTGATGCTGCCTGTGTTCGAATAGTCAGTGATGAATCTGATCTTGAGCGCGTAATTAAAGACTGTATGTTCTGGTTCGACCATCCTGGAGGTGATCTTGCATTAAATAAAAATGACCCTAGGTGCCTACCTATGTCGGCGTTCTCGCGGCGCCGTCTGTATTTGTTGGAGTCGCCAGAAGCTCGTCGTATTTTCAAGGAAAAATATAAATATTTGGGAAAAGGGATTCAGTGGCTCGATGATGACGGAAAACTGTGGGATGGTAACGGTGCATGTCACGGGTTGGTGCCTGCGCACATCTGTGGGTGCGCCCTCCCTCTCGGCTGGCATTGGGACGTGAGTTGGGGGAAAGAAGGGAGTAAAAAAATGCTTGTATCCAATGGGTGGGAGGCGTGGGAAGTAGGTCGGAATGGTTACATAAATGTATGTCCAGACGGTTCTATTCGAAAAGGAGAACGATGCAGAATGCTGTCAGTCGCTCGTCGATAATTTAGTATCGCCTCACCGTGAATCACGGTGAGGCGATACGCGTAGGTCTTACACCTTAGAAGAATAACGATTGATAACTACGTGTCAGCCATGGGATACAAAAAAATAAGGAAGACGATGTACTGTCGCATTGTCGTGCACCATCGCATACTCCCTGCCTACGGGCCCACGCCGTCCATCAACCTGGTTCTTCAAAGGGTGGTAGATCAAACGATCAACCTGGCCAACAGGTGCGAAGCCCATCAACCGTTTCTAAGTCTATGAATCGGTTGGCTATCTGTCCAGCGACCGACGAGATTCATCAGGAATGCCTGTGAACTAGGCTCGCTGCTTAACTGAGAACTTCCTGTGAAGTCCGTGGGCCGTGGTGGGCATGGGAAGTGGGGAGGCTGGTGCAGGCCCAAGTGTGAGATCACAGGCAGGTACGCCAGGCGTACGCGAAGGTGTTGAAGAAGGGCAGGGGGCGGATCCTTGGAGAGGTCTGCCCAGTCATGGGCTGGAGCCGGGACAGCGCGTGCCGACGCCTTGTAGCCGCAGCCAAGCATCCACCTGGTTGTGAGGAAACCCGGCGGTCAAGTCTTTTGGTGTGGTGTAGATCGGGTTAGGGGTTGAGGGTGGTGGTGTGGTGGTCGGGTCGGGGGTGCTGGTCGTGGTGGAGCATGTGGGTGAGGCGTTGCAGGGAGGTCTTGGACAGGTAGCGGCGTTCGCCGTACTGCCATTCCTCGTGCTGTTCGAGCAGGACGGCTCCGATCAGGCGGGTGACGGACTCCCGGTCGGGGAAGACCTGGACAACGTCGGCGCGGCGCTTGATCTCGCGGCCCAGGCGCTCGATGGGGTTGTTGGACCAGATCTTTTGCCAGTGCTCCCTGGGGAAGGCCGCAAACGCGGTCAGGTCGGCCTCGGCGTCGGCGAGCATGTCGGCGATCTCGGGGAAGGCGTCCTTCAGGGAGTCGATGACGTGCTTGTACTGGGCGGTGACGGCCTCCTGGCTGGTCTGGGCGAAGATCGTGGAGATCAGGGCGCCCGCAGGCTTGGAGCGGGCCGAGCCGAGCCTGGAGGTGATGTTGCGGGCGAAGTGGACCCGACACCGCTGCCAGGCCGCGCCCGGCAGGATCGCCTTGACAGCGGCCTGGATGCCGGC
>NZ_JH470349.1:243949-264733 GCF_000239715.1 Actinomyces sp. oral taxon 849 str. F0330 | reverse complement strand
TAGGGCCTTGTCGACCCGCTTGCGGGGGCTGAGCAGGGACGGGAAGAAGGACCCCTGCCGCAGCTTGGGGATGGCCAGGTCCACCTCGCCGGCGGTGGTGGCCAGCTTCTTGGGGCGCTTACCGTTGCGGCGCGTGCGCCGGTCCTCGGTGCGCTCATAGGGGCCCGCGCCGATCACGGCGGTGGCCTCGGCGTCGATCAGGTCCTGCAGACCGGCCTGGAGCAGACGACGGAAGACGTCATCATGAGCCAGGTCCGGGTCGGCAAGGACTATCCTGAATCAGGACGGAGACGGCAGACTGGTGAGGGGGCATCGTGGGACAACCTCCTGGTGAATCTTGGTCGAGAATCCGGATCCCCACGATGCCCCCC
Organism: Actinomyces sp. oral taxon 849 str. F0330; assembly: GCF_000239715.1. Lineage (NCBI taxonomy): Bacteria > Bacillati > Actinomycetota > Actinomycetes > Actinomycetales > Actinomycetaceae > Actinomyces > Actinomyces sp. oral taxon 849. Next base: position 264,362 of record NZ_JH470349.1, on the reverse strand, counting down.
TCCTGCTCCAAGCCAGAACCACCGGCCAGGGAACGCCGCAGGAACTGCCACCACACTAAGAGACCCACCCAACCCGGAGCTCAGGGCTAGGCTCGCAGGTACTCCGACGACGCCTTGGCGGACCTTCAGGGAGTGTGGGCTGCCAACGGCGGGCGGTGCGGCAAGTACCTAGGGAGTCTGTGCCGCTGATGTCGGAGGCAAGCAGTGAGTTTGACGATGAGAAGGACATCATCTCCACCCGAAGTGCTGGTGCGGGCTGTGTTTCGATCTCTGTGCTGGGCGTGGATGTCGTAGATGGTCCGGAGTTCATCAAACAGTGTGGTGAAGTGCTCCGCAGGCCTCGATACGGGGCTTTCCGTTCAGCGAAGCCCAGATGCAGTGGCTGCGCGACGTGGCCGAGGCCAGCCGCTACCGGTGTTTGTCGGATCGGATGAGCTGGCTCGACGAGGAGGAGAAGGAGGCCGTGCGCGCCTACTTGGCCGCCGAGGACGAGCCCCTGGAGATCCTGGACCGCTACCGCTTCAAGCTGGGCGAGCGCGAGATCGACCTCACCGAGGCCATCGAGGGGGCGTCGTCGGCTTACCCGCTGTGAGGCGGGGCTGAGGCGTAGGAGGATCTCATGGCCCCAGTAGAGCGGCCGGTACGACGGCGATGCCGTCCTCATCCCGGTACGCCAGGCGGCCTGTGGTCACCAGGACCGCATCCGCGAGCCTCGGCCCGATCTTCTTGCGCAGCCAGCGCAGGTGCTTGGTGTCGTCCGGCTTGGGGGTGGCCCTTGCCTTGATCTCGAAGGCGACGACTTGGCGGTGGGGTCCCTCGAGGATGATGTCGATCTCCTGGAGGCCGCCCTTGGTCCGGAGGTGGAAGACCCGGGCGCTGAGGAACTCGGCGTAGACCTGAAGACTCTGAATCACCAGGGACTCGAACAGCGAGCCGAGTACCCGAGGACGGCGCGGAGTGCCCCGGGGGCTGGTGAGGATCGGGTGGCCAACGCCGAGCACCTCGGAGGGACCGTATCCGAGAAGGCGGGCGGCCAGGGCCGGGTCGCACAGCTGGTGCTTGTCGGCCAGGTTGTTGCGGGAGAACTCGTTCTCGCTGGGACTCCAGCCTGGAACCGGGTCCAGCAGCCACATCCCGCTGAGATGGTCCCGATAGGAGCGCGCCGTCGCCAAGCTCATGTCGGTGTTCAGTGGTCTGTTCGCCAGCTCGGCGATGGAGGTGAAGCTCGCCGTCGTGGCCACCGCGCTGGCGTAGGCTGTCAGCCACTCCCTCATGGATCGTGAACGTCGCCTGCCGCCCGTCGCTTCCGGCAGATCATGCCGAAGCGTTTGCTCGATGTATCCGTCCAGTTGGGCCTGGCGTCCTAAAGGTGGCTGCTCCCTGATGGCGGGGAAGCCGGAGCGGCAGATTTCATCGACGTATTGGTCGATCGCGATGCGCGTGTACCCCTCGATCGGGGCCAACTCGGAAGGGTCCTGTGAGCCGAGCGTGCTGTCCAGCAGCTTCCCCACTGAGACCGTCGGGACCTCGATCGCGCGCTCGGCCAGGCTGAAGGGACGCATCCGCAGAGTGATGATCCGTCCTGCGCCTGTGTGAGTGGGCGCCTGGGACGGCGTGGAGGACCCGGTGAGCAGAAAACGGCCGGGAGAAGGATCGTCGTCGACGGCGCGACGCACCCGGTCCCACAGCTCTGGCATGCGCTGCCACTCGTCGATGACGAGAGGGCTGGGAAGTGCGGTGAAGCGCGATCCGATGGCGGTGAGCTGGGCGCGTTCGTCAGGATCGTCAACGGCGATGAAGGTAGTGCCGTGGGTTCTGGCGGTGCGGGTCTTCCCGACGGCGCGGGCTCCCTCGACGCTGACCGCCGGGACCGACCGCAGCAGCTCCTGGAGGCGCTGGTCCATGAGACGCGGCCGGTAGGTGGTCATGAATTGATCGTAAGGGCCACTTTGTGCTGCCGTACAGCCGAAAGAGTGGGTCTGTGGATAACTCTGAGGCTTCGGCGTGGTGAGGACAGTCGGTTCGGTCGTGTCTTCATTGACTATTTGGTCAAGGATTAATGATCAGTTTAGTCAAGACTGACATCGATCGTTGTGCCCCTCGGGGTCCCGACGCAGTAGCAGGCAGTGACAGAGGGGACTCGCTGAGTGTAAGATGAGTCTCATTACCGCCGTGTCTCTCAAGAGATATATCGGCTCCACAGTTGGTGGAGGTAGCGGATTATCGATGGTCCGCACGGAAGTACCGGCGGTGCTGCCCCAGGGGACTGGGGGTTGAACTTATCTATGGTAGAACCAACTTCTCAGGAGCGTTGATGTGAATCGCCTCGACTTCACAGACTTCTTCCGCGAGATCACTGGGCACGAACCCAGGGACTACCAGGTGCGCCTGGCCGAGCGATTCGCCTCGGGAGAGCCTCCGTCCCACCTCAGCGTGCCGACCGGGATGGGCAAGACCTTCGCAGTTCTCCTCGGATGGCTGTACGCGCTGGCGCAGGACGCCGAGCAGGCGAGCCGACGTCGTCGGAGGCGAGTGGTCCCCTTGAGACTGCATCTCGTTGTCGACCGGCGCGCCGTCGTCGACGACTCCTTCGAGGCGGCGCAGACGATCAGCAAGGCAATCGGGGAAGGCGCCGGCAGCCGGCCGGCGGTGCAGCAGGCGGCTGAGGCACTGCGATCCGCCTTTGCGATCCCTGCCGAGGCGGACGTACTGGAGGTGCGCCGTCTGCGCGGCGGGCTCGCTGATGCTGATCGGGACCTGACGGAGCACACGCGCTACCCCTCGCGCCCGGCCATCATCGTGGGAACACTCGATATGACCGTGTCCCGTCTGCTGTTCCGCGGCTACCAGCTCTCGCCCTACCGCCGCAGCATCGATGCGGCGCTGACCGGGATGGATGCGTTCTGGGTCCTGGACGAGGCGCACCTCTCCGAGCAGGCCCTGACCACCTTGTCCGTGCTCCGCAGCGAGGAGAACAGGCTCGAGGATCGTTGTGGTGGCAGCGTCCCGGGCCTGCAGATCATGCCGATGACGGCGACACCCATGACGCTTCCCACCTTCCACCGGGAATCCGACCAGGAACCAACTCCCGGTCTCAGCCTGGACTGGGAGGAGGAGTGCCGCCTGGACCCGCAACTGGCTGCGCGTCGGGCGCATCGTGACGGTGTCTCGGTGGACGTTCATTGTGTGAATGGCAAGGCGGCAGCCGCTCTCACAGAGCAGGCATGTACCCGCATGAAGGAGCTGAGCCAGGGAGAGTCGCTGGTCGTCTTTTGCAACACCTTGGACACCGTCAAGAAGGTAGTTGCCGGGTTGAAGAAGGAGATCCGGAATCTGGGAGATCAGGCTCCTCGCTTGGACGTCATGGTCGGCGGGATGCCTGCTCGTCGCAGCGAGGACGCCGTGAAGAGACTCTCCCCTTATCGGACGGGGGCCGAGGGTCGTCAGGACGCTCAGGCCACCGTCGTCGTGGCCACATCGACTCTGGAGGTTGGTGCCGACCTCGACTTCACCCACCTCCTGACGGAGAGCTGTCAGGCCGGCTCCCTGGTGCAGCGCCTGGGACGAGTCAACCGGGTTGGCGCCCGCTCCGACGGCAGCGTGGCCATCGTTCATTCCACCACGAGTAAGGACCCGATTCACGGCGGTGCTGCTGACGCCGTCGTCGACCTGATCGACGGCGCCACCACCCTCGGTGAGGTCGTGAAGCGGCTCGATGAGGTTGATGGGCGGGAGGAGCTGGTGAATGCGACCCAGGTTCCGGTCGTCATCCCTCCCAATGTCTTCGCCGCCTATCTGCGCACCATGGGGTCCCGCAACGACGCCCCCGTCCATCCGTGGATCCGGCGACTGGCAGACCCTCGACCGGACGCGTTCATTGTCTTCCGCAAGAGTGTGGGAGACCTCGCCGGCGTCAGTCCTGAGGCCCTCCAGGAGGACCTGACGCGGTGGCGGCCCGACCTGCGAGCCGAGGCCTGGAGCGTTCCGCTGAGCGATGCTCGGGATGTGTCGAGCCAGGCGCTGAAGAAGCAGGCCCTTGTCATCATTGACCCGACGACTGAGGACACGCCTCGCATCTTTGAGGCCGGGGTCTCGCTGCCCGATCTGGTTCCCGGTCAGATCATCGTCATGGCGCCGGGTAAGGACAGCAACCCGTACGGGCTGGAAGGCGCCGGCCGTGACTACTCCGGGCAGCACGTGATGCCCGGTGCCACGGCTGAGGAGGTGTCCAAGGAGTTGGTGTCCCTTGCAACGGGGACGGACCAGGGACCGGGCTGGAGGCAGGCCGCCATCCTCACGGACCTGTCCGGGGGCGACGTCCGAACCGACGACCCGTACGCCGACCTCCTGGAAGAGGCGGCCTTGCTCGCAGTGCCACCGGGCTGGCAGATCGACGACGACGTCATTGGCGCCGACAGTCGCCACCCGTGGCTGCGCCTGCGGCTCGTGGAGGCCGCCACCGAACGTCCCGCGAGCACCGAGGATGACGCCGATGAGCGCACCCTGTCCGGCCACGGCGACCAGGTGGGTGAGCGTGCAGGACAGTGGGCCCGAGCTATCGGTTTGCCGGAGAACCTGGTGGAGGACCTCGTCACGGCCGGACGCCACCATGACGATGGCAAGGCCGATCCCAGGATGCAGGCCGCCCTCGGGGCTGCGGTGGATGAGAGCGGTTTCCTCCTTCTGGAGGATCCGGGGCAGCGGAAGCGTCGAACGCCGCTGAGCAAGTCCCGGCTGCCTCGCAGGTACTGGAACCGCTCCATGCGCATGGCCGGCGTGCCCTCCGGCTGGAGGCACGAAGCGGCCTCAGCCGATTACCTGGAGGAGCAGCTGGAGAGAGCTGAGCAGACGGCGCACGATCCTGATCTGGTGATGCATCTGGTTCTCAGCCACCACGGCCGCTTCCGAGGCCCAGGACCGGTGTGCCTGCCCGAACATGGAACAACTCCACGGCATCAGAACCCGAATGACCCTTCCTGGGCGGAGGCTATAAGCCGTTTCCACCGTCTCAATGATCGCTATGGCCCCTACACCCTGGCGCTGATCGAGACGATCCTGCGTCTGGCCGACTGGGACGTTTCGCAAGAATTGGAGCAGAACCATGAGTAGTGCTGGATGCCGTGACGCTTCTACTGAGTATCGCCTGACTGCATTACCGGGGTATCGGGCCGCCTACGTCCTGGCGACCTGGGGACTGGCGTCCCTTCTTCCGGGGGCGACGCTCCGCTTTGAGGGGGAAGGAGTCCCCGTCGTCGGCTATGGCGGGGACACGGATGAGCTGGTGAACGTGGCCGCTCGTAACCTGGCGGAGCGAACCTGGAAGCTCGGGGATCATGGTTTACGCGGCATCGCCACGACGACGCCCACGCGATCTGCGGTCAACGTCCTGTCACATGTCGGCTGGCAGGCCGCTGAAAAGACGAGCGACCTCAGCGCATCTGGGCCGGTAGCCGTCTTCGATACGTCCGCGACGTCGGCCGACCAGTCGAAGATGACGAGGACGCAGGATCTCCAGGTCCGGTCCTCAGCATTGACCCTGCTCAGCGGCAGGAGCCATACCGCCAAGTCGGTGCAGGACACCTGGGGACTCATGGGCGAGTCACTGACCACTGCAGATGACGCTGTCGCTGCGGGGGCGGCACACCTTGACCGACTTGTGCGCGGCGACCTTGCCGTTGCCCGGGCCAAGCCGGGGCTGCGCTTCTCCGCCAGCCAGGCGACCCCGCGTATTACCAGTGGATCCGAGGAGTGCGATGTGTACCCGCTCGTGGATCTCCTGGCCTTCTGCGGGCACCTGCTCCTCCAGCCGCAGCAGCGAGAAATGACGCGAGAACGTGCGGCCAAGGCCCTCACCTGGGTGCTGCATCCGGTTCCCCTCACCATGGAGGCGATCATCGATCTGCACGAGTCCCCGCCGCCCGAACTCCCGTGGAACCGGTGGACGTCCCGCATTCGTGGCACCGGATCCACGTCCAAGGTGACATCGTTCGCGCCCGCCCACCCCGGGGCATGAGAGAGGAAGAGGTGACAACAGCCCATGCCTGATCAGATTGCAGTCCTTCCACTGGCACAGGCGCTACCGGACCTGGGAACACCTGATGCGGTCCATCGCCTCGCCATGTCGTACTTGCCGGATCTCAGAGGCGCTTCGCGATCGATTCGCGCAGACCTCGGCGTCCTGTACCGCCTGGCTCTACCAACCGAGTACGGCGGGCAAAAGGGTTCCCTGGTTATCAGATTCCGGGCCGATCTCGATCTGCCCGGAACACAGGCCATCGAGGCGCCGTCAGGGTTTGCCGTCGGTCAGCGCTTCACTGTTCGAGCGGTGGCTGAGAAACGCCATGCGGACGAGTCGGGAAAGAACCGTGTCCGGGCCGTCCTCGACGAAGAAGCCCACGGGTGGGCCGCCGATCTGCTGGAGCGCCATGGTCTGGGGGTCAGTGAGCTGACGGTCTCGCCCAGGTGGTTCGTGGGCCGACGAGGCGGACGCTCCTTCATGCTCCGGGATCTCACCGGCACCATTAGCAATATCAGTGAGGCCGGGGAATCCGCCTACCGTCAGGGAATCGGGAGAGGGAAGGCCTACGGCTACGGAATGCCCTTGGTGCTGTGACTGCGCAGATGTGAACTGCGCTCAGCCAATATGATGATAGATACGTAGATAAGGAGATTACTATGACGACGGCTCAGGAATTTCGCTCCACCATCGGTGCCCTCATGGATGATAATGCGGTGGCTGGAATCAGCGTGACCAGTGAATATGAATCATTGTTGGGAATGACGGTGACGCCGCCGGCGGGCACGATCCGCCAGGAGGGGGAGGTTGTCGGATTCTTTGAAACCTTCGACGGTAAGAAGGCGGCCACGATTGATAGTTGGGGCTCCCAGGCCTCGCGGTGCGAGGCGCTTCTGGCCAGTCGCTTCAGAGGAGGAACCTCCACTCTCGCCGAGGTTCTGGGGTTCCCCATGGTGGTCCTCCTCGATGAGGAAGGAGAGGTGCTGACCACTTCCGTGGAGCTCTCGCACCGGCAGGCCGACGCCACCTGGAGGCTCATACGAGACGAGCTCACCGGCAAGGGTGTTGATTTCGAGGGAATCCAAAATGCCACACGATCCCAGCCGGACGCCCTGCTCGTCGGGTTCCCCACGGCGATCCCCTTCGGCTGGTGGCACTCGCAGACGAAGCGCTCCCAGAAGGCTGTTGACGAAGCTAACAAGGGAGGGAAGAAAGGTGGAGGCAAGGATGCTCGTGAGCTGAATGCGACGCGGGATGAATTTCTTGGTTATTATGTCATGGATCCTGCGGAGTCGCGTTCCGCCAGACTGTTCACGTCGGAGATTATTGCGACCCGTGTGTCTGAGCGCCGTCGCATGGCTGGGAAAACGGATCCACTCTTCGCGGCAACCAGTAATAAAACGACGATTCGGGGAGTAAAACTTTCCGCTCTGGGAATTGGGTCATTGCCTCCCCTTGCTGTTGCTGAGGCTCCATCAGATTTAACGTACGACTCTATTGTGGGGAAGGCCTTCTTCTCCCTCGCGGGGTTGAGGACATTCGCCTTCTCTCGCCCGGAGCCTGCACGGGCGCTCGTGGTCAGCCTGACCCTGCTGCTGTACCGACTGCTTCAGGAACGGCTGGACTTGCGCGCAGGGGCGGAGCTGCGTCTGCGTGAACCGGGCCTCGAGGCCAAGGTCGAGAGGCACGGAGCACCCTCCGAGCCCCTCGCACTGCCGGAGGTCGACGAGCTGGTGGACCTCGTGCGTGACCTCGGCCAGGAGATCGGTTGGAACGGCGCCACCACCGTCACGATCACCCACAATTCCCCGCTGGGAAAGATCATCCTGGACGTCGATGGGCGCAAGACTGATGGACGCAGTGATGAGTGATCTGACCATCACGGCCTCGTTTCCCCTCGGGGAGTTCAATGCGCATGATGAGGACGGTCACGCCGAATGGCCGCCGGCACCAGCGCGGGTACTGGCTGCGATGCTGTCCGTCGCCCATGGCCTCGGAGAGGGCGTCGCCGAGGTCGAGGCTCTCTTTCGATACCCTCCTCCACGGATCACCGCCCCTCCGGCTGGCGAGCGTCAGATCGGTTACCGGCGGTGGGTTCCCGTCAACAATGAGGTGAAGACGGCCAAGAACGGTTCGCCGACCGGGATCATCGACCGAAACGACCGCCTCCTGGAGAAGCAGGCGAAAGATCCCGAGCGCGGCATGATGATCGGTACTGATCCGAGCGACGTCGTGCGTTGGACCTTCGCCGCTGATGATCGGGTTGATCTGGGTGTCCTGCAAAAGGTGGCGCAATCCGTGGAGTACCTCGGGCGTCCGACCTCGCCTGTGCTGCTCGACGTCGTCGACGGCGCTGGTGAGGCCCCGCCTCACCATTCCCGTTGGGAACCGGACCCGCTGGGCTGGATTCAGTTGCGCGTGGGAACGGAAGGACTCCTGGCCGCTTTGGATGCGCGAGAAGAGGAACGGCGCCGCAGCACCGTGACGGGAACGCACCCGTATATGAGCGTGCGACCCACCGCTCCCTACCGGCTCGTAGGTGCGCGCCCAGGAGACGGAGAGGCGCCTGATACTCGGGAGTTACTGCGCTCATGCTCGCTCTACCGAATGCCCCATGGTGGGAGAGAAGGTGCAGTTCTGGTTCACGCCGCCGACGCTGCTCTCGTCATGGAGCAACTGCGAGATTCCCTTGAAGGGGCGGGCTGGATGCTGCCACTCATCGGTGGGCTGGGCCGCCGCCACCTGCCCGTCCTGCGGGGGGTACTCGTGGCCGGGGGGCCTCGGCCTCCCTGCGTGGGACTCGCGGTGAGAACGGGGGTGGTTGAGGCGAGACTTGCCGAGACCAGGACATTGGCTTCCCTGCCGCGAGTTCTGCGGGCCGCCACGGCTCCTTTGTCGCAATGGACCACCGTTGTGCCGACGGCGGAGGATCCTGAAGGCATCATGCGCATGCTGAAGAAATGCGCCTCGGGGCTCGGCTGCGGACTCGTTGAGGTTGAGCGGCACTCCGAGTCGCGAAGCGACGGAGGCATTGATGTGCAGGAGGACAACGGGCGCTGGCACGTCTCGGTCGCCTTCGACGCGGTGGTGCCCGGGCCGGTTGTCTTCGACGGCGCTCTCATGGTTCCCCTGGGGGCCACCACCTTGGCAGTGAACCCAAGGAGACCCCGAGCCGACTAACATCGCAGGTCAGCCAGTCAGCCCCGCGCAGGCGGGGGTAGAGGCTTACCGTCAGAGGCCCCGATCGCGATCTCGATGTCAGCCCCGCGCACGCGGGGGCAGAGGATCCGCCATGTCGCCGATCTTGACCTTCGGCATGCCAGCCCCGCGCACGCGGGGGTAGAGGGCCGCCTGGACCCTCATGGCCACCCCCAACCTCGTCAGCCCCGCGCACGCGGGGGTAGAGGCCGGACCGTGGGCATCGGGCAGCTGATGGTCTCGTCAGCCCCGCGCACGCGGGGGTTGAGGCGTTGGCTGGCTGCTGCCGGTAGGCGTCCGGTTGTCAGCCCCGCTCACGCGGGGGTAGAGGGGACGCTAAGGAGGTCCTGGAGGACCTGAAGCCGTCAGCCCCGCGCACGCGGGGGTAGAGGCGGAGATCATGGGAAAGTCGGCGGCGAGGCTGGGTCAGCCCCGCGCACGCGGGGGTAGAGGGTGAATCCGCCCCTACCGTTAATTTATCCATTCGTCAGCCCCGCGCACGCGGGGGTAGAGGGATAGTACTTAGCACATGTGCTAAGTAGGTTTGGTCAGCCCCGCGCACGCGGGGGTCCAGACACGGACATGCGGCTTGCGCTGTGCTGGGCCAGGCCCGCTGGCCCAGGATGCCTATTGCACGAGGGTGGGGTTGTACTGGCCAGGGGCGGCCGGGGTTGATCGAGAACGTACTTCTTCCGCGAGAACTGCGTTATCCCGCAGACGACTGGGGGCAGACCCCAGTGGTCTGCGGGAAAAGTACGTTCTCGAGGGGAATCGCAGTTCCCGATGCGGGAGCGCTGATCCCTGCGCCGTCGGAACGGTCGCCCGCCGCCCCGCCGTGCCGGTCTACTTGGTGGGGGTGCGGCCCAGGGTCAGGTAGCCGGGGAGCGTCTGGTCCTGGCCAGCGCTGGAGAACCGCAGTGGCTGGCCCGATTCCAGTGGGTTGACCACGCGCACCAGGATCGTATTCTCACCCGCCGGGTCCTCCGGGAGCTGGCCGGAAAAGGTCTGGGTCTTGCCGACCTCGATCTTGCGCAGATCGCCACTGAGCGTGGTGCGCCCGACCTCCACACCGGTCTGGCTGTTGACGGCCACCGCCTCCACGCTCCAGTTGTAGTAGAAGGGGGCCACCCCGTTGTTGGCGATCTGCACCTCGACCTTGCCGTGGTGCATGCGCCAGCGCGCCACCGACAGGTCGTAGCCGGTCTCGGCGGACATCTGCACGGCCCGCTCGTGCTCGGTGCCGCTCAGCGTCGTCGTGAAGGCCCAGTTGTCCACCAGCCAGCTCGCGTGCGTGGCCTTGATGGAGGCGCTGATGTCCACTGTGCCCCCGTTGGCTCCTGGGGTCATGCAATTGCCCGGGTTGCGCACCGAGCATTCCTGGATGTTCGGGTAGACCTCGCCGCCGATCGGGTACTGCTGCCAGGCCTGGTCCGCCTTCGCCTTCTTCAGCTGGGGCAGGAAGTTCCAGTCGGCGGCCCCCGTGGTCTCGTAGCCGAAGGAATCGTCGTGGTAGCCGATCCTGCGCTTGGCCGTCTCCGCGGACGGGTAGCGGGCCATCGTCGGCGTCACCTGGAAGGCTTTGTCCCAAGTGTCGATCAGGGTGTTCTGGTTCGCCGGCGTCGGCATCCAGTCCTCTCCGGTGGGGTTGTCCTTGGAGACCTTGCCGTTCATCGGGTAGGTGTGCCCCTCTCCCCAGAAGCCCACGAGGCCGTGGGTGATGAAAGCCAGGCGCGGATCGCCGTCGTACTGCTGACCCAGGGCCGAAATGAAGCCGGTGAGCATCGACATCATCTCGGGGGAGTTGTAGTCGGGGGCGAGGGACTGGCCCGGCGCGTTGCCGTTGAACGTGTACTCGCGAGTCAGGACCGCATGGGAGGTGAGCAGGTAGGCCGGTATGCCGGTGGGGCGACCGGGGTAGTCGACGTAGAAGCGCAGCACCGCCTGGTGCCCGCGCGAGGCGATGGCGTTGAGGTGCGCCTCCAGCGCGGCCCACGAGTACGTGCCTGGCCCGGTGACGACGTCGCTGGCCGGGAGTGTCAGCCACTCCATCGTGTAGGGCGGGGCCGACTCGGGCAGCCCCGGCGAGTAGGAGGCGTCCGACGGCGCAAAGGGCATCATGCCCTTGAGCGGGTTGGCCTGCGGCGTGGCCCCTGCCGAGACCTCGGTCCAGGCCCGGTTGCAGTTGCAGGCCCGGAATCCGGTGGCCAGGGACACGACGGCGACCAGCGCCACGATGAGGGCGCCGAGCCGCGGCCTGCGGCCCCTGCGGAGCCGGTCGAACATCTGACGGCTCAACGGACGCGGGCGACCTGAAGCAGAACCGCGCGATTCCTGCGCGGCCGACGCATCGGAGTAAGACGCTGCTGCCGAGGTAGTGACGTCGTTCTGTGAATCGATCATGAAAACTTGTAGGTAGGGATTTGGGTATGAGGCTAACCCTACCGGTCAGTTAGTCGAGACTTCCTGTGCTATCGCTGACAATGTGCATGGTTGACAGAAATGGGCCGCTGTGGCAACTCCGCTTCCGGACTACGTGAAAAATCTGTGGCGGCTGCCTGCCGGTTCGTCTTGGCTCCGCCATGCTCCGACGTCGGTGGGTGCCGTCGGTCGAGAAAAACGCCCCGATCCGTTCTGGGTCGTCACGCGGCCTTGCGGATGCGCGGCGCCCTCCTCGCCAGGCGGGATGAGATTGCCGCCGCGCGCATAAGCGGCAATGATGACTCCGTGCGCGTCTTCAATTTCTCCGCCGGTCCTGCCCAACTCCCCCTGCCCGTCCTCGAGCAGGCCGCCTCCGAGCTCACCAGCTGGGGCGGGTCGGGAATGTCCGTCCTGGAGGTCTCCCACCGTGGAGCCGACTTCGTGGCCTGCGCGGCCGACGCCGAGGCCACCCTGCGCCGCCTCCTGTCCATCCCCGAGAACTATCGCGTCCTCTTCCTCCAGGGAGGGGCCAGCGCCCAGTTCGCCGGCATCCCCCTCAACCTGACCGCCTCCGGCGACACGGTCGCCTACCTCAATACCGGCCAGTGGTCCGCCAAGGCCATCAAGCAGGCCGGTGCCTACGAGCTCGACGTCGTCGTGCCCGCCGATGAGGCCGCCTCCTCCTACACGGCCACGCCCGAGCCCGGCTCCTTCACCGTGCCCGAGGGCGCCCGCTACCTGCACTACACGCCCAACGAGACCATCGGCGGCGTCGAGTTCGACTACGTTCCGGACTCCGGTGGCGTCCCGCTCGTGGCCGACTTCTCCTCCACGATCCTCTCGCGGCCCATCGACGTCAGCCGCTACGGCCTCATCTACGCAGGCGCCCAGAAGAACATGGGACCCTCGGGACTGGCCGTCATCATCGTGCGCGAGGACCTGCTGGGGCGGGCCCGCCCGGTGACCCCCACCGTCCTGGACTACCAGAAGATGGCCGATGCCGACTCCATGCTCAACACGCCCCCTACCTTCGCCATCTACCTGCTGGGGCTCATCGGCCACTGGATCGAGGACGACGGCGGCCTGGAGGCGATGGCCGAGCGCAACCGCGCCAAGGCCAAGCTCCTCTACGGCTTCATCGACTCCTCCGACTTCTACGCCAACCCGGTCCAGAAGCGCTCGCGGTCCTGGATGAACGTGCCCTTCACCCTGGCCGACCCCGCCCTCGACGCCGACTTCCTGGCCGGCGCCCAGGCCGCGGGCCTAACCAACCTCAAGGGCCACCGCTCCGTGGGCGGTATGCGCGCCTCCATCTACAACGCCATGCCGATCGAGGGCGTGCGCGCCCTCATCGACTACATGACCGACTTCGCCGCCCGGGCCTGAACCTACGCGCCCCGCCGGCCTTTGAACCCGGCTCCCCGCCGCAACCGCTCCTTCCATTCGGACCGTTCTGAAGAAAGTACCTCCGTGACCACCAGCAGCGCCGATCACAAGTTCCGCATCCGCACTCTCAACGCCATCTCCGGGGCGGGCCTGTCCCGCCTGCCCGACGAGCTCTACGAGGTCGGCGGCTCCGTAGAGGAGCCCGACGCCCTCCTGGTGCGCTCGGCCAAGCTCCACGATACCCCCATCGAGGACTCGGTCCTGGCCGTGGCCCGCGCCGGCGCCGGTACCAACAACATCCCGGTGGACAAGCTCACCGAGCGCGGTGTCCCCGTGTTCAACACCCCCGGCGCCAACGCCAACGCCGTCAAGGAGCTGGTCCTGGCGGGCCTGTTCATCGCCTCGCGCAACCTCATCCCGGCAGCCCGCTTCGCCCACACCCTCGAGGGCGACGACGCCGAGATCGCCAAGGCCGTCGAGGCCGGCAAGAAGCAGTTCGTCGGCTTCGAGCTGCCCGGCCGCACGCTCGGTGTCATCGGGCTGGGGGCCATAGGCGTTCAGGTGGCCAACGTAGCCCTGGGCCTGGGCCTCAACGTCGTCGGCTTCGACCCGGGCATCTCCGTGGAGCACGCCTGGCACCTGAGCGCCGAGGTCGAGCGGGCCGACTCCATGGAAGAGGTCTTCCGCCGCGCCGATATCCTCACCGTCCACGTGCCCCTCATCCCCGCCACCCGCGGGCTGGTGAGCACCCAGCGCCTGGCCCTGATGAAGGAAACCGCGGTGCTGCTCAACTTCGCGCGCGCCGAGATCGTCGACACCGACGCCGTCGTGGCCGCCCTGGACGAGGGCACGCTGCGCGGTTACGTGTGCGATTTCCCCTCCACGCAGGTCCACAAGCACCCCAAGTGCATTTCCCTGCCCCACCTGGGGGCCTCCACCAAGGAGGCCGAGCGCAACTGCGCCATGATGGCCGTCGAATCGCTGCGCGGCTTCCTCGAGAACGGCCAGGTGCACAATTCGGTCAACTTCCCCGAGGCCGTCATGGCGCGACAGGAGGACACGCACCGGCTCGTCATCGTCAACCGCAACGTGCCCAACATGGTCGGTCAGGTCTCCACGATCGTGGCCCAGCACGGGCAGAACATCGCCAACCTGCTCAACAAGTCGTGCGGTGAGCTGGCGGTGACGCTGGTCGACGTCGAGGGTGAGATCGAGCCCAAGATCCTCCAGGAGCTGCGCGCGATCGACGGCGTCCTGTCCGCCCGCGGCATCTGACCAGCCTTCTTTCGCGGGCGAAGACAATCCGCACGTGCGGGGACAGAGATTCCGTTCCCGCACGTGCGATATTTTTCCGCCCAGTGGGGGCGCACCGGCCGCGCGGACTGTCCCCGCACGCGCCGCGTGCGCCCGTGGGCTCGATGAGCCGTCAGAGGTTGTTGATCCAGGCCCGACGGTGTCCGAACAGCGAGAGCGTGGGCTTGTAGAGGAGCACGTACTGGCCCCCGGCCGACACATCGGTGCTGAAGCAGACGTCTCCACTGACTGATCCTCCTGCGATGAGCTTGGAAGCCGACAGGTGATTGCTCGACCCCATGAAGCCGGCGTTGCTGATCGCCCCGGCCGGATCCTGCAGCGTGAAGTCCAGGGCGTTGACGTCCAGGGTGTTCTTGGAGGCGTTGGTGATCGTGACGGTGGAGCAGGCGGTGGGACCCAGGGTGGCATCGCCCGCGGCCACGGTCGTGGCGGTCACCTGGATGCCGTCGTCGTCGATCATCTCACCGGCATTGCCGACGACATCGCTTCTCTGCATCCCGGGGAAGCTCAGGCCGGAGTCGCTCTTGCCGGCATCCGCCTTGCCCGCGTCATTGGCCTGAGCTGTCTGCTCCGGGGCCGGTGCGGCGTCCTGACCGGCGCTGTTCTGGGAGAGCGCGGTGGCGGCGGGCTGGGCGGCGGGTGAGGTGGCGGCTGCGGAGTGCCCCGAGCCTCCGCCCCCGTTCAGCGCCGAGGCGACGATGCAGACGCCGACGAATGCACCGATACCGGTGAGGATCTTGTGGCGGGCGAACCAGGAGCGCTTCGGCTCGGGAACAGGTCCGAAGGCGGGAGGCATGGGGTAGCCCGGAGCGGGAGCGCCGGCGGGTGAGGGCGGGACTGGACTGGTCATGATGGGTCCTTCGAGATGTGGGAGGAGAGGTGCCGGCCGGGATGCGGCTGCACCGGTACTGGCTTGAGCTGACGGGATCAGCTGACGGGAACAACGATGGTCCCGGCCGTACCCCGCGCACATCGACCGATGAGACGGAGGCGGCTGTCCGAAAGTGCCCTCATCGCACCTGTCCGAAAGGACGACGGTGCCGCGCCTCAGCCGCCCACATCGTGTCCTATCGGGCGATCCTGCATGTCAGTGCCCGGCTCTACAGTGGGCACATGTCAGTCCCCGGCCACCCGCCCGCCCCTACGCCAGGCACTCCGCCCGCTCCGGGCTGGCGTGGCGGCCCCGGCGTCGGCCGGGCGGCTCCCGCCTCTGGGACGCCGATTCCGCAGAGGCGCGCCTCCTACCCTCCCTATCCCACCTACCCGGTGCATTCCGCGTACTCCACACCCCCTGCGTATCCCGGGTACCCTGCCACCGCTGCGGGGGCGGTCCCCTACTACCGGCCACCGATGCCGTCGGTTCCCTATGCTCCCGTCGTCCCTGCGAGAACGGTGCCGTCCTTCACGGCATCTCTGTCCCAGTCGCAACGCCGCGCCCTCGAGGTCATCCTCGAGGTTCTGCGCTCCGCGGGCCTGCTCACTCTGTGCTTCATCGACTCCATGTGTGCACTGGGATATCACCTCGGTCACGAGCAGGCCCTCAAGATAAGCAATTCGTTCCTCGATGCCATGGGGTTCCTGATAGGACTGGTTCTCCTTGTGGCGGTCTTTGTACGCCGGCGCTGGCCGGTGGCGATCACGGTCGCCTCGGCGCTCGCGGGCATCGCGGTCTACCTGGACACCACAGTGGGACTCATCGCTTTCACCACCGTGGTTCGCCGGGCCCGATCCCTGCGCGATCCCGTGCCCTGGGCAACGGGCGCCCTGCTCGCCGTCGGCACGCTGGTGTCGCTCTTGCGCGACGCGAGCTACGGCTCCACCGGGAACTCGACGATCGGCAGACTCATCTCCGCATCCCCTGACCCCAAAGCCGTGACCCATGTGTCGACGCCACAGGTGCTGTTCCTTGCGGTGGTGGCGATGGTCCTGCCGATCGCCGTCGGGCTGTGGCTGCGCGCGCGGGACGGTGAGAAGGAGGCACGACGCCGGGCCCAGGAGGCCGCCGACGCCTCGGCCCGTGCCGAGCGCACCGCCCAGGAGCAGGTCCGAACCTCGACCCGCCTGGCGGATACGGTCAGCCTGCAGGCTGAGCGCGAGCGGGTGGCCCGCGAGGTGCACGACGGACTCGGCCACCGCCTGTCGCTGCTTGCCCTCCACGCCGCTGCCCTGGAGCAGGGCGTGCTGGCGACGTCGGGCCCGCAGGGCGCCTCGGGCTCCGCGGACGAGGACGATCCCCAAGCCGCCGCCCAGCGCGTGCGGGAGGAGGCCCAGGGCGCCATGCGGGACCTGCGCTCCCTGCTGGCCGTCCTGCGCGAACCGGTGGGCGCAGCCGAGCCCGCCCCGCATCTGGAGGACCTCAAGGAGGTCGTGGACGGGGTGCTCGCCGCCCGTCAGCCGCTGAGCTCGTCGATCTACCTCGATCGGGCCGCCGAGGCCGACGAAGTGCTCTCCCGCGCCGTCTACCGGATCGTCCAGGAGTCACTGACCAACGCCCGCAAGCACTCTCCCGGTATGAGCGTCCAGTTGCGCGTGGAGGGCGGGCCGAACACCGGCATCGACATCACCTGCTCCAACCAGCTCCCCTACCGGATGTCGGCGACCGAGCAGGATGGTCAGGATGCAGAGGCCTCTGAAGCCCCCCACAGCGGCGACGCGCGCCCGGAGCCGGGCTCCGCAACCGGCGCCCGGCCCGGTGACACCCAGGGCGGCTCCGGTTTGAAGGGCATGGCCCGGCGGGCGGAAATCTGCGGAGGCACGTTCCAGGCGGGCCCGGACGGCCGCGGCAGATTCGTGGTGAGTGCGCATCTACCCTGGCGCTCCGCGGACTCGCGCCAGACCGGCCACTGATCCGTTCCATCCTCGGGAGATATCGGCGGATGCGCTGGGTGGGCGACCTGAAGAAACATCGAGCACCTGGGCCGTTGGGACGGTGAACGTGCCGGTGCACGCACCTAGGCTGGCCCCGTGCCCGACCCCTCCGCCGCCCCGGCCTCCTCAGTATCCCAGTCCGTCTCCCCCGCTGCCCCCGCGCCGCCGGCGTCCCCGGTCCGCATCATCCTTGTCGACGACGACCCGCTCACCCGCGCCGCCATTAAGCCGCTCCTGCGGCCGCGGGAGGATTACGCCGTGGTCGCCGAGGCCGGTGACGGCCGCCAAGCGATCGAGGCCGTCGCCCGCGTCGAGGCGGATATCGTCCTCATGGACCTCGGCATGCCCGTCATGGACGGGATCGAGGCCACGCGCCAGATCTGCCAGGCGCCGCGCCACCCCCACGTCGTGGCGCTGACCACCTGGGATGTCGACGACGCCGTCGTGCGGGTCATCGAGGCCGGAGCAGTGGGATACCTGCTCAAGTACTCCGCCTCCGAGGAACTCGATGCCGGACTGCGCCGGGTCATGGCGGGCGAGTCAGTCCTGTCACCGGGGGCGCTGGCCGAGCTGCTGCGCTACGTGCGCTCCCAGCCGGCACTCGCGGCACCGGTTTTGGCGGCCTACGACGCCCACGCCGAGGAGCGTCAGCGCGCTGTGGTCCAGGCTCGCCAGGCCGCGGCCGGGCTCAGCCGGCGAGAGCTGGACGTCATCGCGGCGGCCGCCGAGGGGCTGACCACAGAGGAGATCGCCGGCCGGCTGTACATCTCCGCCTCCACCGTCAAGGCCCATCTGCGCAGCGCCCAGGAACGGGTCGGCGCCCGCAACCGGGTGCACCTAGCGGTCCTCGCCGAGCGCGCCGGTCTGCTGGGGTGACAGGTACGCGACTGGCCCTTGAGACCGTGACGTCTCAAAGGCCAGCCATCTGAACGAAGCGATCAGCCCGAGTCTGAGAAATGCGCTCTCAGACGATCAACCGCCGTTGTTCTTGTCTCCGCCGCCAGGATTGGGGGGCTGGTTGTTGTTGCCTCCACCGTCCTTACCTTTGGAGACCGTGAGGCTGACGGTCGATCCGGCAGGAACCTGAGTACCAGCCTGCGGGTCAGTGCCGATGACCTTACCGGCTTCCACCTTGTCAGAAGACTTCTGGTCCTGGATGACGTTGAGGCCGAGCTTCTGTAGCTCGGCAGTCGCCTCCTCGGCCGTCTTCCCGTTGAGGTTGGAGGGCACCGTTACCGTGGCACTCGGCGTTGGCGTGGGCGTTGCTGCCCCGCTGGAGAAGTGCACGGTGACGGTGTCGCCTGCCGAGACGCTGGAGCCCGCAGCCGGGTCGGAGGAGACGGCCTTGCCCTGCTCGACGTCGGAGGAGGTGACATCGTCCCCCTTCTTGAACTTCAGTCCGGCGTCCTCGATGGTCTTCTTGGCGGTGGCCTCGTCCTGGCCGGATACGTCGGGGACGGAGGTCTTACCGGTGGACACGATGAGATCCACCGTGGTTCCGCGCTCGACGGAGGTACCCGATGAAGGACTGGTGTCGATGACCCGATCCTTGGCGATCGAGGCGGAGTCGTCCTGAGTGACATTGCCGGCTTCGAGTCCGGCGTCCTTGAGCGCTTTGCGGGCGTCTTCCTGGGTCTTGCCCTCCAGGTCCGGCACCTTGACCATGGCCGAGCCGGTGGAGAAGTGGACGGTGACGGTGGAGCCCGCCGCGATCTTCGCTCCCTTCTGCGGGTCGGAGGAGACGGCGAGGCCCTCGCTCACGGTGTCGTTGGCGACCTCATTCTTGGCGAACTTCAATCCGGCGTCCTCAATGGTCTTCCTGGCCGAGTCCTCGTCCTGACCACTGACGTCGGGAACCTCCACCGCGGCGACTGTCGCGCTCGGCGTCGGGGTCGGCCGAGGGTCGTTGAAGGCTCCGGAGGCCCACCGGCCAGCGATGACGGCCAGAACCGCGAACAGCAGGAAGACGAGGATCCACACCCAGGCGTAGTTCTTGGGCTTGTTCTCGGGCTCCTCATCCCTCGCCGCGGGTGTCGGAGAGGGCTCGGAGGGCACCTGGGCGAAGGCGGAGGTGGGCTGAACCGGCTCCGTAGCTGGCGACGCCATGGCCGAGGAGGTTGGGGACCAGGAATCGGCCGCCGGGGCCGCCACGGACATGCCCCGGGCTGCGGCCTGAAGGTCGGCTCGCATGTGGGCGGCGTCCTGGTAGCGGTCCTCTCGGCTCTTGGCCAGTGACTTGAGAATGACCCGGTCCAGGGACTCGGGGACATCGGCCGCCAGCGAGGAGGGCCGCTTGGGGATCTCCCGCACGTGCTGGTACGCGATGGCCACCGCGGAGTCGCCCTGGAAGGGGGGCTGACCGGTGAGCAGCTCGTAGAGGAGACAGCCTGTGGAGTACAGGTCCGAGCGGGCGTCCACGGACTCGCCACGGGCCTGCTCCGGTGAGAGGTACTGGGCGGTACCCACCACTGTGTGGGTCTGGGTCACCGTGGATGCGGAGTCCTCGATGGCCCGTGCGATGCCGAAGTCCATGACCTTCACCGAGCCGGTGGAGGTCAGCATGATGTTTCCGGGCTTGATGTCGCGGTGGACGATGCCCACCCGGTGGGAGTACTCCAGGGCGTCCAGGACTCCGGAGACGATCTCCACCGCCTCCGGGATCGGGACGGCCTCGCCCTCGCTGAGGAGCTCGCGCACGGTGTGCCCCTCGACGTATTCCATGACGATGTAGGGGACGGTCCGGCTGGCGCCGCCGGGCTGAAGGAGCTCCTCCTCGCCGGAGTCGTAGACGGCGACGACGGCGGGGTGGTTGAGTGCCGCCGCAGACTGGGCCTCCCGACGGAAACGGGCCTGGAAGGTGGGATCGCCGGCGATGTCCGAACGCAGCAGCTTGATGGCCACGACCCGCGACAGGCGGGTGTCGTAGCCGAGGTGCACCTCTGCCATACCACCACGTCCGATGAGATCGCGGATCTCGTAACGGCCCGCGAGGACCTGGGGGAACTGACTGGTCACAGTACCTCCTTGACAGGGATGCTCAGCATCAAGGCTGGCATGACCTGATGCGCATGGGCAAGCGTACCCGTGCTGTGCAGGGTGACGACGGCGAGTACCGGAATGAGGACCCTCAGAGTCAGCAGGTTGAGGCCAAGGAAGGAGCGCCCGGAGGCGTGCCGGGCGGTGCGCGACGGCGTCGGCTCCTCGGCCGCGTGA
>NZ_JH470349.1:218749-243542 GCF_000239715.1 Actinomyces sp. oral taxon 849 str. F0330 | reverse complement strand
CGCGGCGGCCGGTGGACTCCCAGCTGAGCGCCTCACGGGGATCCCAGGAGTCTGTGGGCAGGTTCACGACCGCCCGGTCCAGGGTGCGGGCAACCTCACGAGCCGAGTGCGGCCGGTCGGTCGGCTTCTTGGCGAGCAGCTTGAGGACGATCTCGCGAACCTGCGGCGGAACGGTGTCGGGAAGGGCGGGCACCTCCTCGTTGACGTGGGCGAAGGCGATGTCCACCTGGGTGGCGCCGCTGAAGGGGCGACGCCCCACCAGGGCCTCGTAGGCGATGATGCCCAGCCCGTAGAGGTCGCCGGCCGGGGTGGCCATGTTGCCCATGGCCTGTTCGGGGGCGAGGTACTGGGCGGTGCCCATGACCATGCCGGAAGCCGTCAGCGGGCGTTGGTTGATGCCCGTGGAGATGCCGAAGTCGGTGAGCTTGGCCAGGCCCTCGCGGTTGATGAGGATATTGGAGGGCTTGACGTCGCGGTGGACGACGCCGGAGTCGTGAACGACCTGAAGGGCGCGGGCCACCTGCGCCAGAACCGGCAGGATCTCGGCCGGGGACAGGGTGCCCTTCTCGGCGATGATGTCGGACAGGGCACGGCCCTGGACGAGCTCCATGATGAGCCAGCCGGTACCGTCCTTCTCTCCGGAGTCCAGAACGACGGCGAGATTGGGGTGGCGCAAGCCCTGGGAGTTCCTGGCCTCCGCGCGCAGGCGGGACAAGAAGATCTCGTCGCCGGTCAGCTCGGGGCGCAGGATCTTGGCGGCCACGGCCCGGCCCGAGCGCAGGTCAGTGGCGCGCCACACCTGGCCCATGCCTCCCAGGGCGATCTGCTCCACGAGCTCATAGCGCCCCTGAAGCTGGAGCCCGGCAACCGGTTTCACTGGTCCACCGCCGCATCGATGACCTGGGCGGCGATGGGACCGGCCACCTTGCCCCCGGTGGCGTTGTCCTCGGTCTCGGCGTTGCCGTCGAGCACGACGGCCAGTGCGATCTGGGGCTTGTTGATGTCGGTTCCGGCGAAGCCCACGAACCAGGTGGTGGGGCCGGTGTCCGAACCGGTCTCCGCGGTGCCGGTCTTACCGGCCACCTGGACTCCGGCCACCTGGGCGGTGCTGCCCGTGCCATCGGTCACGGCGGTCTGCATGAGGGAGGACAGGGACTTGGCGGTGGCCGGGTCGATCGGGGTGCGGGCCACCTTCTTGGAGGTGGTGTCGACCTCGTTGAGGTCAGGGTCCAGAGTGCGCGAGACCAGATAAGGGGTCATCTGCTCCCCGTTGTTGGCCACGGTGGCCGCCACCATCGCCATCATCATCGGCGTGGCCTGCACCGAGGCCTGGCCGATACCGGCCATCGCCGTCTGCGCCTGGGAGTCGTTGTCCGGGTAGGTGGACGGAGTGACGGTCAGCGGAATGGAGAGCTTGGAGTCGAAGCCCCAGTTGTGGGCCTCCTCGGCGAGCTCCTCCTCGCCGACGTCCATGGCCAGCTGGGCGAAAGGCGTGTTGCAGGACTGGGCGAAGGCGTGGGAGAAACTCGTCCTCCCGCCGCAGGACTCCCCGCCGTAGTTCTCCAGGGAGTGGCTGGTGCCCGGCAGGGTGATGGTGTCGGGGGCATCGACCTCCTGATCCGGGGTGATCTTGCCGGTGCGCAGGGCCGCCGCGGTGGTGATGATCTTGAAGGTGGACCCCGGCGGGTAGCGGTTGCCTGCGATGGCCCGGTTGTCCAGCGGTCGGGAGGAGTCCTCGCTAAGGGTTGTGCTGATCTCGGTGACAGCGTTCGCGTCATGGGAGGCGAACTGATTGGGATCGTAGGAGGGAGAGGAGACCATGGCGAGGATGGCTCCGGTACTGGGGTCCAGAGCGACGACGGCACCTTCGCGGTTGCCCAGGGCCTCATAGGCCGCCTGCTGGATCTCGGGGTTGATGGTCAGCTCGACCGCGCCGCCCTTCTGCGAGCCGCCAGTCACGAGGGTCTTGATCCGCGAGGAGAACAGGGAGGGGTCGTCCCCGTTGAGCACGGAGTTCGCCTCCCGCTCCAGGCCCGTCATGGAGGCGAAGGCGGGCGAGAAATAGCCGGTGACCGGAGCGTAGAGCGGCCCGTTGGCGTAGACCCGCTGATAGTCCTCGGAGCCCTGGCCATCGTCGGATTTCTCGGTGCTGACGATAGTGGTCTTGTCGGCGAGGAGGATCGGGCCGCGGTCGGTGCCGAACTCTCGGTTGACGGTGCGGGAATTGCGTCCGTCGGAGTTGAGGGCGCCGTTGGAAGACAGCGGCTCCCAGATGGCGGGTCGGGCCAGGCCCTGGACACTGGTGACGGACAGGGACAGTGCGGTGAACATGACCAGTACCAGGAAGGCGACTTGCCGGATCTGTCTGTTCATTGCTGCTGCCTCCTGTCGCTGTCATCAGTGAAACCCGGCGCGCGCGATGAGCGCAGCGTCTCCCCATCCGGTGCCGTGCGCGGTGGAGGAGGCGCCTCCGGGCTGACGGTGACCGTGGGGAAATCGTCGTCGGGCGCAATGTGGTCCTGAGGCGGGTAATAGGGGTCCCCGGGACTCGGGGCCGCCGCCGGGGGCCCGTAGTCTCCTGCGCCGGTCGGTTCGGCGCCGGAGACGTCGTCATAGCCGTCCTGGGGGGCGTTGGCGGGGACGTCGTCGACGGCGGCGCCCTCGGCCGGTTCCTCGGCTCCGGCGTCCTGGACCCGACGGCGCAGGGAGACCGGCAGCTCGGCCGTGTCGATGATTCGTGGAGCGTGGGTGGCCGGACGGCGGGCGGCGTCGGACAGGCGCAGCAGGAGGGCCAGGATGGCCCAGTTGGCGATGAGCGAGGAGCCGCCGTAGGCCAGGAAGGGCAGGGTGAGTCCCGTCAGCGGGATGAGCCGTGTGACGCCGCCGATGACGACGAAGATCTGCAGGGCGATGGCGAAGGACAGGCCGACGGCGAGGAGCTTGCCGAAGCCGTCGCGCAGCAAGACGGCGGTGTGCAGCCCCCTCTGGATGAGGACGAGGTAGAGCATGAGGATCGCGAGCGTTCCGGTCAGGCCCAGCTCTTCGCCCAACGAGGCGAAGATGAAGTCGGAGTTGGCGAAGGTGACCAGAGTCGGTGAGCCCTTGCCCCAGCCTGCTCCCATGAGCCCGCCGGTGGACATGCCGAACATTCCCGTCAGCAGCTGCCAGGAGCCGCCTGCGGCGTTGTACACAGCGTCGTCGGTGGCGTGGAGCCACCCGTTGATGCGCTGTTGGACGTGGTGGAGGTGAGTGGCGGCGAACCAGGCCGCCGGGAGGAACAGCGCGGCGCCAATGAGCAGCCAGGAGGGCCGGTCGGTGGCCACATACAGTACGACGACGAACAGGCCGAAGATCAGGACCGAGGAGCCCAGATCCTTCTGGAGGACCAGGACGCAGATGCTCACGCCCCACACGATGAACAGGGGTCCCAGGTGCCGGGCGCGCGGCAGGCTCATCCACAGGAACTTGCGGCCCGCCAGGGCCAGGTTGTCCCGGTTGGCCACCAGGTAGGAGGCGAAGAAGACCGCGAGCAGCACCTTTGACAGCTCGGCCGGCTGGAAGCTCATGGGGCCGATCCGGATCCAGATCCGGGCCCCGTTGATGCTCTGGCCGATGAAGGGCAGGAACGGCAGGATCAGGAAGACCAGGCCGGACCACATGGCCCAGCGGTCCCAGCGCCGCAGGCGCCGGTAGTCGCGTAGCAGGAAGAGCACGGCGCAGAAGAGGATGACGCCCAGCAGCGTCCAGACCAGCTGCTTAGACCCGACGTAGAACTGCCACTGCTCGTTGACCTCATAGGCCAGATCCAGGCGCTGGATCATGGCCAGGCCGATCCCGTTGAGGGCCACCGCCGCCGGCAGGAGGACCGGGTCCGCCCACGGGGCGGTGTAGCGCACCCACAGATGCATGAAGATGGTCAGACCGAGGAAGGCGCCTCCCAGCATGACGGTCTGCGCGGGCGAGGAGCCGGTGCGGTTGAGCGCGGTGAGCACGAAGCCGCCCAGGCCGAGGACCAGGGCGACGCCGAGCAGCGCTGCCTCCGCCCACCGGCCCGAGCGTCTCGCGGTGCCGGCGGGCTGGATCGTCGCAACGCCCGCGGGGGCGCCCAGGGGGCCTGGAGCAGCGGTCATCTCATTCCTCCTGCCCGGCCTGGTCGGGCTGAGCCGGTTCGGCGGGCGCCTCCGGAGTGGGAGCGGGAGCTGGCGCCGCAGTGGGGGAGGGTGTGGCGGTGGGGGTCGAGGGATTCTGCCGGGGGGCGGCCTGCTTGAGGTAGGAGCGGACCGTCTTGTCCACGTAGGTCTGCGCGTCGCTCATCGACTTCTGGGTGACGGTGGCCTCCAGGCGCTCGCGGATGTTGTCATCGAGCTTCTCCACCGGCAGGTCCGCGTAGGCCTTGACCGAATGACTCAGCTTGAGGGGACCGATGGACTGGGGAATGCCCTGGTAGATGGCGACCTGGCCGTCGTAGGTGGAGACGTAGTAGCGGGTCTGGGTCCAGCGGTAGAACAGGGCGCTGGCACCGACGAGCGTGACGATCAGAACAAGGCCTCCCACCAGCACGCGGCGTCGGTGGCGCCGTCGGGCCTTCTCCTGGGTGGCGGCCTCGGCGGCAATGGCCTCGTCGACGTCGGAAGAGTCCTTCTTGGACGTGGACTCGGGCTGCTCCTCCAAAGTGGCCATGAGGGCCGCAGCCTTGGCGGCGGGGCTGGCCCCCTCGGTGTCCTTGGTCTCGGTCTCGCCCCCGGTCTTGCGGTGAGCGGCCGCCGCGCGCTCCTGGGCCAGGCGC
The DNA here is from genome assembly GCF_000239715.1 of Actinomyces sp. oral taxon 849 str. F0330. Taxonomy (NCBI): domain Bacteria; kingdom Bacillati; phylum Actinomycetota; class Actinomycetes; order Actinomycetales; family Actinomycetaceae; genus Actinomyces; species Actinomyces sp. oral taxon 849. Next base: position 238,756 of record NZ_JH470349.1, on the reverse strand, counting down.
TCGGTGGCGGCGCTGCCCACCACCTGCGGGACGGTTTGGGGTTCGGGGTCGTCCTTGACGACGTCGAAGACGACGGCGGTGACGTTGTCTGGTCCGCCGGCGCGCAGCGCCAGGTCCACGAGTTGGTCGGCGGCCTGGCCGGGGTCGGCGACGCCGGCCAGGACCTCCCCGATGGTTTCGGCGGTCACCGGGCCGCTCAGGCCGTCGGAGCACAGCAGCCAGCGGTCGCCGGGAACCGCCTCGCGAATCGACTCGTCGAGCTGGACCTCTCCCTCGGTATCGCCCAGGACGCGCAGGAGTACCGAGCGCTGGGGGTGCTGGCGGGCCTGGTCGCGGGTGAGACGCCCGGTCTCGACGAGGTACTCCACGAAGGTGTGGTCGGTGGTGACCTGGGTGAGGGTGCCGTCGCGAAGCATGTAGGCGCGCGAGTCACCCACGTGGACCATGGCGAGCTTGTTGCCGCTGCGCATGACGCCGATGCAAGTGGTGCCCAGACCGGCGAGGTCGGGATCCTGGGAAGACAGGGTGACGAGCTCGGTGTGAGCGGCCTGGACTGCTTCGCGCATGAGACCCAGCAGCTCACCGGCCTGATGGGAGTCGGCGTCCAGCGGCATGAGGTGCTCGATGGCGACCGCCGAGGCGATGTCTCCACCGGCGGGTCCGCCCATCCCGTCGCACAGCAGGCACAGGTGGGGGCCGGCGTAGCCCGAGTCCTGGTTGGACTGGCGGACCAGGCCGACGTCGGAGCGCGCGGCGAAGCGCAGGGAGATGGTCATGAGCGCAGCTCCAGCGTCGTTTGGCCGATTCTGACAGGAATGTTCATGGGGAGCTCCACGGCGCCGTGCACGGGGCGGCCGTCCATCATAGTTCCGTTGGTAGAGCCGAGATCCTCCAGCCACCAGGCGCCGTCCTTGGGGAAGACGCGGGCGTGGCGCGACGAGGCGTAGGAGTCGTCGAGGACCAGGGTGCACGAGGGCGAGCGGCCGATGATAATCGACGAGGGGCTCAGGGGCACGGTCGAGCCGGCCAGGGGGCCCTCGGTGATGACCAGACGCGTGGCGCTACGCCGTCGGCCCCGCGGGGGAGGACCCGCGGGCTGTTCGGGAGCACCTGCGGAGCGCCGACGCGCAGGGGATGCGGTGGGGGAATCGGCCATGTCGCGTCGCATGACGCGCACGATGAGGTACAGGAAAAACCACAGCAGGACCAGGTAGCCCAGCCGTAGGATCGTGAAGGCGAGTGCGCTCACCCGTTGACTCCGCTGTTCTGGGTGCCGTCCCAGAACAGAATCTGGGTGCGGCCGATGGTGAGGGTATTGCCGTCCACGAGTGTGACGGCGTCGACGCGTTGGCCCTCGACGAAGGTGCCATTGGTGGAGCCGAGGTCGCTGGCGATGGCGTTGCCGTGCGTCAGACGGATTTCTAGGTGACGCCGTGAGACGCCGGAGTCGTCGACGATGATGTCCGCCTCCGAGCCGCGTCCGATAACGGTGACCGGGCCGGTGAGGAGGTAGCGCTGGCCGTTGATGTCGACGATCGGGTGTGCCGGGGAAGCGGTGGCCGAGGCAGCCGGGGCGGCGGCGCCGCGCCGCGTGGAGGACTCGACCTCGATGGCTGGGGCGTTGGGGGTGTTGTTGACAAGGAAGGAGACCTCCACCGGGCCGACGAAGGAGTAGCCCTGGTCGGCGGCGTGGGAGGTGGCGACCTCCTCCATCTGACGCACCATCTCGTCCTGACCCCAGGCCGTGATGCGTTCGATGCTCGGTGGGGTGAGGTGGATGCGGAAGATGTTGGGGACCACTGAACGGTCGCGCGCGAAGGACGCGGCGCGCTTGTCCATGGTCTCGCGGAGCTTCGAGGCGATCTCGATGGGCTCGATGTCGTCCGAGAAGCGGGACATGGCGCGGTTCGTGACGTTCTCGACGCCCTTCTCGAACTTGTCCAGGAATCCCATGGACAGTACCTCCCCCAATGTGGTGTGGCGGCCCCCGGGATGGAGCCGGGAGGCGGGACTGTCCCGCCTCGCTATGGGCCTGCACGGACACGGACCTGCATGCAGGCCGATACCGTTCCCATCGTAACGGTATCGAAGACATTGCAGGGAAGACGGCCCTGCCTGTGTGAGGTAATTGTGTCGTGAGCGGTCTCACGGTCCGATATGGGGTAGAGGATTGGACGACGGTGGGGGTGGGAGGCTAGTCTCATGCTCGCTTCTCGCGCGAGTGGCGGAATTGGTAGACGCGCACGGTTCAGGTCCGTGTGATCTTACGATCATGGGGGTTCGAGTCCCCCCCCGCGCACGCAAGGGATAAGGCCCGGGCCACACGGCCCGGGCCTTTCGCCGTCTCCGTTCTTTCCGCTCTCCGCAGCGGCGAGCGCCGTCGTTGGGGCTATCGGCTCCTCCAATGCGGCTCAGCCGTCCCGGCGAGGCTCAAGGGGCTCAGATCGAGGCGGGCCGGGGGTGCCGGCGGCGCAGCAGGTACCAGGCGGCCAGGGCGCCGGCCCAGGCGCCCACGGCGTTCTGTCCGACATTGGCCAGCGAGGGCCGCCGCTCCAGCATCGGCAGGAGGCTCTGGAGCACTTCGGCGCTCAGTCCGATGACGCAGCCCACGAGCGCCCACATCCACCAGGGGATGTCCCGCCAGCCCGCGACGGCGCAGAAGGTGGCCGGTGCCAGCATCACCAGGTTGAGGACGACGTCCTTGCCCTCCGAGCTGAGGAAGGCCGGCCCCAGCGAGTCTTTGAGCTCGGCGACCTCTCGCCCCGAGGGCCACACGACCGCAATGCAGATGATGATCAGGAGGATGACCGCCGCGACGCGGGCGATCCGCTCGTGGGTGGTGACGGCGGGGGTGACAGTGTTGTCAGGGTTGTCAAAGCTGTCAGGGCTGTTGGTGGGGTGGGTGCTGTCGGCGTCGGCGGAGGTCAGGGCTTGGGGGGTGGGCTGCTGGGTGGGCACGCTCACGACGCTACCGCCCGCCCTTCGAGGACCCCGGAAGGCGGGCGGTAACGATCCGAGCACAGGGGGTGTGCCCAGGGCTCAGCAGCAGCCGGTCGAGATCTCTGTCTCCGCCCGCCTGGCCCGGGCGCGCCAGAACTCGCGCTCGCTCATGGGGCCGTGCCCCGATTCGTGTCCCGACCCATGGGCGCTGTCGGGGCCGTTCGGGCAGTCGGCGTGCTCGCGGGCGTACCGGGCCAGGTAGCGGTCGTAGGCGGATTCTCCGGTCATGTCCCGCCACAGGATGCGTGCCCGAGCCAGGGCCTCACGTGCCCGGCGGCGGGTGCCGGTCCGTGCCGTCGGTCTTCTCTCCGACTGCTCTGCCGGCTGCGTCATCGGACCGGTGCGCGTCATGACTTCTCCGCGTGGGCCTTGTGGGGGATGAGGGCCGGATCCCCGACCTGCTCGTACTCCTGGGAGACCTTCTTCATGAGCGAGGAGGCGATCATTGTCTCGGGCGCGTAGAAGTTGGACTCCTGGTACGGGTCCTCCGACGTCGTCGTGTCCCGGGTCCGGATCGTCTGAATGATGCGGATGAGGGCGCACACCATGACGAAGGCGACCATGACCAGGAAGACGATCGACAGTGTTCCCTGGATCATCGTGTTGCGCGCGATCGCCCGCTGCTCTTCGATGCCAGCCGGGTCGGTGAGCGTTTCCAGTTTGGCCAGGGCGTTGCGATGCTGCTGGAAGTAGCCCACGAGCGGGTCGTCGGAGAAGATCTTCTGCCACGACGCCACGAAGGTGACCGTCGTGTCGAAGACCAGTGGGATGGCCGGGATCCACACCCACTTCGTGTAGCCCTTGCGCACGACCATGACGGTGACCACCAGTAGGGCCACGGCCGCGATGAGCTGGTTGGCGATGCCGAACAGCGGATACAGCGTCTGGATGCCGCCGCGGGGGTCGGTCACGCCCATGAGGAGCAAAGCGCCCCAGGAGGCGACGACGACGGCCGTGGTCCCCCAGGCGCCCACATGCCAGGACGGGTCCTTGAACTTGGGGAAGGCGTTGCCCAGCGCGTCGGAAAGCTGGAAGCGGGCCACGCGGGTGACGGCGTCGACCGCCGAGAGGATGAACAAGGCCTCGAACATGATGGCGAAGTGGTACCAGAAGCCCATCATGGCGCGTCCGCCGCCGATCTGGTGGAGGATGTGGGCGATGCCCACCGACAGGGTGGGAGCGCCTCCGGTGCGCGAGACGACGTTGGGCTCGCCGACGTCGCCGGCCAGGCGTTCCAGAGCCTCGGCGCCCGTGTAGGTTTTGGGGTTGCCCTGATCGTCCCAGGAGTCCCACTCGGGGTTGAGCTTGCGGCCCTGGGCGTCGGTGACGCCGAGCTTGGCCACGGCGGCCTCGGCGAGCTTCTCGCAGTGGTGCTCGGGGTCATTGTTGGTGTTGCAGGGCTGGGCGTCGACGATCTCGGGGCCGGCGAGCTTCTCCATGGTCGCGGTCGAGGTGTTCATGGAGAAGTAGATGCCCGGGCTCAGCGAGACCGCGGCCGCCAGCGCCATGATCGCCACGAAGGACTCCATGAGCATGCCGCCGTAGCCGATCATGCGGACCTGGGTCTCCTTCTCCACCATCTTGGGACTGGTGCCCGAGGAGACCATGGCGTGCATGCCGGACAGGGCCCCGCAGGCGATGGTGATGAACAGGAAGGGGAAGAGGGTGCCGGCGAAGACCGGGCCGTCGGTGTTGAAGGCGAATTCGGTGACGGCGGCCATCTCCACCAGGGGGCGCACGATGATGATGCCCAGGGCCAGGATCGTGATGGTGCCGACCTTCATGAAGGTGGACAGGTAGTCGCGCGGGGTGAGCAGGACCCACACGGGCAGGACCGCGGCCAGGAATCCGTAGACGATCATGGCCCACACCAAGGTGGTGGGGGACAGGTGCAGGTAGTGACCGAGGGAGGACTCGGCCACCCAGCGCCCGCCAATGATGACGGCGATGAGCAGGCCGAAGCCGACGAAGGAGACCTGAGTGATCTTGCCGGGCTGGACGAAGCGCAGCCACAGGCCCATACCGATGGCGATCGGGATCGTCATACCCACCGAGAACACGCCCCAGGGGGAGGCCGCCAGGGCGTTGACGCAGACCATGGCCAGCACGGCCAGGACGATCATGAGCATGACGAAGACGACCACGGTGGCCACGATGCCGCCGATCTTGCCGATCTCGTCGGTGGCCATCTGGCCCAGTGAGCGCCCGCCGCGGCGCATCGAGAAGAACAGGACGAGCATGTCCTGGACCGCGCCGGCCACGAGCACGCCGATGATGATCCACAGGGTGCCGGGCAGGTAGCCCATCTGGGCCGCGAGGACGGGGCCGACCAGCGGACCGGCGCCGGCGATGGCCGCGAAGTGGTGGCCGTAGAGGACGACGCGGTGGGTGGGGTCGAAGTCGCGCCCGTTGTTGATGCGCTCGGCCGGGGTGGCGTTGGTGTCGTCGGGGCGCATGATGCGCCGCTGGATGTAGAGGGCGTAGAAGCGGTATCCGATCGCGTAGGTGCACACGGCGGTGACCACGAACCAGATGGTGTTGACGTGCTCGCCGCGCACGACCGCCAGCATCCACCAGCCCAGAACGCCCAGGGCCGTGATGACCACCCACGTGGCGATCCGCGCGGGTGTCCAACGATTGTCAGGACGTATGCCGACAGGAACGCCGTCGGCGTTCCGAATGATCCGCTTCTCCTCCTGCTCCGTGTAGGTGGGCAGCGAGGCTTCTTTCTGAGGCATCGGGGTTCCGTTCTCGTCGTCGAGAAAAGGTGTGGCGTCATCGTCTCCGGTGACGGCCCCAGGGTATTCCTCCTGGTTGCGGAAGGGAAGCAATGGCGAGTCCGGCGGCGGCGCGCTCGTCTTCCGCCCCTGGCATCCGTCCTATTTATCCTACTTATTGGGTGCTCCTTCTGAGCGCTACTGTCCGGCGTCACGCATGACGTCGCCCAGGTCCCGCCGCGGACTGGGCCGCGCGGCGCGCTCGGTGTGGCCCACGCGGAAGGCGAGCAGGCTCTGGCTTGCCGGGACGCCGGTGGCGGCGGCCCAGCGCTGCGAGAACCGGTCCGGCAGGCCCTGCGTGGCATCGCGGGCGATCCGCTCGGTCACCTGATTCATGTGGTGCAGCCCGAGTCCAGCGGCGGTCGCGGCCAGGTGGACGTGCTGGAGCAGGCGGCCGCCGTCGAGGCGGTTGCGGGGATCGTCGACGTCGTTGACCCGGATGATCCCGTAGGTGCGGGCAGTGGCGGTATGGACCTCGCGAGTGCTCTTGACCCAGAAGTCGTCGGAGGCCTCGCGCGACTGGGCGGGCAGGATCTTGGCCGCCACCAGCATGGTGCTGCTCAGGCCCTGGCAGTCGAGAGTCAGGCCGTCGCGGTGGGCGTCGATCTGCGAGCGGTCGTTGCGGAACCAGGCGAAGGAGTCCGCCGACATCCGCGCGTCGTCGGCGATCGCCTGGGTGGCCTCGACGTATAGGTCACCCAGTCTCGCGACGGCCGATGCCTCAGTGACCCAGACGAGCTGAGCGCCGTCCGGGGCGGCCTCGGTGAGCGAGTCGAGGACGGCCTGCTCCAGGGTACTGGCGGTGAAGGGGCCGCGATACGTGTGACGCCGCGGGATCGGCGGCCGGAGTCCTTTGAAGCTGAGTCTGTTGAGTCTGTGCGGTCGGGCTCGGAGCTGTCGAGACCGATGCCTGAAGGGTCGGCAGGGGACATCATGCGTGGTCTCCGTTGTCGGCGTTGGTGGGAAGGTGTAGGGCGCGGCGACCGGCCTCGGTCAGGTGCGGTTCGATGATGGCGCGCCCGTAGCACTGGGAGTCGATGCGGGCGTCGTCGACGATGCTGGCGAAGGGCTGGGCGGTCTCCGAGATGAGCCAGAGCAGGCTCACGAGGTCACGGATGGTGGTGGGTGGGGCCGGTGGGTGCAGGAGCCCGGCATCGATGATGCGCTCGACGGCGCGGACGAACTCGTCGCGGCGGGTGGTGTAGCCCTGGCGGTAGGCCTTGGCCAGGACCGGGTCGGTGTGGAGAAGGGGGAGGAGGTCGCGTAGGAAGAAGGCATAGGCCGGGTCCGGCTGCTGCGTCTGGGTGGTGCGGTTCCACAGTGCGCGTAGGGCGTCGACCGGTTCGGACACCTGCTCGGTGGGGATGCGCATGCGCTCGGCCCACTCGTCGAACAGGGCGCGGACGATCTCCGCCTTGGAGCGGAACCAGTAGTACAGGTTCCCCGGGCTGATACCGGTCTCGGCGGCGATCTGGTTGGTGGTAACAGGGTCGATGCCGTGCTGGGCGAACAGGTGACGGGAGGCATCCAGGATCTCGGTGCGGCGTCGGGCCGTGCGCTTGGGGCTGCGTGGGGGTCTTGAGGGCTTGGGAGAGGAGGAGTGCGTGGGGACGTCGTCGGGCATGGAAGTACTGTAGCCATTTTTAGAGTAAAAGCTCTAAAAATGGCGGTGGAGTGTCCCGCGGTGTCCATGTGATGCCTGCAGTTCCCATATGGATACCCGACGTGTCACAATGAGAGGGAGCCACCCGGCTGCCACCGGATGACTCCCGAAGGGGCATCAGCTCCGGAGGAGCTGAATCAAGCCGACAAGAGCTCCGACGGCGGCTGCGAGGGCGCTAACCATCTCGCACCACGTCGGGGCTCTGTGCTGTCCGGCATCCTTCGAGGCTGCGTGCCGAGGGCGGTACCTTCTGCACATTCCCTTCACCTCCTCCCGGTGGGTCGACACCCTGCTGAATCAAGCAGGTGACAGGGGCGACTCGCCGTGGAAGGCATCCTTACTATGGCACCTCTCGGCGACACATATCTGTGCTCGGCTGGGACCTGTGCCTGGATCAGTGGGCGGGGCATGCTGGGCGTTCTGGGCGTGCGGCTACCCTGACGTCGTGTCCGTGCTCCATCCCGCCCTCGACGTCCTCGCGCAGGCGCCGATCCTCACCGTCTTCCTCGTCATCGGCCTGGGGACCGCCGTCGGGCAGATCCCGCTTGGGCCGATCCGCTTCGGGGCCGCCGGGGCCCTCTTTGTGGGGCTGGCGGTGGGCGCCCTCGACCCCCGCCTGGGCGCGAACCTCACCTTGCTGCGAAGTCTCGGCCTGGCCCTGTTCTGCTACACCGTAGGCCTGGCCGCCGGCAACACCTTCTTCCGCAACCTGCGCAAGCAGCTGCCGCTCATGGCCCTGTGTGTCGTCGCGCTCGTGATCGCCGGCGGGGCGGGCGGCCTCTACTCTCATCTGGCCGGCGTGAGCCCGGCGATGGACTCCGGCGCCTTCGCGGGTGCCCTCACCTCACCGGTGCTCGACGCTGCCATCGAGGCGGCCGGCACCCAGGAGCCCGCCGTCGGCTACGCCCTGGCCTACCCCGTGGGCGTGGCCGTCGCCATCCTCATCGTGGCCGGGGTCGTGGGGCGGTCCTGGCCCGGGCGCCACGACCCGCGGCCCGCCAGCGCCGACGGCATCACCGCCACCAGCGTCTACCTGCTCCAGCGGGTGGCCCTCGGCGAGATGGAGGCCTTCAAGGAGGGGCGCATCCGCATCTCCTACCTGGAACGCGACGGCGAGACCCGAGTCGTCAGCCCCGGTGAGGAGCTGTTGCCCGGGGATAAGGTCGTCATCGTCGGGGCGCCGGCCGCCGTCGAGTCCGCCATGCACGACTTGGGCACCGGGCTCAACAAGTGCCTGGCCAAGGATCGCAGCGTTGTCGACTTCCGGCGCCTGACCGTCTCCTCCACGCGCGTGGCCGGGCGCACCATCGCCGAAGTGGATATGCCCGGGCGCTTCCAGGGCGTCATCACCCGCGTCAAGCGCGGGGACCTCGACCTGCTGGCCAGCGAGGACCTCGTCCTGGAGCTCGGCGACCGCGTGCTGGCGGTCGTCCCCAGCGACGAGCTGGAGAAGGCCGCCGACTGGTTCGGCGATTCCGAGCGCTCCATCGCCCAGATCGACGCCTTCTCTGTGGGCATCGGCATGGCGCTCGGAGTGCTGCTGGGGCTGGTCGCGATCCCGCTGCCCGGTGGCATCACCCTGCGGCTCGGGGTGGCGGCCGGGCCGCTCGTCGTCGGCATGATCCTGGGGTGGGTGGGGCGTACCGGCCCCTTCGTATGGGGGCTGCCGCACGCCGCTAATGCCACCATCCGCCAGCTGGGGCTGTTGTTCTTCCTGGCCGCGATCGGGTTGGCTTCGGGGCCGGACTTCGCGGCGTCGGCCTTCTCGACAACGGGGCTCAAGGTGGGGGTGCTCGCCGCGCTCGTCGTGGCGGTCAGCGCGATCGTCCTGCTGGCCGGGGCGCGCTGGGCCGGGGTCTCCGCGCAGCGCGCTGCTGGCGGCCTGGCCGGGCTCGTCGGGCAGCCCGCGATCCTCGCCTTCGCCCTGTCTAAACGCGACGATGAGCGCATCGAGGCCGGCTACGTGACCCTGTTCGCCCTGGCCATCGTCGTCAAGATCGTCATGGTCCAGATCCTCGTGGCGCTGTAGATACGGATCCTGGCGGTGCACGGGCGAGCGCTTCTTGGGTCACCGGATCTGGGTCGAATCGGCCCGGTGGTGTCCAAATCGGTGACAAAGAAGCCTGCGGCCCGATCATGCCGTCAATAGAACCGCGGAATCATGCGGTTTCTTTGTGGCGGTGTGCACGTAGAGCCCGCCTTTGTCACCGATTTGGACACGTACGCCTCTGTCGCGACCTGCTGAGGCCGCGCGATACAGGCCGATGCGGACGATCAGTCGGCGGCGTCGCGCTCGGCGAAGACTTCGCGGGCCACGAAGGTGGCGTTGAGCGCTCGCGGGAAACCGGCGTAGACCGAGGTGTGCAGGATCGCCTCGACGATCTCCTCGCGGGTCAGACCCACGTTGAGCGCCGCCCCGATATGGATCCTTAGCTGCGGCTCGCAGCCGCCCAGGGCCGTGAGCACACCGATTGTGACGAGCTGGCGGCTGCGCGGGTCGAGCCCGGGGCGGGCGTAGACGTCCCCGAAGCCGAAGGCGGCGATGTGGTGGCCGAGCGCCGGACTGATGTCCGCCAGGGAGTCGATAACGGCCTGGGCCGCCTCGCCGTCGACTGAGCGGGCGACCTCCAGGCCGCGCTCGCGCCGGGCCAGGTTCTCGGGGCTGTTGACGTCGTCCTGGGGGTGAGTGTTCTCAGTGGTCATGAGGGGTTCTCCTTGTCAGTGTCGATGTTGTGCGTGGTGGCCTGCTCTTCTAGCTCCCGCGTGTAGGCGGCGATCTTGTGCTCGGTGGCGGCCAGGGCGAGCCGGAGCTCATCGATCCGGGTGTGCAGAACACTTCGGTGCTCGGTGAGCATGGCCAGGCGCTCGAGTACCGTGTCCCGACCGGCCTCGATCATGTCGACATAGCGCTGTAGGTCGCTGATTGTCATGCCCGAGGTGCGCATCCGGGTGAGGAAGACCAGGCGCCGTACGGCCGCGGCGTCGTAGCGGCGGTACCCGGAGGCGTCGCGCCCAACCCGCACGAGCCCGATTCGCTCGTAGTAGCGCAGAGTGTGGGCGCTGATGCCCAGGCGGTGGGCGGTGGTCGCAATGTCCCAGCCAGTCGCGTCGGGCCACCCCTCCGGTCCGATGTCGTCGCTGGGCGGGACGGTGACGAGCCGCAGAGCCTCGCGGAGCCGGACATCGTCGGGCTCGCTGCCCGGGATGGTCGCGTTGGTCATGACGCAGACCGTAGGGCTTTGAGTGCGCTCGAAGGCAAGAGCGTCGGCGCGGTGGCCCGAGCGATGCAGCGGGGCTAGCCTGGCCGCATGCTCGTCGCCTTCTCCGTGTCCCCGACCACCACCGAGGCGCCCGACGGCTCGGTCTCCGAGGCGGTGGCCCGAGCCGTGCGCGTGGTGCGCGACTCGGGACTGCCCTATGAGACGACCTCGATGTTCACCACGATCGAGGGCGAGTGGGACGCGTGCATGGACGTGGTCAAACGGGCCTGCGAGGCGGTCGCCGAGGTAAGTCCGCGCGTGGCGCTCGTCCTCAAGGCCGACATCCGCCCCGGCTGGACCGGCCAGATGACCGCGAAGGTCGAGCGCGTCGAGGCCCGCCTGCGCGAGGCTGACTAAACCGACATTTTCTTCACAAACGACGCGGCTCCGGGTCATCTATGAAGAAAATGTCGGTGAGCCCGGCTATGAGACCGCCAGGTCCTCAAGCCATTGCTCGATCGGGCGCGGCCGGAGTCCCAGGAGCTCCTGGGCGCTGCTGTCCTCGGCGATGGTGTTGCCATCCTGCGCGTTGAGCGCCCGGTAAAGCTCGAGAACCGGAGCCGCGGCCGGCCCGAAGAGCGGCGTGATGAGCTCGCCGAAGGCCTCCGGTGTGATGTCCTCGAAGCGGACCTCGCGGCCCAGGTGGCTGGAGAAGGCCGTGGCCAGGTCCGGTCCTGTCAGTCCGGGCCGGTGGCCGACGCCGACTGTGCCCGTGGTGGGGGAGGCATCCGTGAGCAGGCTGACGACGACGTCGGCCACGTCCAGGTGCGAGCTCCAGGAGACAGGGAATGACGCCGGAAGCGGGTAGCGCAGCACACCCTCTTGACGCGCGGGGTCCACGACGACCGGCAGGAGAAGGTTCTCCAGGTAGAGGCGTGGGGCGACCACGGCCGTGGGGACGCCGCTTCCGGTCACGCCGTCGATGAGCGTCATGATGGGGCTGTCCGCGGTCGCTTGCAGCGGTGAGCCCGGCTGGTCGACGATCTGCCCGCTGGTGGAGATGACGACGCGGCCGGGGCGGGCCTGGGCGACCGCCTCGACGACGGCCCGGGCCTGGGCGGCCGCCGCCTCGGGTGCGCCCATGGGCAGGTGGACGAAGACGCCGTCGGCGCCCTTATAGGCGGAGGCGAGGGAGGCCACCGAGGCCAGGTCGACCTGCCGGGCGACGATGCCGTCGGGGACCGCCTCAGGATGGCGGACCGCTGCGATGGCGGTGCGCCCGGCGGAGGTCAGAGCGGACAGGATGGGAGAGCCTTGAGCGCCCGTGGCGCCATGAACGATGTCAGCCATGACGCCATTAGTGCATACGATGCATCAGTTACGTCAACTGCACTATTGGGGTAGGTTTCGATGTTATGAGCGAGGTCGATCTTCCCGAGTGCGGGGTGGCGAGGTTCCTGCTGCTGTTCGACGGGCCGTGGGCGACGCTCATCGTGCGCGAGCTCATGCATGGTCCGCAGCGCTTCGGGGAGCTGCGCGCCGCCCTGCCGGGGATCAGCGCGCACACACTGACCAACCGGCTGCGGATGTTTGAGTCACGTGGGATCGTCAACCGGAACGCCTATCCCGAGGTGCCGCCCCGCGTGGTCTACGAGCTCACCGACCTGGGCAGGAGCCTGCGGCCGGTACTCGACGCGATGTATGAGTGGGGTATCAGCTGCCCGACGTCGGCTTTTACACCTCGGCCCGATTCACGCCGGTGAGCCTCGGGGCTGTCAGTGGATCAGCCCAGGAGGGCCAGGACGACCGCGGCGCTGCGGGCGGCGGCCTCCTCGGCCGCGATGTGGAAGTCCTGGCCCGCCTCCGGGCCGCACAGGTCGGACACGCCGCGCACCGAGACGAAGGGGATGCCGGCGCTCGCGGCCACCTGTGCCAGTGCCGTCGATTCCATGTCCGTGCTCAGTGCCGTAGGGAAGACCTCGCGGGTGTCGGTCACGTTCGCGGCCGTGATGAAGGAGTTCCCGGCCAGCATTCGGCCGACGTGCAACCGGGCCGATCCGGACGAGGCCGTGGCGCTGCGCAGGGCCGCCGGTCCTACCTGTTCCAGGCGGTCCAGGAGGGCTGGGTCCCCGGCGAAGGTCTCCGGCTGACCCGGGGTCTGGCCGCGGACGTAGCCGAAGGCGGTGGCGTCGGCATCGGTGTAGGCCAGGTTCGCCGAGGCGCACACATCGCCGACTTCGACCTGTCGACCGAGCCCACCGGTGGTCCCCGCCGAGACGACGGTGCCGGGGCGAACCTGGGTCAGGACAGCCGCCAGGGCGCTCGCGGCCGCCACGAGCCCGATGCCGCTGCGCACCAGGATGAGCTCGCGCTCGTCGCCGGGAAGTTGGAGGGACCAGGCCTGCGCGGAACCCGGCAGAGTCGGCGGCTGGGCTCCCGTGCGCTCGGGCAGGGCGTCCACGAAGGGCTGGGCCTCCTCGGCCATGGCGCAGGAGACGATCACGGCGGCACTGGTGCGACTCACGCGCCGAGCCTACAGAGGCCGCCCGAGCCCTGAAAGTGTCCAGATGGGACGACTTTGGTGGTTGGTCGGATCTGGTGTCTGGAAGTAACAGGGCGATGACCTGGGCTTTTGTAGACCGCGGTGCGGCTGCCGTGATTCAAAGTCGTCCCATCTGGACAGATTCGCCGCATGGCAGCTCTGTTGAGGTCGTTCCCCTGAGGACATGCTGCAGTCATACGTCCGTGGGTCGAGAGTCGGAACGGCTGACTCCTGGGGCGGGCAGATGCGGCAGACTGCGTCCGCCGATGATCCATGTGGCGACTTTCCCGGTTTGTCTGCCGTGCCCGTCCTGCATGGAACCTATGGGGTGAGGGCGCCATCGCCCCGCCTGGAGTGGATGATCGGGGTGATCCCCATGCGCATGGCGATGGGGGCAACAATTTCGACCGTGCTGTGCTGGAGGACCTGTCGGCTGGTTAGGTGCAATGGGACGTGGCGTGCGCTGATTGCGGCCTGGTCGCGCAGGTGGTCGTGCTCCCAGTCGAGACGGGAAGAGTGGAAGGCGTAGCCGTCCGTCTCAATGAGAAGCGTCGGGTGGCTGCCTGCTCGAAGTGCCTTGGTGCCGGGCGTGAGGCCGGAGACGAGGTCTTGTGGGTGAGCTGTCAGCACCAGGTCCACCTCTCCGACGCCGGGGACGGACACTGCCGTCGCTGGCCGGTATCCGGCCTCTTCCAGCTCGTAACGGGCGATCGTCTCCAGGAGAGAGCGAGCGTCGGGGCGCGAGCGCGACACAAGCTTGCGGGAGCGGCGGTTCCGCGGACCCTGTAGGAGGCTCTCGAGCTGAGGGCGGGTAGTCAGACCAAGTCGAAAGGCTGCATCGAGTGCGATGAGTGCATCAAGCTCATCCGCGCAACGCAGGTAACAGATGAGCGCCTGCTCCACGGGTGCCACCGGTGCTGCATCTGCGGCGGGGAGAATGAGGCCACTCAACCGATGGGTGACGACGCGCCCGATTGCGTCCGGTATGTGGCCCTGGTTGCAGGGTATGGCGATATGCAACGTTGTGGGCGCTGATTGCAGCGGTAGGCCGTAGTGCTGCATCGCATGGGCGCAGGTGATGACACCCCTGATGCGTCGGCAGAGGATGAAACGAGGGTCGGCGCTCTTCAGCGCGGCCACGTGGTTCGGGTGAAGAGTGATGAGCCCATCGGCGGCGGCTCGGGTAACAAGACGACGTTCGGTCCGCGTGCTGCACAGCGTGCTCAGGCGCGCTGCTCCCTGGTGAGCGGCGAGACTCGCCAGCAGCCCCTCGATTCTGGATGACTTATCCATACGTAAATGATGTCAAACATCATCAAAATGTGTCTCGCTGGAGTGGGGGGTGTGGATTGAGGTGTGTCCGTTTTGTCCAGATGGGACGACTTTGGTGGTTGGTCGGATCTGGTGTCTGGAAGTAACAGGGCGATGACCTGGGCTTTTGTAGACCGCGGTGCGGCTGCCGTGATTCAAAGTCGTCCCATCTGGACAGATTCGCCGCCTGGTGGCTCTGTTGAGGCGCTGTAGAGAGCGTGCAGCGGGAGTCGGCTGGTAGCTGTGGCCTTCTGTCGCCGGGGATGGTGTCGATGTGCACCTTGTGTGGGGGCGGAATCCGTCGCTTCGCCAGGAGGCAAGCTCTGGTGTGGTGCGATTCAGGAGTTGTCGATTGCGTCGGATGTGCTCAGCCCGACGATGACCGCCTCAATGAGGTCGCGCAGCCTAGTGCTGTCGATGTTCTCGGCGATCGAGTCCATGAAGAGCAGGCTGACGATATCGGCCAGGTTCGCCGTGGGAACGGTGGGGCGGCGCCCCATGCGGGCGAGAACCTTTTCGACCGTCCCGGACAGCCTGGCGGTGAAATCGGCGCGAGCTGTTCCGGGGATCGCCGGGCTGCCGGGGTTGCGCAGCTGGAAGAGCGAGTACTCGGTGGTCAGCAAGTAGATGGTTCGGGCCTCGGGACGGATGGCTTCGAGCAGCTCCATGAGCGAGTCCATCGTTGGGGCGCCCTCGAACGAGTCGATGGCCTGCGTGACCTGCGACAACAAGGTGTTGGATCGCATGACGATGGCCTCGGTCAGGATGTCCTGGAGTGAGGAGTAGTTGGAGTAGAAGGCGCCCCGGGTGAAGCCGGCCTGCTTGACGACGTCGTCAATGCGAGTGCTGGCGATGCCCTTGGAGGCGACGATGTCCGCGGCCGCCTCGATGAGACGGGCGCGGGTGTTCTCCCGCTTGCGCAGCGTGCGCTCGGCGGCGGGTGAGTTGGTGCTCGGTGTCATGAGACTGCCCACCTTACCGGTGTAGCGGGGGTGTGGGGAGTCACAACGATCCAGGTTTCAATACATATTCGTATCCAGTACGTTTTTGTATCGAACTTGATCATCCCCGTGCCTTCTGAAAGGTCTTTCATGTCCGCCTTCCTCCTATCCGTGGGCCGGTGGTGCGCCCGTTACGCCAGCCGGGTCCTCGCTGCCTGGGCACTGCTCATAGCCGCCCTCGGTGGCGTCGTGGCCACCACCGGCATCCAGCTCGACGACACCTTCACCATCTCCGGCACCGAGTCGATGCTCGGCCTGGAGGTCCTCTCCGATCGGCTTCCCCAGGCGGCGGGCACGAGCGAGCAGGTCCTCATCACGAGCTCTCACGGCCGTATCGAGAACCACGCCGAGGCCGTCAACGCCTTCGCTCTTCGGGCCTCGCAGATCGACGGCGTCGCCATGGTCTCCCCGCCTTTCGGGGATCAGGCCACGGGGGCGGCGTCAACCGTCTCCGCTGACGGCGCCCACGTCCTGGTCCAGGTGCAGGCCGACACCTCGGTCGGCTCGATCACCACCGGAACCACGCCGAAGGCCAAAACCGTCGCCAAGGACCTCGACACCCTGGCCGAACGCACCGAGGCCATGGACTCGTCCCTGACAGTTCAGCGCAGTGGCAACATCGACCAGGAGGTGGGGATCGGCATCTCCGCCGTCGAGCTCGTCGGCGTCGCCATCGCCGCGATCGTCCTGCTCATCACCTTCGGTTCCTTCATGGCTGCGGGTACCCCGCTCATCGCCGCCGCCGTCGGTGTGGGCGTCGGCATGCTCGGCATCCTCGCGACGGCGAGCATCACCGACATCAACTCCACCACCCCGGTCCTGGCCGTCATGATTGGGCTGGCAGTCGGTATCGACTACGCCCTGTTCATCGTCTCGCGGGCACGCGAGTACCTCGCCGATGGTGTCGATCCGGCCGAGGCCGCCGAGCGGGCCACCGCCACCTCCGGAGGAGCTGTCGTCTTCGCCGGAACCACGGTCATCGTGGCCCTGTGCGGTCTGAACGTGGCCGGCATCAGGTTCCTGACCACGATGGGACTGGCCTCGGCGGCAGTCGTGGCGGTGGCCGTACTCGTGGCGCTGACGGTCGTCCCCGCTTTGATCGGCATTCTCGGCGAGCGTCTGCTCCCGCGCCGCCGCAAGGCCGCCGATGACGGCGCGGACGCGGACCGGAGGCCAGCGTCCCGCTGGGTGCGCGCAGTGACCCGCCGCCCCTGGACGACCATCGGCGCCGTCGTTGTCCTCCTGGGACTGTGCGCCATCCCCGCCAGCGGCCTGCGCCTGGCTCTGACCGACAACGGCTTCGCCGAGAAGGGATCGCAGCAGCGCGAGACCTACGACGCCGTCGCCGCGGCCTACGGCGAGGGCTACAACTCACCCATCGTCGTGATCGCCGACGTTTCTCAGCCCTCCGATTCTGTAGCCGCGGTCCAGGGCCTGGCCCAGGAGCTCTCCCAGCTCGACGGCGTCGAGGGAATCTCCCTGGCCACTCCCAACCAGGACGGGACCCTCGCCTTAGTCCAGATCCGTCCCGAGAAGTCCCAGGCCGACCCCGCCACGATAGAGCTGGTGCACGACATCCGCTCCCACGCCGGCGACTACGAGAGCCGTTACGGACTCACCGATGTCATGGTCACCGGCCAGACCGCCGTCGCGATCGATGTTGCCGAGGAGCTCAACGCCGCCCTCATCCCCTTCGGCGTCGTGGTGGTGGGCCTGTCGCTCATCCTCCTCATGGTCGTCTTCCGCTCCATCGCCGTTCCCCTGACCGCGACCCTCGGATACCTGCTGTCGCTGGGGGCGGGCATGGGCGCCGTTGGCGCCGTCTTCGGCTGGGGCTGGGCGGCCGACCTCCTGGCCGTCTCCAAGGTCGGCGCCGTCATCTCCTTCCTGCCGGTCATCGTTATGGGAGTCCTGTTCGGGCTGGCCATGGACTACCAGGTCTTCCTCGTCTCGCGCATGCGCGAGGAGTGGACCCGACGGCGGCGCAGCGACGCGACTCCCGAGGCCCGCCGTGAGGCGGCCGTGGCGGCGGTCAAGGCCGGGTTCCTGGGCAGCGCGAAGGTCGTCGTGGCGGCGGCCGTCATTATGGTCGGCGTCTTCGCGGCCTTCGTCCACACTGACAACGTCTACGTCAAGCCCATCGCCCTCGGTCTGACTGTCGGGATCGCCGCCGATGCCTTCCTGGTGCGCATGACCCTCATTCCCGCGCTCATGTCGGCACTGGGGGAGAAGGCCTGGTGGCTGCCGGCATGGCTGGACCGGCTGCTCCCGGTCGTCGACGTCGAGGGGGAGAACCTGGAGCACGCTCTGGAGCAGGAGGCTGCCGATGCCGACCAGTCGGCCCGACCGGAGACGGACTCTGTGGATGATCAGGCCGAGGAGATGGAGACCACTGCGGTGTCCTGAACCTGGCGCTCGCGGTGGCCGGCAAGGGCGGGTCAGGCGGGAAACCGCCTGACCCGCCCTTGCCGGCATCGTGCTGCCTCGCCGAACCCCGTGGCCTACGACGGCCTACTGGCCTGTGCCCTCATCGTCCCGGGAGGCCGTGGCCGCGGTGACGGCCGCGGCCGGGTTGATGGGCAGTGCCCGGGGCGACTGGTCGCGGCGCAGCAGGAAGTTGCCCAGCCGGATCGGCCAGGCCACGTGGTTGATCCGCGGCCAGCGCAGCATGACGTAGTCCACGGCGTCATCAACCTCCAGGCGCCGCGTCGAGTTGCCGACCCGCACCCACAGCGCCGCTCCGTCGCGTCCCTTGGCTGGCTTGAGGTAGACCGGCAGCGGGGACGGGGGCGCGGTCACCCGGCACACCTCCGCGGTCCCGTCCGGCGTGGGCGCGAAGTCCACCTGCGGCAGTGCGGCGGCGTTCGTGCCCATGCGCGTGCGCCACATTCCGCGCAGCCACAGCTCGAAGCGATCGGCATCGGGCTGCTTGAGGGTGGAGTAGTCAGGGCCCAGGCCGATGAGGGAGCCGTCGTCCGCCACCCCGAGCAGGAGCGTGCCGCCCGCGGAGTTCATGAAGGCCGCCACCGTCTTGGCCACGACCTCCTCCATCGCCTCATCGCGCTTGTCCGTGCGCAGGTTCCAGCGCGCTGAGGACTTGAACTCCAGACGGTCTGACTCGCCCATCTGAGCGACCTCCGCGATCGGCTGCAGCGTGCGGTGGCACTGCAGGCGCGCCAGGACCGCGGAGGTCACGATCAGTACGACGGCCGCCACGCCGCAGGAGGTCACCAGCATCTTGACCGAGAACAGGTCGCCCTCGTCGAAGAGCCAGCCCGCCAGCAGCAGCCCCAGCCACAGGCCGACGAGCGCGATGAGGGTGGCCGCAGCGTCCGAGACGGTGACCCGCCCACGCAGCAGGAAGCGCGTCGCCCGCCCCACCAGGTAGGACAGCAGGAGCAGCAGCGGCTGAGCGACGACCCACCAGATGAGGACGGGGTTGGCGGGATTGGTGATGGTGACGGTCTCGATGCTTTCCACGGACTTCACGGCTCTCTGCGGATCGGTGCCTCGCGGCGCGGACAGGGGCGGGGCTGCGGCTGCAGGGTACGGTCGGTGCCGGACCGGGCTCGGTGACGGGGCTTGACGACGCGCGGCCTTGGTGCCTCACCCTTCCGGAACAGGGGTTGCCGGGTCGTTAGGGCACGGCCGGACGGTGGCCCGATCAGGCGGTTCGGGCTTGTCAGGCCATGACCCGCGTCCACTCCTCGCGGTCGGCGAGGAAGCCGCGCACTGCCTCCTGGGCCGCGGTCAGCGAGTGATTCGCTCCCCAGCCGCACTGGACCTCGTTGGCCGCGGGCACCTCCTCGGCATCGAGGAGGTCGCGGAAGGTCGCCTCCAGAAGCGGCAGGAACTCCTCGGTCTCCACCCCCAGCATGAGGGCGTAGAAGCCGGTCTGGCAGCCCATGGGGGAGAAGTCGATGAGGCGGTCGGTGTGGTTGCGCATGAGCTCGGCGCTCAGGTGCTCGATGGAGTGCACGGCCTCCATCTCCAGGTGCTCGCGGTTGGGCTGGCAGAAACGCACGTCGTACTTGACGAGCACGTCCCCGCCCGGCAGCTCCTTGCGGTCGGCCACGCGCACATACGGCGCGGCGACCTTGGTGTGGTCCAGGTTGAAGGACTCGACGTTCATCCTCGGCGTGCTCTGCTCGCTCGTCTCGCTCATGGGGCCAGCCTACGGGGCGGGTACAGGGCAGGATGGGGGCATGACTCCACTGTCGCGCATCGTCTCGGGGCCCGACGGCGCCCCCACCCTGGTCCTGCTCCACGGCATCACCGGCTCCGCGGTCTCCCTGGCCGAGGCCATCGACCACTGGGTGGAGCGCGGGTACCGGGTCGTCGCGGTCGACGCCCGCGGGCACGGCCTGTCCCCGCGGTGGACGCAGGCCCGGCTCGAGCGGGCCGGGGAGGTCCTCGTGGAGGACCTCATCGACGTCCTGGAGGAGCTTGCCACCGCCTCACGCGGCCGGGCCGCGCTGGGGCTGCCGACACCGCCCGCCCCGGTCGTCATCGG
>NZ_JH470349.1:208316-218120 GCF_000239715.1 Actinomyces sp. oral taxon 849 str. F0330 | reverse complement strand
TGCCCGACGTCGAGGCCCTCCCGGGCGTGTGGGCCTCTCAGCGCACCGACCCGGGCCTGCTGCTCTCCGGCGTCGTTACCCCCGAGGTCCCCTGGGACGAGGCGATGGCCGCTCTCGACGTCCCCGCCCTGCTGCTCACCGGTGACCGGCCCGGCAGTGCCCGCGTGGGCCGCGAGGGCCTGGAGACCGCCGCTCGCAATCCCCGCGTCTCCCCGGTCCTCGTCCCCGGCGCCGGCCACCAGGTGCGCCGCAGCGCCCCGAAGACCTTCTACCGCGCCGTCGACGAGTGGCTGAGTGAAGTCCTACCGGTGGGCTGAGCCCGCGGTGCGCCGGCGCCGGAGCCCCGGGAGAGACGGAGAACTCCCACGGCGCGCAGGGGTCGCGCCGTCGGGCCGACGCCGGCCCGTGGGAGGATGCGGGCATGGCAGCTGTGTCCGAGAAGGCCCGGAAGGCATCCGCACCCGTTCCCGGGGAGCGCTCGCAGGGGGAGACCATCGCCTACCTCCTGGCGGCGCTGACGATCGGGGCGGTGGGGCTCTACCTCATCAAGGACCTCTTCGCCCCGGCCTTCTTCGCCCTCACCCTCGTGGTGACGGTCCGGCCGCTGGTGTCCTGGATGACGCGCCGTCATGTGCCTCGCGTACTCGCGGCAACGGCGGCGATCCTGCTCATCTTCGCCTTCGTCGTCCTGCTGTTCGCGGCCCTGGCCGTCGCGGTGGCTCAGCTCGTCGACACCCTCCCGCAGTACGCCCCCAAGTTCCAGGCGATCTGGCGCCAGGCCGAGACCCAGCTCAACGGCATGGGGGTCGACCAGTCCACGGTGCTCAAGGAGGTCACCAATGTCCTGGACACCTCCCGGCTCGTCACGATGGCGCAGACGATCCTGGGGCAGCTGACCTCGGCCAGCGCGATGCTCGGCGTCATGGCGATGGTGGTCGTCTTCCTCATGTTCGACACCGCCAAGATCGAGATCCGCGCCGCGGCCCTGGGCGTCCTCAAGCCGGGCATGGCCTCCGCCCTCGTCTCCTTCTGCGAGGCGGTGCGCTCCTACTGGATGGTCTCGACGGTCTTCGGCCTCATCGTGGCCGTCATCAATGTGCTGACCCTGTGGTACCTGGACGTACCGATGGCCATCACCTGGGGCGTGGTCTCCTTCATCACCAACTACATCCCGAACATCGGCTTCGTCCTGGGCGTGGTCCCGCCGGCGGTCCTGGGGCTGGTGGACTCCGGGCCCTGGACCGCACTGTGGGTGGTCCTGTCCTACGTGGCGGCCAACTTCGTCATCCAGTCCCTCATCCAGCCCAAGTTCACCGGGGACGCGGTGGGACTCAACACGACGACGACGTTCCTGTGCCTGCTGTTCTGGTCCACCGTCATCGGGGCGCTGGGGACCATCCTGGCGGTGCCGCTGACGCTGTTCGTCAAGGCCCTCCTCATCGACTCCGACCCCCGCTCGCGCTGGGTGGGGATCTTCCTGTCCGCCGGCGACTCGCCCGTGCGTGACCCCGATGAGCTGGATGAGGACGTGCTCGACGAGCTCGACCAGCTCGACCTTGACGGCGACGGCGTCGGCGAGGCGGATCCCGACCACGGACGGCCGGTTGTTGAGCGGCTCGCCGACAAGGCTGAGAAGGTTGAGGCAACGGCCAAGAGTGCCGACAGCGCCGAAGACGTCGACGGCTCCGTGCCATCCGGCAGCCGTCAACGCTCCCAGGCGGACTGACCGCCTAAGGACGAGCTGGGCGCCCCTGGGAATCGGCGACTGCGCTTCGACGCGAGAACGTACTTCTCCCGCAGACGACTGAGGTCCACCCCCAGTCATCTGCGGGACAATGCAGTTCTTGCGCGGAAAGTACGTTCTCGATGACGCGATCTGCCGTTCAGCTGGCCGGTGCGGAAGCCCTCGGGCTCAGGCCTCGGCGCGGCCCTGGCGCCAGTAGCCCATGAAGGCCACAGAGCGCCGGTCGATGCCACGTTCGCTGACCAGGTGGCGACGCATCGTCCGCACCGCAGCCGCCTCCCCGGCGAGCCACGCGTACAGGGTGGTGCGCTTGAGTGCGTCCCCGCCCTTGGCGTGACGCGGCACGTCCCACAGCAGCTCACGGTCGACGTCGATCTCCTCGACCTCCTGCGGCACCCCTACCGGACACAGCTCCTCGGCGGCCCGGCGTACACCCTCGACGAGCAGCTCCCCGTGCGAGCGGCCGTTGCGCCCAGCCACCCGCACCTCGATCCCGGGGTGCGTGGGCAGGTAAGGGGCATCCACGTCACCGGGCATCTCGACGACGGCGACTCCCCGCGCGCTCGCGGGCAGGTCCTCCAGGATCCGGGCGATCGCGGGTGCCGCCGTCTCGTCCCCGCCCAGCAGGTAGCGCTCAGTCACTTGCGGCGGCACGAAGTCCACGCCACCGGCGTCGCCGTCCCACTGCCGGTTCGGCCCCAGCAGGACCGCCTCGGTACCGGCCTCGGCCTCAAGGATCCACCGAGAGGCCGGGCCGAGCGGGTCGTGCACCACCATGTCGACGTCCACCTCCGCACGCGTTCCGTCCGGACCCTCCGCCTCGTAGCGAACCGTGCGCGTCGTGTAGGTGCGGATCGGGCACCGGTGCTCCTCGGGCAGCTTCATCAACCGGCCGTACCAGTCCTCGCCGTCGGGTAGCTGCTCGTAACCCGACGCCGGCGCCGGCAGCACCAGCTTGATCCGCTGGTCCCAGCCCGGGTCGGCGTAGTGGACCAGATCATCCCCGATGAAGGTGAAGCGCCGCATGGACGGCGTCACGTCGCGGACTGCCGCCACCGTGACATGGAAGAAGCGGAACGGAGATGTCGGTGAGGCGGACGGTCTGGCTGGGCTCATTGATGCTCCTTTGGGTCAGCTGCCGTGTGAGGCCTCGCGTACGTGGTGGCGGCCCTTGGGCAGGATGAGGGGGGTGCCGGAGACCGGGTCGGTGATGACGTCGGAGTCCAGGTCGAAGACTGTCGCCACCAGGTCCGCGTCGATCACCTCCTGCGGTGGTCCCGCGGCCACAACCTTGCCGGCGCGCATAGCGATGATGTGGTCGGCGTAGCGGGCCGACAGGTTGATGTCGTGCAGCACCATGACCACGGTGGTGCCGCGCTCGCGGTTGAGGTCGGTGAGCAGATCGAGGACCTCCACTTGGTGGGTGAGGTCCAGGAAGGTCGTGGGCTCGTCCAGCAGCAGCACCGGTGTGCGCTGGGCCAGTGCCATGGCGATCCACACGCGCTGGCGTTGACCGCCGGAGAGCTCGTCGATGGATCGGTCGGCCAGTTCGGCGGTGCGGGTCGCCAGCAACGACTCCTCTACGATCCGACGGTCCTCGGCGCCCGTGGAGCGGAACATGGACTGGTGTGGGTGGCGCCCACGCCCCACGAGGTCGGCCACAGCGATCCCCTCAGGTGCGATCGGCTGCTGGGGTAGCAGACCGAGTCGCGTTGCCAGCCTTCGGGTGGGGATCTGGTCGATGGGCTCGCCGTCGAGCAGGACCTGGCCCGACGTCGGCGCCAGGATCCGGGCCATGGTCTTGAGAAGCGTTGACTTCCCACAGGCGTTTGCCCCCACGATGACGGTGATTCTGCCGCTGGGGATCGTCGCGTCCACGCCGTCGACGACGATGTGCCGACCGTATCCGGAACGCAGGCCCTGTGTGGCGAGCTCGGGGACCGGGGAGGGGGTGGAGGTCGCAGAGGAGGTCATGCCGAGGCGCCCTGTCTGTTGATGCGGATGAGCTGGCTGATGAGGTAAGGGGCGCCCATGAGGCCGGTGACCACGCCCACGGGCAGTGCGGCGGACAGAAAGCACTGGGCTACCAGATCGCATCCCAGCACGATGACCGCGCCCATGAGTGCCGCTGGCACCAACAGGCTGCGGTCGGTCTGCCCGATGAGCCTGGCCGCCATTGGCCCGGCCAGGAAGGAGACGAAGGCGATGGGACCGGTGGCCGCCGTGGCGAAGGCCGACAGCGCCACCATCGTGATGACAAGCGCCAGGCGGGCCCGGTCCACGGGCACGCCCAGTCCGGTGGCGGTCTCCTCGCCCAGGATCAGGGGCCCCAGGTCACGGCCGATGACGAGCAGCAGTGCCCCGCACACCGCCATCGCCGCAGCCAGCACCGGCACCTGGTTCCAGCTGACCGAGTCCAGTGAGCCGCTCAGCCAGCGCATCGCCTCGATGGCCTTGTACACGTTGCCCTGAAGCTGGAGATAGGAGATGAGGGAGGTGAACATCGCTGAGACGCCGATGCCGATAAGAATGAGCCGCCCGCCCTGGGAGCGCCCCTGACCGGAGAGTAGGAAGATGGTGAGCGCGGTGCCCAGACCGCAGGCGATGGCCAGGATGTTGACGCCGATGCCGGCGGGAGACCAGCCCAGCACCAGGATGGCGAAGACCGCCGAGGCCGAGGCGCCCGAGGTGATGCCGATAATGTCGGGGCTGGCCAGCTGGTTGCGAAGCATTGTCTGGGAGGTCGTTCCGGCCATTCCGAAGGCCATCCCGGCCAGCAGCCCGATGATCGCCCGGGGCAGTCGGATCTCTCCGACGTCGAAGGAGGCTCCCGGCACGATGTCGCCGGAGAGCACCGCAAGCACCTCATCCGGGCTGTACCAGGTCTCGCCGACCAGGATCATGGCCACCCACAGCGCTGCGGCTGTCAGAGCCAGGGCGATGGTGACGGCTGCAAAGCGGAGGGTGCGGCGTCGGCGACCGGCGATGGAGAAGCCCGGATGCGGAGACTGGATATTGGGAGCGCTGGTGGTGGCCTCGGTGATGCTCGGGGTGCTCATAGCTCGCGCACCTTCGTTCCACGGACGATCATGATGAGGATGGGGGCGCCGATGAAGGCGGTCACCACCGCCACCGGCAACGCGGCCGAGGGGCGGGAGACGACCCGCCCGACGACATCGGACAGGGTCAGCAGGTCGGCTCCGCACAGGGCGGATAGCGGCAGCAGCCAGCGGTGATCGGGGCCGCAGAGCATGCGCACCGTGTGGGGGACCATGAGTCCGACGAACCCGATGGGGCCAATGACGGCGGTCACCGCCGAGCACAGCAGCACGCCGGCGCTCGCCGCCGCCAGGCGCGTACGGGTGACGTTGACGCCCAGCCCGATGGCCATCTCCTCGCCCAGCGCCAGTGAGTTGAGAGGGCCTGCGACCAGAAGCGCCAGGACGGTAGCCACGGCCAGGAAGGGGGCGATCGTCGTCAGGGAGCTCCAGTTGCCGCGCCCCAGGGAACCCATCTGCCAGAAGCGGTAGTCGTCGAGGCCCTGAGCGCGCGGAAGCATGACGGCGCTGATGGCGCAGGACAGGGCGGCGCTCGTGGCCACACCTGCTAGGGCGAGCTTGACCGGCGTTGGACCGCCCGGACCCAGGGAGCCGACGGCGTAGACGAACACCGCCGTCAGGGTCGCCCCGATGAGGGCGAACCACAGGAACTGTGAGGCCCCCGAGATGTCGAGGAAGGCGACACCGATGAGAATCGCCAGCGAGGCACCGGTGTTGACGCCGAGGATCCCGGGGTCGGCGATGGGGTTGCGGGTCACCGCCTGCATGAGGGCGCCGGAGACCCCGAGGGCTGCCCCGGCCACAAGGGCGACGGCGGTGCGCGGCAGGCGCTCGGCGACCACCAGCGCGCCGATGTCGGTGCGCGAGCCGGACAGGCCTCCGACGATCTCTCCAATCCCCACGACCCGAGTACCGAAGGCGATTGAGCACAGGGCAGCGGTGACGGCGAGCGCCGTCAGAAGGATCAGGGCGGCCAGGCACCGGCGCACCTGCCTGCTGACGCCAGTGCTTGGATCGGTTGTCGCTGTTGAGGTACTCACCGGGCCCTGGTACTCACTTCACCTTGCCCGCCGCGGTGGCGATGAGCCCCACGTACTTCTCGATGCCCCACGGGATCGACAGCGGGCCGGGGTTGGTGGAGGCAGCCATCGGATCGCTATTGCCCACGAAGGCGACTGCGCCGTTCTTGATGGCGCGCACCTGGCTCAGGAGGCTGTTGGCCTGCATGGCTGCCAGGTCGGACTCGGTGCCGTACATGACGATGAGGTCGAAGTCGTTGAGCGAGTCTGCGTTCTCGGTGGAGATGTCCACATTGAAGGCCGAGGCGTTCTCCTTGGAGGCCTTCTCCACGGAGGCCGGCACCTTCATCCCCAGGTCGGACAGGAAGGCGGTACGAGGGTCGGCGGTGGTGTAGTAGCCGAACTTGGTCGCATCGCCTTCGGCGGTGTAGCAGAAGGTAGCGGCCTTGCCCTTGATCTGCGGGTGCTTGGCGACGGCATCGGCCACCTGCTTCTCCAGGTCAGCCACAAGCGTGTCGCCCTCGGTCTTTTTGCCGACGGCTGTGGCGTTGATCGCGATAGTCTCGCGCCAGGGTGTGCCCCAGGCGACCTTCGGGTAGGCCACGGTGGGGGCGATCTTGCTCAGCGTCTCGTACTCCTCCTTGGACATGCCGGAGTAGACAGCCAGGATGACCTCGGGCTTGGTGGCGTTAACGGCTTGGGGGTTGATCTTGACGCCACCGTCGTCGTCGAAGAGCTTGGGCTGGGCGGCACCGTTAGCGGTCAGCTCGTCGACCTTCTCCTTGGTCCAGGGCAGCATGCCGGAGCCGTCGGTCACTCCCCAGGTCTGCTTGGAGAAGCCCAGCGGCATGATGCCCAGCGCCAGGAGGACGTCCTGGTTGGCCCAGGCAACGGTGGCGACCTTGGTGGCGTCTGCGGGAACCTCGGTGGTGCCGTAGACGTGCTTGATCGAAATGGTCTTGCCGGAGGTGATGGACGATGCGCTCTTGGAGCGGCCGCAGGCCGCCAGGAGAGTGGTAGTGGACAGGGACGCGGTGCCAAGGATGAATGACTTGCGTGAGACGGTCACGAGGCCTCTTCTCTGGTAGAGCCGATCAGGAGAGATCGGTCGAACAGGCTGACGCTAACCGAGGTAAGCCATACCTAACAACAGGTGGGTCGGTGCAATAGCGCACGCTGACGGCGCGTCATCTCGCGAGGTTCCCGTAAGAGCCCGGATGGCTTCAGGTTTCCAGGCCGACCCGAGAATGGTGCCCGGGTGGTTCAGGGCTGGCGGGCGAGGTCGGCGGCACCGACGAGCCCGGCCTCCTGACCTCCCTCGGCCAAGACCACCGGAATGGCGGGCCGGTGGGTACCGGCCGTGAGGTTGGCGGTGAAGGCCTCGCGGGCGGGAGTCAGCAGGATGTCGCCGGCCTCGGCCAGGCCGCCGGCGATGACGATGACCTCGGGGTCCAGCAGCGCGCACATGTCCGCCAGCCCCACCCCCAGCCAGTGGGTGAGCTGCTCGTAGCACTCCAGGGCGGCCGGGTCGCCCTCGCGGGCCGCGGCGGTGACGGCCTTGCCCGAGATGTGCTCCGGGTTGCCGCCGGAGAGCTCGATGATGCGGGCCGCGTAGGCCGGCCGGAACTGCGCCAGCTCCCAGCCGTTGACCCCCAGGGCCGTGCCGGCGCTGTAACGCTCCAGGCAGCCTCGCAGTCCACATCCGCAGGGGCGTCCGCCGGGGACGACGTTGATGTGCCCGATCTCCCCGCCGAATCCGGCCGCCCCGCGCAGGAGGTGCCCGTCGACGATGATCGCCCCGCCCACGCCGGTACCGATGGCCACGATGAGGGCGTTGCGCTTGCCCCGGGCCGCCCCGAAGCGGGCCTCGGCCCAACCGAATGCGTTGGCGTCGTTCTCGACGACGACCGGCAGGCCCACGCCCTCGGAGATGACGTCGCCGATCCGCATCCCGGTCCAGTCCAGGTTGGTGCCGTGCGCCATCGTGTTGCGGTCGGAGGACACCATCCCGGCCGCCCCGATGCCCACGGTGGCCGCGTCTGGGAAGTCCTCGTGCAGGCGCCTCACCACCGTGGTGATCGTGTCAACAATGGCCTGGCGGTTGACGGCGGGCGAGTCGCGCCGAACCGTCTGCAGGACCTGCCCGTCGTCGTCGACGACGCCGGCCGCGATCTTCGTTCCTCCGACGTCCACGCCAATGCTCAGTGCCATGCTCTCGCTCCTTGTGAAAACGACCGTTGTCTACGTTGCTAATCGGGTTGCTGACCGTCCAGCGGACCGATGCGTTGAGAATGAGTTGAATAGGGGAAGAATAACGTCCCCGGCCCGCCATGGTGGCGAGTCGGGGACGAGGAACCGACGAGTCGTCAGTGCGATGCGGTCGGCGCAGCAGAGCTCTTGGAGGTCTTGGCCTTGGCAGCCTGGCTGTTGATGACGGCCTTCATATAGTCGGCGTCCTTGTAGCCGCTGATGAAGGTCTCGCCCACGATCATGAACGGGGTGCCCGTGATGCCGATCGAGTGGGCGTGGTTCTTGGCCTCGGTGACGGCGGTGGCGGTCTCCTCCGACGCCATGTCGGTGCGGAATTGCGCGATGTCGGCCACCCCGGCCTTCTGGGCGAAGGCGACCAGCGAGTCCTCGGTGTACTCCGGGTGGTCCTGGGGGTTGGCGGCGGCGTAGACGGCGTCGTGGAACTCCCAGAACTTGCCCTGTTTGGCCGCGGCCCGGCCGGCCTGGGCGGCCAGGGGCGAGGTGGGGCTGATCTGGGCCAGGTCGCGCCACTCGATCCGCAGGGTTCCCTGGTCCACCAGGTCGGCGAGTTCGGGCTCGACGTTCTGAGCGAACTGGGTGCAGTAGGGGCAGGCGAAGTCGGAGTAGACGACCATGACGACCGGGGCGTCGACCTTGCCCTTGGCCTGGGCGTCGGCGGGGTCGCGGTGGGTCTCGGAGTGGATGATCTCCAGGGTCTGCTGGTCGGCTACCGGCGGAGCCGGCGTGGGCTCGGGGACCGCCGTGGCCGAATGGCCGGTGCCGGTCGAGGCGGTGGTGGATGTGGCTGTCTGGGAGCCGGCGGCGCCTCGGTGGTGCCGGGAGGCGACGTCCTGCAGCAGCAGCGCGGCGATGACGGCCAGGACGACGGCGATGGCCAGGAGGACGACCACGACGGTGCGATTCCCCTTCGAAGGGGTAGGCGTCGTAGAAGGCGGCTGAACACTCATGGCAGGGAGTCTCTCAGAGGAGCGCCGTCCCGCAATACGCCTGGTAAGTCTAGTGAGAGCACAGTTCGTCACAGCCGTCTCGGGGGTGTCTCAGCCGCGCCCTCAACCTCACAAGGCGCTCACGGGCCGCTTACGGCGCGTTCACG
Organism: Actinomyces sp. oral taxon 849 str. F0330; assembly: GCF_000239715.1. Taxonomy (NCBI): domain Bacteria; kingdom Bacillati; phylum Actinomycetota; class Actinomycetes; order Actinomycetales; family Actinomycetaceae; genus Actinomyces; species Actinomyces sp. oral taxon 849. The sequence continues at coordinate 208,934 of NZ_JH470349.1, read as the reverse complement.
AATGTCACCGAAGGTCATCGGCGTTGGACCGACGTTGTCGCACGCACTTCGACCGATTCTTCATAGACGACACGTATACGTGTCGTCTATGAAGAATCGGTCGAAATAGAGTCGGGACCCGGATCAGTGCAGCCCTAGTGCAGGGCCGCCCCCGCGGACAGACCGAGTCCGACGGCGCCCAGTGTGGCTGCCGTCATGAGGGCGGCGTGGGCAAGAGCCGGCCCCCACCGGCCCGCCAGCAGCAGTCGCGCCCCTTCGACGCAGGCCGTGGAGAACGTGGAGTACCCGCCCAAGAACCCGGTCCCCAGCACGCGAACCGCCGCGGCCACCCAGGATCCGGGATCCGGCGCGCTGCCCGCCGATCCCACGAGCAGTCCCATGAGGAAGCAGGCCGTCACATTGACCACGACGGTGCCCCAGGGCATCCGCCGCGCCTGAGTACCCTTGGAACGACGTCGTGTGGAGGCGTTTGCCGAGATGGCCTGGCTCACTCGGCCGCTGAGCCGGTTCACGCAGGCGTCCACGCCCCAGCGGCAGGCGGCCCCCGCGCCTCCGGCCAGCGCCAGGGGCAGCCAGACGGCGAGCCATCCCAGCAGCCCGGTGGCTCCGGTCGCGCTC
>NZ_JH470349.1:166951-207184 GCF_000239715.1 Actinomyces sp. oral taxon 849 str. F0330 | reverse complement strand
CGTCGCTCGCCGAGCGCCCCGAGCAGCAGCCCCAGCGCCAGGGCGCCGACAACGTTGATGACCAGCGTCGTCGTCGGCAGACGACCGGGGGCGGCGGGCCACGCCTGTTCAAGGACCGCTCGCACCAGGGTGCCCGCGCAGCCGCCCGCGGCGACCAGGGTCAGCGAGCCCACTGCCGAGGGCGTCCGACCGGCCGTGGACCCGGGCCCCGCCCCGGGGGCCGCATCAGTCATTGCGCTTGGCGATCTGGTAGCCGTTCTTGTTGTAGATGACGGTGTAGGTCGCCCCCTGCTTGGAGTGCTGCTCGCCCCAGGCGGCGGCGTCGGAGACGCCCCACTGGTTGCCGCCGCCGTTGCGGTTCATGACGACGTACTCCTTGTCCGGACCGCTCGTTCCCATCCAGGAGACCTCCGCCCGCGGGACCAGGTAGGCCAGCATCGACAGGTCGGTGACCACGGTGGACCCCTCGGGAATGGTGGCGATGACCTCGTGGGCGGTGGCCACCCGTCGTGCCTCCGGGTCCTCCTTCTTGGTCTGGTCGTTGGGCGTGTTGAAGTTCTGGTCGGTGGCCTTCCACATCGGCAGATACGGGGCGGACAGGACACCGGTGGCCACCACCGTCACGATGCCCGCCGTGACCACGTGGCGGTACCGCAGTGGCACGGTGAGCCAGGTGGGGAAGACGGTCGGGCGCCTGCGCAGCCCACCGCCGCTGCTCTCACCGCTTTCACTGTCCTCATCAGCGCCGCCGTCCGCTTCGCTGGCGGTATCGGTCGTGCTGTCAGCGCCGTCGCCCGCCTCGCAGCAGGAGTCGGCGGCGGTATCGCTGGCGGTATCGGCGGCGACGTCAGTGCCGGTAGCACCGGTCGGTGACTCGGGAACGGCCAGGCCGTCGACCCCCACTTCCCTGACGGGTCGGCCGGCCTTGTAGGCGCCGTGCGCGCGGTATCGGGCCACGACGTCGAGCAGTGCCCCCAGCGCGATCGGCATGAGGGTGACGTTGTAGTGCCAGTTGTCCCACACCCAGTAGAAGTCCACCGACCCCAAGAACCGCCACGCCAACGTGGGCAGGACCACGAGCAGCCAGGGCGAGGTCAGCCCGATGACGCCGCTGGTGAGGACCAGCATGACGACGACCTTGACCTTCTGGGTCAGGGCGTCGGGCGAGGCCGGCTTGTCCGAGCTCAGCCCGTAGTCCCACACCCCGTTGATGTTGAAGGCGGGCAGGAACACGAGGACGGAGAAGAGGAAGGCCGCGACCCCTCCGACGATCATGCCCACTCCCAGCCGCAGCCCCCGGCTTCGATTGCGGGCGTCGTCGGCTCCGTCGGCACTCGAGTCGCCGACGGTGCAGGTCCGGTACCAGGCCGGGACCACCGAGGTGAGGATGACAGCAACCCCGATCATGAGAACCGTCAGCCCCATATCCTCCTTGACCAGGACCAGCGGCGCCGACCAGGCCGCCACCGCCACCCATCGCCGCTCCACGAATGCCACCGAGGCGAAGGCCAGCATCGGCATTGCGAAGGCGATCTCGTGGAACTGCGCCGCCACCGCCCCCTGCATCCCCCAGGACAGGACGTAGACAAGGCCCAGGGCCCCGCCCACCCACTGATTCGTCAGCCGGCTGGCCAGGCGGGTCAGCGGCCAGGCCGAGACCGCCAGCAGCAGGTCCTGGGTGATGAGCAGGCTCAGGGGGGTGGGGAAGAGCCGCCAGATCGGCCCTAGCAGAATGAGAATCGGGTGGAAGTGGTCCCCCAAGAGATTGAACCCGTCGCCCTTGATCGGGACGATCGGGGCTTGAAGGTGGGCGTAGGCCTTGGCCAGCTCGGAGAAGATCGCCAGGTCCCAGCTGGGCACCTGCTTCATCGTCTCCCACTGGACGATTGAGTAGTAGATCATCACCCAGGCGCCGATAACGACGACGATCGCGGCCGGAATCGAGTGGCGGATCTGGTCCCTGAGGTTCACGGCAAGGTTCACGTCTCCGAGCCTACCCGTGTGAATCCGGGATGAACCTGGTGCCGCTAGGCTCGTGGCGTCACCCACGATCAGGAGACGAGATGTCCCAGACCCCGCAGCCCGCCGAACCCACCCCGGCGGCCGAGTCCGCAGCGCCGCATCAGCGCTCTGACCTCGAAGAACTGGTGGACCATGACGCCGAGCCCCAGCTCCAGCGTCACCTGACCAACCGTCACGTCCAGCTCATCGCCATCGGCGGGGCGATCGGAACCGGGCTGTTCATGGGCTCGGGAAAGACGATCTCCCTGGCCGGTCCCGGCGTACTCGTCGTCTACGCGGTCATCGGCGCCTTCCTCTTCCTGGTCATGCGGGCCCTGGGCGAGGTGCTCCTGTCCAACCTGTCCTACAAGTCCTTCGCCGACGTCGCCCACGACCTCATCGGGCCGTGGGCCGGCTTCTTCGTGGGCTGGACCTACTACGTGTGCTGGTTGGTGACGGCTGTGGCCGAGGTCATCGTCATCACCGGCTACGTGGGGTACTGGTGGCCGACTCTGCCCCTGTGGGTCACGCCGGTAGTGACCGTGGCCCTGCTGTTCAGCCTCAACCTGGCCACCGTCAAGGCCTTCGGGGAGATCGAGTTCTGGTTCTCCATCATCAAGATCGTGGCCATCGTGGCGCTCGTCGTCGTCGGCGTCATCATGGTGCTGCGCGGTTTCACGGCGCCCAACGGGGCCCGGGCCCAGGTGTCCAACATCTGGGCGGGCGGCCTGCTCCCCAACGGACTGAAAGGATTCTTCGGGGCCTTCCAGATCGCCATCTTCGCCTTCGTGGGCACCGAGCTCGTGGGGACCGCCGCCGCCGAGGCCAAGGACCCCGAGGTCACCCTGCCGCGGGCGATCAACGCCATCCCGATGCGCATCGTCCTGTTCTACCTGGGGGCGCTCGCGGCCATCATGGCCGTCACCCCGTGGCGGGAGATCAACCCCGAGAAGAGCCCCTTCGTATCCATGTTCGCCCTGGCGGGGCTTGGCGTCGCCGCCAGCGTTGTCAACTTCGTGGTGCTCACGGCCGCGGCGTCGTCGGCCAACTCCGGGGTCTACTCCACCTCCCGAATGCTGTTCGGCCTGTCCTGGGCGGACAACGCCCCCAACGTCTTCCGCAGGCTGACGGCCCGATCGGTACCCGGAATCTCCCTCATCGTCACCTGCGTCAGCCTGTTGACCTCGATCCCGCTGCTCTACACATCCGAGTCCATCATCGATGCCTTCACAACCGTGACGACCGTGGCCAGTGTCCTGTTCATCTTCGTGTGGTGCGTCATCGTCATCTCCTACTTGCGCTTCCTCACCCTGCGGCCCGAGCTCCACCGGGCCAGCGCCTTCCGCCTGCCCGGTCAGCGCGTGGCGGCCTGGCTGTGCCTGGTCTTCTTCGCCTTCGTCATCTGGACCCTCACCCAGGCCCACGACACCCGGGTCGCGGTCTTCGTCTCGCCCCTATGGCTGGTGGCGCTGGGGGTGGCGTGGGTCGTCCACAGCCGCCGGCTCGCCGGACAGGAGCGGCAGTCGTGACTGCTGGCGGCGATCGATCGGAGATGCCACCGGCAGGGGCGACAGGGGGCTTGACGTCGTCAGCCTCCCTGGAGGATCTGCTCGCCCGGGCGGCCGCCGCGGTCCGCCGGGCCGCCGCTTTCGCCCTGAACCCGGGCGAGGAGCTGCGCATCGAAGCCAAGGCGCACCGCAACGACCTGGTTACCCAGGTCGACCGTGGCGTCGAGGACCGCATCGCCCGCCAGCTGGAGGACACCGGCATCCCCCTCCACGGCGAGGAGAAGCACCGGATCGAGGACTTCGAGGCCTATCGCGGGCGTGCCTGGGTGCTCGACCCCATCGACGGGACCCTCAACTACGTGTCCACCCACCGCGACTGGGCTATTTCGCTCGCCTTGGTCGACGACGGCGTCCCCGTGATGGCGATCCTCGCCGACCCCGTCGCCGACCGGCTCTACACGGCGATCCGTGGCCGGGGTGCCTGGGTCGAGCCGCTGATGACTGGCGCAGCGGGCGCTGACGGCGCCGGCGGCGTCGGGCCCAGGGCTCTGGAACCGGTGGAGGACCTGCCCCTGAGTGAGGGGATGGTGATCGCCCACTATCAGCTCACGCAGCACGCGGCCATAGGCCGGGCCATCGAGACCTCCCGCGGCATGCGCTGCTACGGGGCGGCCGCCCTGGAGATGGCGGAGGTGGCCGCGGGCGGCGCGGTGGTCTACGCCCAGCCGCTGCTCCAGCCCTGGGACGTTGCGGCCGGGGCGCTCCTGTGCACCGAGACCGGCGTGGTCCTCACCCGGATGGACGGGGCGCCCTTCGACGTGCGCCGCGCCGGGTCGCTGCTCGTGGCCACCCCCGCGGCCCACGCCGAGATGCTCGGGCATCTGCGCGTCGCTGGCGGCTAAGGTTCGCAGGACCGGGCTGGTCCGCGCGTTCGTGCCTTAGGTCGCGCGTTCGAGGGGTAAAGGGTGCGAACGCGACACCTACCCTACGAACGCGCGAGCGGTCAGCCGCTCGATACGTACAGCGCAGGCGGCCATGCCGGTGTTAATCTTCATTACGGTCATTTAGGTCCGGGGGCGCTTGCCGCCACCCGAGGGATCGTTGCGAAAGGTGCGCCGTGTGAGGCAGGCACTCATCTTGCTGTTGATCTGCACCGCCAACTTCATGAACGTCCTGGACGTCACGGTCGTCTCCGTCGCACTTCCTGACATGGGCGCCACGCTGGGCGCATCGCTGAGCGAGCTCCAGTGGGTCGTCAACGCCTACACCCTGCCGCTGGGAACGCTTCTGATGTCTGCGGCGACCCTGAGCGGATCGGTGGGACGGCTGCGTCTGTTCCGCTGGGGAATCGCTCTGTTCACAGCCGGTTCCCTGGTCTGCGCGTTGGCGCCGTCGGTGGACGTCCTGGACTGGAGCCGCTTCATTCAGGGTGTCGGCGGTGCGATTTTCCTGGGCGTCGGCGTCCCCATGATCTCCGACCGCTACCCGGTTGGCCCACCCAGGGCCCGGGCGATCGGGGTATACGGGGCGGTCTCCGGCGCGGCCATCGCCCTGGGGCCGCTCATCGGCGGCGGGCTTGTCCTGCTGGCGGGCTGGCGCTCGATCTTCTGGGTCAATGTCCCGGTGGGCCTCGCAGTCTGGCTGGGCTCGCGATGGGTCCCCGAGACAGGCGCGGATCGGGGCGCCGCTGCGACAGGTGCGGCGGTCAGGAAGGTCGACTGGCCGGGCACGGCCCTGTGCGTCGCTATGACGGGGGCGCTGACGCTCGCACTCCTCCAGGGCAACATGTGGGGGTGGACCTCACCCGCGATCGTCTCCTTGCTGATCGGCTCCGTGGTGCTGTTCGGCGCCTTCTGCGTCGTCGAGCGACGATCGGCCGGCCCCATGGTGGATGTCGCGATCCTTACCGAACCCACCTACGCAGGCAGCGTCATGGTCGGGTTCATCATCCAGGCGGCCCTCATCGGGCCGATGGCCTTCCTGTCCCTGTACGCGCAGAACATCTACCGGCTTACCCCCGCCCAGACCGGGCTGTGCTTCCTGCCCTTCAGCGCCTCCGCCCTCGTTGTGGCCGCCACCTGCGGAGGAGCGGTCAGACGCTATGGGGCCAGGGCGAGTCTGTTGGGGATCGTGTTGGGCGGCGTCGTCGGCTCCTGCCTGCTCATGCTCCTGCGCGGATCGAGTACCTGGCTGGTCCTCATCCCCGGGCTAGTCCTGGCGGGGGCCGCGACCGGGGCGACCGGGACGATTGTCAACCAGCTGGCGGTCTCCTCGGCCGATGAGGACACCGCGGGGATGACCTCGGGATTCTCCGCTGCCGCCCGCCAGCTCGGCATCGTCATGGGAGTTGCAGTGATAGGTGTGAGCTATGAGCGAGTCATCCGTCGGGCGATGACCATGTCGCCGGAGATCGGCGTCCTGGGACATGCGGCGGATCGGGAACACCTCATCTCCCTGGTGGCCTCCGGTAAGGGGGTGCGGGCGCTGGAGGGTTGGCCAACCGCTGCGCCGGCTGGAGTGCGAACCCACCTGGCGCCACTGGTCCGCTCCGCCACGGACGCGGGCCTCACCGTCAGCCTGATGGTCGGGGTTGCCGCGATGCTCGCCGTGGCGATCTACTTGGCGCTCACCGTGCCCGGTCGGCGTGCGAAGACCGGTGTTTTGCACCTGTTCTCCTCGTGACCATACGACCCGCGTGGTCGTGCCTTAGGGCACGCGTTCGAGGGGTAGAGGGTGCGAACGCGCGCCTTACCCTGCGAATGCGCGGGTGGTCAGCTGGCGGGGGCTACTTGGGTGGTGAAGTCTTCCTTGCCCTGGTTGTCGGTGACGACGGCGGTGATGGAGACCTGCTGGTCGGCGGGGACGGTGGTGGTTGCCTGGGCGCCGGTGAGGACCTCTTCGGTGCCGTCGGCGTGCTGGATGTACCAGTCGACGTTCGTGATCGTGCCGTCGGTGTCGGTGGATGCCGAGGCGTCCAGGGTGATCTGGTCGCCGTCGCGGGTGAGGGTGAAGGAGCCGGTGGGGCGCATGTTGTCCACCTGTGCCTGCGCGGCGGCGGGCTGTTCCTGAGCGGCCTGCTGGTCGTTCAGGGTGTTCATGACGGAGGTGGCCATGGCCTTGTGGCCGTCGGCGTTGGGATGGAAGCGTCCGGAGTTGAGCAGACCCTGGAACCAGGAGGCGCCTTCGCCACACAGCTCGTGTCCGGCGAAGGAGTCAGAGGGGTCGGTGAACTGGTGGCCGTGGCGCAGGGCGGCGGCTTTGAGGGCGGTGTTGAGCTCATTGGTGCGGGCGTTGATCCAGCGCTGGTCCACTTTGGCGAGTCCCTGGCAGCGGCCGGGTACGGGACCGCCCGTGCCGCCCGCCGAAGTGAACATGCGCGGGTAGCCGACGGCGACGACGGTCGCGCCCGGGGCGCGGGTGGCGATGTCGGTCATGATCGTGTCGTAGCTGTAGACACCGGCCTGCTTCCCCTTGCCGGCCAGGGCGTCGATGGTCGAGTCGACCGGGTCGGTGAGTTCCTTGTCGCTGCTGCAGTTGGAGAAAGGGGGCTGGGTGACGCACTCGGAGAGGATCTTGGCGAAGCCGGCGTCGTTGCCGCCGATGGAGAAGGTGACCAGGCCGGTGGAGGCGTCCAGGTGATCGAGCTGGGCCGGTTCCTTCCACGGGGTGCGGGCCTCGTAGAAGTGCTTGGTCCAGGCGCCGGAGCAGGCGCCAAAGTCGAGCGTCTTGCCGGTCCGGTCGGCGACCTGGTGGGCGTAGGCTGCCGTGGCGCGCTTGCACTTGTTACCGTTCTCCACCTGCACGTCGGTGCCCTTGGCATAGGGGGGAGCGCCGACGCCGGAGGCATAGGAATCCCCGAGGGCCACGTAGTTGCCCGCCGGCAGGGACGGGGCCAGAGGTGCTGAGTAGACCGAGGGGCCGACGGCGGTGAAGACGGCCAGAGTCATGGCGAGCGCACCGAGGCGGGCGGGTCGGGCGGAACGGAGTCGCAGGAGCCGGACGAGGTGCTGAAGGAGTTCGGTCGAAAGCGGTGAGTGATGGGGACGGTTGGGCACAGTGAGCTCCTCGACATTGAACTGACGACTCAAAAGAATACTACCGATCGGTGAAGTTTAGTGGATCGCGAGGTTGTACGCGACCTACTGTTTCTGAAATAACTACTGCCGCCTGATTGAGGGTAGCCCTCAGCCGCCGATATAGCTCCATGCTGCGTCGATAGTATGTATCTTGATTTCGCAGTATGAAACGACTTCCCTACCGTTTTAGGGCGTACCATGTGACGTCCAACCCTTGTTTGTCAGCACGTTTTTTAGTTTGCGAGACTGGGATGTTGTGCCGGTTGGGCGTCTTTTGTGAAACTCGTGGTTCACCCGCCCAACTAGTCCCGGTTACGACCATGACATGGTCAATTTTTCCGTCCGGCCCGCCTTTCTTTCTTTCAGGGTACCAGTCTGTGTAGAAAAGGTCGCCCGCGCGTGCCGCTTGGATGTCTATGAGCGGTGTGTAAGAACTGTGTTTGATAACATAGTTATATTGGAACGATGCAACGCTCCATGTGTGTGATGCTACTTGAGATCCGGGGATGTGCCAAAGATATCTTGGCGTCCAAATGTCTGGACTATCGGGCGGAAGATTCAGTTTCGGTGGCAGGAATCCAGGTCGTATGCCCCAACCTCCTGCATGCAGAACTTCTGAAACGAAATTTGCGCAGTTATTTCCTGCGTGCGGGTAATCTGGATTGAAGTCATCTCCTTTGTCTCCGTTGTTCGGACGGCCCGTCCATTTAAGCGCATACTTAACCATGTTCCCAACATTTGTGCGAGGTTGCTTATGCCGCGCGGGTGACGCGGCAGGTTGATCTTCTGAATCCTCAGCATCTGGTAATGCAGCGGCGTTGGGGTCATCCGAGGATGGTGTTGGATTGTAACCGTCCGGGACTTCTCCGGCGATTGCGGCCTCTTCCGCAGCGCTATCGTCGATTTCGTCGGCAGTGACGATATAGCCACTGCTACCCTGTGATAGCGTGATGAGATGACGGTCCGACCAGCTTCCCGGTTCGCTTTCACCATTGTATGTAAATTCTGTCGAAATATCTGCCGTGACGATAATGGTTCCGTCCTGCTGAGGCGTTGTTTCGATGATGCTGACTTCGCTTTTCGCGGAAGTCACCGCCGTGCCCTCATTGGCCAACTCGTCCCGAGAATCGTGGGCTTCTTGCTCGGTTGAAGTAAGAGTTGCAGCAGACGTGGAGGTATTGGAGTCGGTCCATTCCGCGTCTACGGTCGCTTGATAGTCGGAGACAGCTTTGGTGACCGTTTCATTGTCGGGCTCAGAACCAGCCTGTCCAGGCAGGGCAACCGATGGGACCGAACAACCGAGCGCAATTGACGCCGCAAAAATAAATGAGAGTTTGCGTAGTGAAGGTTTAGTGCACCTCATGGTCCATTCTCCTTTTGTGGAACTATATCTCCCGTAGAACGACATCGATCTGACTAATGTGAGCCCCATTATGCGATTTCAACAGGTGTCAAAAATTGCTTGGTAAATCTATGTCGTATATTTGATGATGGTAGTAAATCGGCTTGTCTCGGCTTGTCGGACTAGGGTAGTGAATGGGCAGTTGTATTCCTGTGGTGGTAGGTGTTCGTCGTGGATGCGGCGGTGAGCGGTCAACCGTCAGCTGACGCTACGCGCAATAGTGACAGGGACGTCGAAGGTGGCAAGTATAGAATATCCGTGCGGAGCCTCCTTGCGAATAGAACATTTTGGTCGAAAATAGTTCTGAGACACGGCTCCGGGTGCGTCCAAATTCAACACGACCCACCCCAGACATATCTACCTGTTCCTGCTGTTCCAAAGCTCAGGCCACCCGCACATCCACTCCCGGTGAGAAAACCACAGTGAATGCCTCCTGTTCGTAATTTATGCAGGGAGCATATGTGTGCGATCTGAAGGTCTGACGATCAAGATGCGGAAGCGCATTTGCTAAGATAGCCAAAAGAAAATGGCCAGGGCCAACAGATGTCATCGGGACTGTGGATAATGGGATTCAGAGTACCGAAAGAAAAGGGTAGTAGTGACAACATATCGGCCTTCCTTCGGGGAGGTGTGTTGGAACATGACACATTGATAATAGACACGTGCGTTCTTTTCTCACATCGGCCGATCGGATGGTCCGTATGGGCGATCCGTCGTCTGGGTGGACCACCTTTTGACGGAGTACGTGGGCTGGACGGAGACTTCGGTATCAACGATGATTATACTAGTCCGCCGCGTATTGCTTTCACTACGGCTCCCACTCGATCTTGTACGCCGAGCTTAGCGATGAGTGTTGAAACATGAGTCTTCACCGTCGCTTCGCTGATGTTGAGCTTTCGGGCTATCTGTTTACTGGACAGGGCTTCGGCCATGAGTTTCAAAACTTCAATTTCTCGCGATGAGGGTCGCGCAAATTTGATCCTGATTCATAATGCTTAGTGTGTCAGGGATTTTTCGGTTTAGGGGGTGCCCTTTATATGGTGTGTCGGGCGGCTGCGGGTAGTTTCGTGGCTGGTTGAGGGTCGCGGAGGGGGGCTGTTGCGGATCATGGCGTGCAGGGTCAGGATGCGGCGGGGGCCCGGCGCCTGGCCCACGTGCCGGTGAGGTGGAGGCCCATGCAGCTGGTGGTGTGCGTGAGACGCTTCGCCTGCACCCACTGCCGCCGAGTGTGGAGGCAGGACACGAGCGGCCTGGCTGTGCCCGGGAGCCGTCTGACCCGCTCGGCAGTCGACTGGGGGGCTGCGGGCCCTGGGCCTTGAGTCCATGTCCGTCTCACGTGTCGCGCAGGTGCTGGGGCTCTCCTGACACGCCGCCAACAGCGCGATCCTGACCCGGGCCGAGCAGGTCCTCAACGAGGCGTCCGCCCGGTTCAAAGGGGTGGAGGTGCTCGGGGTTGATGATTCCCCCGCGCTTCGCTCCCGTGCGGGAGGTACCCCCTCTGTTTGGCGTCACACCAGACGGGGCGACCGGTACGCCCGCCGCGGTCATCGACTTGGCCCCCATACACGACCGCAGTAGTCCGGCTCGCCTGCTGGATATGGTCCCGAGCCGATCCAAGAAGGCCCTCAAGAACTGGCTCACCGCCCGGGACGAGCCCTGGAAACAGACCGCCCAGGGTTCAAGAGCGCCGCCGGAGAGGAGCTCCCCAAGGCCCGGGCGGTCATGGACCCCATTCCACGTCGTCTCCCTGGCTTGCCGGCAAGCTCGACCAGTGCCGCCGCATCCAGTAGGGAGACCACAGGGCGCCGGGGCCGGGCAGGAGACCGGCTCCACCGGGCCAGGCACACGCTGCACACCGGCGCCGACCTGCTCACCGATCCCCAGGCCAGGCACCTTGAGGCCTTGTTCGCCGACGAGCGCCACGCTCCGGTCCATGCCGGCTGGGGCGTTTACCAGCGCCTGATCCAGGCCTACAGGGTCGAGGACTCGGGCCTGGGAAAGCACCTGATGCGACGGCTCATCGACTGCCCTGACGCAGACCGTCTCAGACGGGCTCGAGGAGATCAAGACACTGTCCAGGACCCTGACCGAAAGAGCCGCCGACACCCCTGGCTTACTTTGACCACCCCCGCACCTCCAACGGCCCCACCGAGGCAGTCAACGGCCGCCTGGAACACCTATGCGGCATCGCCCTGGGATTCAGAAACCTCACTCATTACACCATCCGCAGCCTCATCCACACCGGACGCCTCAAAGACCACCTGGTAACAACCACCTAAACCGACTCTGCCGACCCCTGGCCCTGCTTGGCGGCGATCTCCTGCCTCCCGGCCTCCAGCCCCGCCTCGTCATGAGCCGATCCCAGGTGCTCCAGCAAATCCGGCGCACACCGCCGAACTTGGACACGATCTGCACCGCCGTGGCCTCCGAAGCGGTCCTGACCTTACGCAGAAACGGGCTTATATCGGTGCACCATACGGGCTCTTAGCGCCCCGCCACCAGACCCCAACACCGCAATACCAACGAAAACTCACATCGATTTTCCATAACCCACGAAGACGTCATGAGTCAGGTCTGATGCCCGAAAATATCGGCCGATCGGATCGGCCATCTGGATGATGAGCGAATCAACCTATGGAAGGAGATAAAGGTTTGAAGATATCTTGCGAGCCCGTCACCCACCTGGTCGGAAATAGTGAGGTGTACTCACAAAATGAAGCGAATCAGTCTGCGCCCTGGGTGAACGCAGACGATCGCGATATCTGCGAAGAGCTCTCAGCTACTGGATGCACCTGAGAGCAGGTCCGAGTCGCAGACAGCTGTGCCCGCGACTCACAACTTTCGCTGGCATGAAGGCCTAATCCGGATAGGGCGGGAGGTATATTCGTCCAGCGAGACAAGTAGCTGCTGACCTGGGTGAAGGGAAACGATCGCTATTTCCGTGAACGTCCCATGCAGACTTTCGAGGCGAAAGAAGTCAGCTACTATACGATTCCGCTTCGGACTGCTTTGACGACGGCGCCCACTCTGTCATGAACTCCTAGCTTTGCAATGAGGGCGGACACATGAGTCTTTACAGTCGCTTCACTGATGTTCAGCCGACGGGCAATCTGTTTGTTGGGAAGCGCCTCCGCCATGAGTGCCAGCACGTCGATTTCACGTTGAGATAGATGATCGAATTCAGGAGAACCGGACACATGGCGTGTCGGGACAGTCTCAGCCTGTTCGGTTTTCGTGGGCTTGACAGAAAGGATATTCTCGGTTTCACGCAAATGGCGGCTAGAGGAAGGGGAGAGCACGAGATTCCCCTCGACCGCCTGACGAATGGCACCGGCGATCGATTCGACGGGATCTTCTTTGGCTATGAAACCATTCACGCCAGCCGCGAGAGCGCGTTCGACTAAATCTTTCTCAGTGAAAGTTGTCAGAATCAGAATTGCTGTTTCTGGTAGCTCTTCGTGAACAATGGTGGCGAGGGAGACGCCGTCCATTTGAGGCATTTGAATATCAAGAAGAATCGCTCGCACGGCAGGATGGTCGGGTGATTTGAGGAGCTGGAGCGCTTCGCTCCCGTCGCATGCCGTCCATGCGACACTGATGTCCTCCTGGGTGTCGAGAAGCGTGCTGAGGACGTGGCGAACAAGAGCGTCATCATCCGCTATACCAATGCATATCATTCAGCATGCTCCTTGGAGGTCGTCTGCGGAACGACTGCGCTGATGATCCACGCCCCATCTTCGATTGAGGTGGTGAGAGTGCCACCGAGCGCTTCCAGTCGTTCACGCATGCTCAGTATTCCCATGCCGGACGAAGGTAATGCCCCGTTGAGATTTTCACTGACGGCGTTGGTGGAGAGGATTCGAATACAGTCTTGATTCTGAGATATTGTAAGCGTAGCAGGAGTCGCAGGATCTCCATGCCGTATAATGTTGGCACCGATCTCTCGAAGTATACGGGAAAGGACTAACGTTTGCGCGCGAGTCAAATGAATATGGTCGGCGATATGGCAACTCATGTGAAACCCTGCGTCGGTGACATCGTGTGTGACGAGATTTGCGGAGACGATGATATTATCGACGGCATGTCTTGACGGAGAGTCGTTGGACAAGGAAAGATAGTGGGAGTCCTTCTGTAGTGCGTAAAGAAGGATGCGTAGTTCATGAAGCGTGTCGGCTCCGGTCCGGGCGATAGCGGCGAACTCCGCCTTCGTCTCCGGTGAATAAGCGGGATCTTCTGAAGACACCCGCGCCCGAAGCACGGTCTGCGACATCGAGTACGATACGAGGTCGTGCATGTCTTTTGCGATATCGCTTCTTATTCTCTTCAAACGCTCTTCCTTCATGTTGGCTTGCTTATACCAGAAGCATTCGGCTTGTCGCGCAATAGCGCCTATAAGTATGGTAAATCCGGATAGTGTAATTCCGGCTATTTCAAATAAGCTCGCTCGCGCCGAAGGTGTGATGACAGGTGATATGGCTGTTGGAAGGTTATTGGATGTTAGTATGATCGCAGCGGAGGCTATGTCGTTGATCAGAAATACAAGGAAAGCTTGTTTTAGCATAAAAAAGCGACCCAAGTATAGGTAGAATAGTGAGAGGCTTCCTGCGATGTCGGATGCGTAGGCTCCAGGCAGGGAGAGGAAGCACAGCATGCATACCGAGAACGTTGCGATTGCCGATGGTTGCCAAAAGGGGATTGTGATAGAAATCAGAGACGCCAAGATGATGAATATCAAAAGCTGCCTCGAAACCGGAACTGGCCTCATGAATAGAGGTGTGAAGATGCTCAGGATGCAATATGTGATTCCGAGGGCCACATATATTTTAGTCGTGGGCGTGTTTATTGTTGTTCTGTTGGTTAAATACTTCGAAAGAGAGAGTAGGGGAGGGTGAGCAGTTCTTGCAGCCATTTTCTCCCGTCCTCACTGGATGAAGCAGGTCCGGTGGTGGGTGAGCTTCAGTTTCAGCGTACGGCGCTATCGGCCGATCGGCAAAATATGGGAGATGGGGCGTTCAGCCTCTTGACACGCACGTTGGTCGGTACGGCTATCGCACGTGCTTCTCGCTCCTCCTATTGGCTCATCCGATCGGATGAGCGTTCACCCCTTGAACTGATAGGAGCGGTTAGTTGTCGTTGTTCTCGATCTTCCGTTGTCTGGCTGAGTAGGGGGTGGGTGGCGGTGTCGCAGGTGCTGTGGGTGGGATGATGCTGGTTGGGTGTGGCGGTGTGCCGCGTGTCGTCTCGCGGTGGCCGGGCTTTTCCGGGGCCAAGGGGGTCCTGCGTGGTCACGGTGGGCAAGGGGCAAATGTATGTCGATGGGGCGATAGGCTCTGGGGCCTGAGCCCGGTCAGCTGGAGGCTGGCCTGGGGGCGGCCTTGTAGCGCAGGACGGTGCGGCGGGCGATCACGGCGGGGACGCTCATCAGTGGCAGGCGTACCGTCTTGGGTTCCCAGCGCCTGGCGGGGTGCCGGCTAAGGTGAGCATTTGGTAGAAGGCCGGCAGGCCTGCAGGTCGGGGCCGCGAGAAGGCACCACACGCGGCTGACCGCGCAGCCTTGCAACGCGAAGCGGTCGAGCTCGACAGGGCTACCTCCTGAGTGAAGCGCGCGGGAACGCTTTCGCGCACCTGATGCGGTCCTAGCAGCGTTTTTGCAGCCGGCGGTGGGTTTCGAGGTCGGCGAGCTGACCGACGCGGGTGTTGGTGGCCAAGGCCACGGGTCGGTAGCCCTCGATGTCGTCGAAGCGCAGCTGCGCGCCGTGGCGGGGCAGCCCCCGGCACCTACCACCAGGGATCACCAACAAGGTAACGGGCCGAGTCCGCCCTGATCCAGCGCGCGGCGGATAATCTCGACGCGGTTGGTGGCGGTGTTCGCCCCCGCGTTACCCGGCCGCAGCACGATTACCGTGCACTCCCCGCCCCGTCGTCGGAGCCGTGGCCTGCTCCAGGCAGTCAGCGGGTGATGGCCGAACCCGCTCTTGAAAGTCAGCGCCGCGCCCCCGACGCACCCGGTTGACGGTCCTCTCAACCACCTCGACGTCCCTGGCTAGGGGCCCACCAACCGCGAAGCCGTCAGGTCAGACGCAACATCCCCGAAGACCTCATCCTGGCAGCGCAGCACCACCAGGGTTGCGCGCCTCGTGGCAGGCGGGGGAGCGCCGTGCGGCGCGGCCGACACTGGTGGCCTTTGTAGGATGTCGGTCATGAGAAATACAGTGAGGCGGTGCTCGGCCGGCCCAGGAAGTGCTGTCTCGGTGTGGGCATCTGCTGTATCCGCGGCGACAGCAAATTCGGCACGCCCTCGTCGAACGAGCGTTGGTGCCTTGGCGGTCCTCGTCGGAGGGTGCCTGAGTGCCTGTGGGACGGGACTGGCCCCCGCAACAGGTGGCTCGGCCACCGTCGCAGGCCCGATTCCGTCGGGCCTGGAATCCTTCTACCATCAGGCCGTCGACTGGTACCCCTGCGGCGCCACCGGCGGCATGGAGAAGGTCTCGGAGAAGACCGCCCAATCGAGTACCGCCACAACGGCCGCCGCCGCCACGACGTCGGCGGAAGCAACGGCCGCCCCGGGCTCCGGCGGTGCGACCAGCACGGCTGGCGCCTCCGAAGGAACCGACGATGCCACCTTCAGCTGCGCCGTCGTCACCGTTCCTCTCGACTACGCCAAACCGCAGGGCGAGACCATCTCGATCGCCATGAAGAAGCGCGCGGCCACCGGCGGTCACCCGCAGGGCGCCCTGTTCATCAACCCCGGTGGCCCCGGCGACTCCGGGGTCGCCTTCGCCGAGCAGGCCGGCACGTCCTTCGCTCCCGAGCTACTCAGCGCCTACGACGTCATCGGCTTCGACCCGCGCGGAGTGGGTTCCTCCACGGCCATCACTTGCACTACTGACGACGACTCGGCCAGTACCGCTGAGCCCTCCGCAGCGGCATCCGCCGGCGCCGCCTCGGGTACCGACTCCTTCGAGGAGTGGTCGGAGGCGACCCGGCAGTCTTTCCAGGATCTGGCCGACCAGTGCGCCGCCAACACCAAGCCCGCCGCGCTGCTCGACCACGTCGACACCGTCTCCGCGGCCCGGGACCTCGACATCCTACGGGCGCTGGCCGGCCAGGAGAAACTGACTTACCTGGGCTTCTCCTACGGTACCTACCTGGGAGCCGTCTACGCCGAGCACTTCCCCGCCAACACGGGGCGCATGGTGCTCGACGGCGCGATCGACCCCGCCATGTCCCTCGCCGACCAGGCGCGGGGACAGGCCACGGGCTTCGAGCAGGCGCTGCGCACCTACGTCGACTACTGCCAGGCCTCCACCGGCTGCCCGCTGAGCGGCGGCACCGACGCCGGAGTCCAGCAGGTCCGTGACCTCGTCACCTCCGCCAACAGCAGCCCCTTGGTGACCAGTGACCCGAACCGAACAGTGGCCGGCTCGGACATCGTCAGTGCCTTGAGCGAGTACCTCTACTCCTCCGAGCAGGCCTGGGCACCCCTGACCAGCGCCCTGGATCAGGCCATCAACTACCGCGACGGCTCACTGTTCGCGGCCCAGGAGGACCAGGCCGCAGCCTCGAAGGATGACAGTGGTGGCGCCTTCCAGGCCGTCACCTGCCTGGACTACCCGGTGGAGGGTGACACGGCCACCTGGGCCGCGCAGTACGAGGAGGCCAAGCGCGTGGCCCCGATCTTCGGGAATACTGCGGTCGGCATGGACCTGGTGTGCAGCGTGTGGGGGCACAACGGGACCCGCAAGCCCACGCAGATCCATGCCCGCGGCGCCGCGCCGATCCTCGTGGTGGGAACCACTGGGGACCCGGCCACCCCGTACGCGTGGGCTCAGTCCCTCGCCGATCAGCTCGACTCCGGCCAGCTGCTGACCTGGGAGGGCACCGGGCACACCGCCTACGGCGGCGACGCCCCTTGCATCAACGACGCCGTCGACACCTACCTGCTCACCGGCACCATGCCCAAGAAAGGCCTAACCTGCCACGGCAACGAGTAGCTGCTGCATAGACGGCCCGGGCGCTCCGTTGCCGTCCGGCGCTAGCCGGCTCAGCGTCGCCGGACCTACAGGTCCCCGACCTTCTGGAGGCGCTGGAGGCTGAGCCAGCCCACGGGGATCGGGATCCAGAAAGTGACCAGGCGGTAAACGATCGCCGTCGACAGCGCCACCCCGTAGGGGACGCCGGCGGCGACGAGCCCCGCGGTCAGGGCCAGCTCGACCGGCCCGATGCCACCGGGGGAGGGCACGATCGAGCCCACGGTGTTGGAGGCCAGGTAGGTGATGGCCAGGACCGCGAAGGGCACCGTGTAGCCGAAGGACCACAGGCTCGCGCTGAAGGACAGGATGTAGGACAGGCTCAGCATGAGCGCGCCGCCGACCCCCAGGGCCAGCCGCATCGGGTTGGACATGACCCATACGAGCCGTGGCCACACCTGGCGATAAGTGGGTTCGATCTTGGCCCACGCCCAGGTGCGCGCCTGAGGGATGACCAGGACGACCGCCGCCACCACGACGATGGCGCCGGCCGCGACCAGAACCCAGCCCGACGGCAGCGTCAGCCCCGTCGACTGGCCGGTCATCGCCGCCAGCACCACGAGCAGCACCACCGTCACGATGAACTGGACCACCTGCACCAGGGCCACCGTGGCCACGCCGACCGCCGTCGGCACGCCTTTGCGGTTGAGGAAGCGCAGGTTGATGGCCGCCCCGCCGACGCCGGCCGGAGCCACCAATGACACGACGGCGCTGGCTAGGTGCACCTCGGTGGAGCGCCACAGCGACAGCCGCTCGGGGCTGAAGGCCACCAGCGTGAGCCCGGCGCCCACGTAGGTCGCCACCGAGAAGGCCAGGGCCGCCAGCATCCACCAGATGTTCGCCTGCGAGACAGCGGCGCTGACCTGCTGGAAGTCCAGCCGGGCCAGCAGCGTCCATACCGCCACCAGCGCCACCACGGCCATGAGGACGGTGCGCGTGGAGAAGCGGTTGAGGCGGGCGGGTTCGGCGTCGGCCGTGGGCGTGAGGGCCACGAGGGCGTCGCGCAGGTCCTGCAGGACCTGCCGGCTGGCCCCGCGCCTGCCCATGACCTCGCGGGTCTGACTCGGTAGCACCACCCGCTGGAGCATGGGGGCGATCGAGGCCAGCTGCGCTGTGGTCAGCGACCGGGAGGCGGCGTCGATGGCCCGCTCGGCCCCCACGCTCAGAGCCGTCAGTGCCAGGGCCTGAGCCAGGTCCACGCGGCGGGACAGCTCGGAGGAGATCGTCTCCCCCGAGGCCCAGTCCAGGAGCCACAGCCCTCCGGCCTCGTCGACGACGACGCTCGAGGCGTCGATGCTGCCGTGCGCCAGGCCCGCGGTGTGGGCCCGCTGGAGCTGGCCCCACAGCTGGTCCAGGACGTCGTCGTCGACCTCGGACCCCAGATCGCGGATGGAGCGGGCGCCGACGACGTGGTCGGTCACGAGCAGCACCGACTCGGCGGCCTCGGCCATGCCCAGCAGGCCGGGGGTGCGCACGTGGGCGCGGCGCGCCTCCATCGTCATGAGTGCGGCGTGCTCGGCGGCCGGCCGCAGGGACAGGTCGCGGGTGGGGGACAGGCCCCTGACGCGGATCTGGTCCCAGATGTTGGATAGGAATCCGGCCACCTGCCGGTCGGCGTCGAGGAGGGTGACATTGCGGCGCTCGCCGGCCGAGTCCCACACGGCGTACATCCGGTGGACCGAGGCCCGCTTCTGCGACAGGGCGTCGCTGGAGGCCTCGGCGAGGACCGCGGCCAGGTCGACGTCGGTGGCCGGCCTGATCGTGTTGGCGCCCGCCGAGCCCGACGGCCTCGGGTCGAGCGGGGAGGCGACCGGCTCGGCCTGCGGGTCTGCAGTCGGGCCGGTAGCCGGCTCGGCGGCTGGTGCTGCGGCGGGAACAGGGATCTCGTCGGCGGGATGATCGGGTGTCGATGGCGCGGCCGGGCCGGCGCCGTTCGTCGGGGTGTCCGATGTCAGCGGGTTGTCGCGCACCTGTTCACGGACCTGCTCGGTGTAGCCTAGGGGCGCATCGGTGGTGACGACCCAGGCGCGCGCCTCGGGGGCGCGGTCCATGCGTACGACGCGCACGGCGTCGATCCCGGCCCGGCGCAGCGCGCGCACGAGCGTGACCCCGTGGGCGCGGCGGTCCTCCACTCCGAACACGTAACGGACCAGCAGGCCGACGGTGCGGCCCAGCAGCAGCGACAGGACCGCTCCGGGCAGAGTCAGGGCGCCGCGCAGGACAGCCAGGCCGAGGATCACCCACAGAGCCGCCCAGCCCGAACGCATCGTCGTCGAGCTGTTGCGGTCGCCGGCGCCCGTGAGCAGCCCCGCCATCGAGGCGAAGACGGTGGAGACGCCCAGCTGGGCGGTGCCCGAGGCGGTGACCGTCAGACCCATGACCAGGGCGGCCGGCCCCCATGTGACCAGGCCGGTCATCGCGGCGACGGCGACCGCGTACCCGGCGATCCCCGATATGACGGCCTCGCCGCAGGAACGCCAGGAGCGGCGCAGGAGGCGGTCCAGCAGCACGGCCAGCGGCACGATGAAGGTGGTCAGTCCCTCGACGGCCTGCAGGGGGAAGACCAGGATGCGACGCAGCACCACCGCCAGGGCGTTCTGGACGTCCTGGGTGACGCCGGTCGTGGTCTGGCGGGCGTAGATCGCCAGGATCAGAACGGCGCCGATGCCCAGGAGGGTCAGGGTCAGGTCGAGCAGGTCTTCGGTGCGGCGCAGACGGTGCGCGGTGGTGTCCACCAGGAGCGTCGTCGAGCACGGGGCTGCGGGGCCGGGAGCGGGGGCGGGCTCGGGTGCCGGGGCGACGCCGATGACCGGGATGCCGACCGGTGAGGTGGAGGCCGATCCGGCCGACGGTGTAGGGGCGGGTGATACGGTGACGGCGACGGGTGGGTCGGTGGTCGTCGGCGTGGGTGGCTCGGTGGCATCGATCGGCGCCGGGGTGTCGGTGAGGCCGCCTGCCGATGGGGGTGAGCCTGGTGCCGCATCAGTCATGGAGCCGATTCTAGGAGGCGACCCTGTGCAGGCCCTCCTACGTCGGGAGGACCCGTGCGGCGTAGGAGGGGGCGGACGGTATGGGTGCTCTCGGCGGCCATTCGCCTCACCGTTCCTTGCGGCGCTCCCGTCGACCCGCAGTGGCCAACGACTGCCTTCGAGTGTTTATCCCGCCCACCCCCAACGATAGTCGCCTATCTTCAAAGTAGTTTGCAATGCAAACTCAAGGGCGCTATCCTGGAGGTGGTTTGAAACGCAAACCACTCTGAGCAAGGGGGTTCATCATGAGTGCTGCGACTCAGCACCACGAGGTTCCGGCGGGGCCTGAAGAGGCTCTCGCCGTCGTTGACGCCCAGCGGAGCACCTATCTCAAGCGCCACGAGATCAAGGCGGCCCCGCTCCTGACCGCCTGGGGGCTGGCCTGGCTGGTCGGTTATGCCGCGCTCGCCCTCTATCGCGAGCCGGACTATGACATGCCGAGAGTGCCGTACCTGTTCTTCTGCGGCTGTCTCGCGGCGGCGCTGCTCTTCACCTTCGCCTACATCATCCCCAAGGCGCGCGGCATCCGCGGCCGAAGCAGCCGCGAGGGCACCTACTACAGCCTCGCCTGGGCTCTCGGGATGCCGCTGTGCGCCATCATCCTGGGGCGGGCGAACGCCTTCCTGGCCAGCGTCAACACGGCTCGGGCCAACGAGATCGCGAGCCTGGTATCCAACGCCCTGCCCTGCCTCGTCGTCGGCGTCATCTTCCTCATGAGCGCCGCGCTGTGGGATGAGACGGTCATGGGGATTCTGGGTGGCTGGATCCTCCTGGTCACCCTCGTGGTCACGATTGTCGGTATGCCCTGGGCCTGGTGGATCATGTCCGTGGCCGGAGGAGGCGGCATGCTGGTGGCCGCCATCATCAGTGCCGTAACGAGAACGAAGCGAGGTGCGTGAGATGGCCGAGAAGCCCCGGAAGGGACCGGGGGAGGAGGAAGGGCGTGCGGGCTCCGAGACCTGGGCGGCGAAGCCGGCAGATCTGGCCGGTATGGGCGCCTCCGCCGCCTCCGAGGTCGACATCGATCCCGTCATTCACGCCCAGGCCCGCCTGCGGATCATGGCGACCCTGGCCGCCGTGCCGGTTGGTGACGAGCTGCACTTCCCGCGGCTGCGCGAGCTGCTGGACATGACGGCTGGCAACTTGTCCACCCATCTGTCCAAGTTGGAGGGGGCGGGGTATGTCCAGCAGAACAAGACCTATGCCGGACGCAGTCCAGCCACCTTTCTGGCGTTGACTCCTGAGGGGAGGGTGGCCTTCGAGCGCTACGTGCGCAACCTGCGCTCTCTGCTCGACGCCTGAGGGTCGAGGCGGCCGGCCTCGGCCGAGGGACGTGATTAACCGAGCGGTCGACGTAAGGTGTGAAGCAAGTCTTATGCGTGGATGCCGATGGTGGTACCTCATGAGACGTCGTCGCAAGGGTTGATCGGTACCTGCCGTTCGACCGGGCTGCGGGGCGGACGGGATGTCCGCCCCGTCCTTCCCGTTGCCGTCTCCGTCACCGTGGACAACCCCAAGGGCATGCCATGTGTCAGAACTCGAAGATCGCGCAGAGCAATATGCATGACAACCTCCGATCCGACCGGCAGGCCGCTCGCCGGATCGACCGACGCACCCTGCTCGAGGGCGTGGTGGGCTCGCCGCCGCCTTCGTAGGGGTTCGTAGGGGGCGGTGCCGGATAAGCCCCTTGTCTTGGCCGCCTTGAGGTAAAAGTGTCCAAATGGGACGACATTGACGCGGCGCTTATGCGAGGCGTTGTGCATCTATGCAGGTCAGAGCCATGTTGCTCTGAAGAGCGTGACTGCTGAAGAGCTCAAAGTCGTCCCGTTTGGACACGATTCGCCTGCCAGGCGGAGCAAACGCATTGGATAGTGCCTGGAGATGCACTGAACTGGGTGACTCCCGGGCGGTGTGGTTGGCGACTGCGTTTTTCATCGGGAACGTACTTTTCCCGCAGATGACTGAGATCTGCCCTCAGTCATCTGCGGGAAAACGCAGTTTTCGCGGGAGATGTACGTCCCCAACGGCGCTGGGCGGGTGCGCTGGGCCGATCTGCTAGCGCACGCCCCCGGTGCGGCGGGCGACGAGGGCCAGCAGGCCCCACAGGACGGCCCCCAGGCCCACAATGGCGGCCAGGAGAGGGAGTATGCTCGCCGCGTCCAGCTTCCCGGCCGTCGACATGGCTGATGATCCCAGGAGCAGAGTCATGCTGAGAATGCCCTGCGGGACGCCGTAGGCCAGAGGGCTCTGACTCGCCTCCAAGCCGGTGGCGATGACGCAGCCGACGAAAGCTACCGCCACGGGCGCGGCGAAGGATCGCATGAGCATGCTCAGAAGCGACTGCACCGCGATCAGTGGCAGCGCACCCACGATCGCGAGGAGGTCCGCCACGATGAAGACCAGGGGCATCGCGGGCCCCAGGCCCATGATGAACGTTCCCGAGATCCATGCCAGGACCATGAAGACCACCTGCATCGCCAGTACGGGCACGAAAATGACCAGGGTCTTGGCCAGCGCCACGGCTATCGGAGAGTGGGGAGTGGTGCGCATCGCGTTCCAGCTCGTGCCCCGGTGCTCCACCCGCCATACGGTTGAGGTCAGCAGTGCCACCCCCAGAGAGCAGAAGAACATCGAGTAGAAGACCGTCATCTGGGAGGTGAGGGACTCCCACGTCTGGGAAAAAACCTCCCGGTTCGCGTAGAAGTTGAAGGTACCGGCGAACACCGCCAGCAGCGGCAGCAGAATGACCACCACCCACGCCGAGGACCTCTTGAGCTTGATGGCCTCGGCGGCCAGCAGGGAGGCGAAGCCGCTTCGGCTACCACCGCTGCTGCGGCCCGGTGCTGTGATCTCGGCCGGGGCGGGTCGGGCACTGGAGTTGGCCGGGGCGGGTCGGGCGAAGCCGGCGCCGCGGGGCATGGTGGAAGTGTGGACAGGCGTGCTCATGGGGATCACCTCTCGATCCGGTCGAGCCGGCGGGTAGCGGCAGTGAAGATGACGGCGGTCAGGGCGGCGAAGCCCACGACCCAGCCCGCGGGCACGCTGATGTACTCGTAGGCGCCGTGGCCGTTCACCATCGACATCGTCACGGGCGTGATGATGGCGTAATATCCCCAGGGCAGCAGCCTCGCCAGCATTGGCGGGGCGAGCATCATGTAGACGCCGATGAAACCGCCCAGAAGCCCCGCGCTCATGACGACCAGCTGGTTCTCAACCACGGCTGCGAGCCACAGGTGGTAGGCGCACATCGCCGTGTTGACCAGGGCGAGCAGAACCGTATAAGTGACCCAGGGGCCGATGTCGAGCGGGAGGGACACCCCTATCGCCCGCGCTACGACGATGAGGACCGCGCTCTCGGCGATGGCCGCGGGAACGATGAGGAGCGACAGCGCTGCGAGCTTGACCCGGCACAGGGCTCCAGGCGTCAGGCCCGACGTGGCCGCCAGGTTCCACCCGGCCCCGCTGTGCTCGATATCGGTCTGCCGGCTGGCGAGGATCGCGACGAAGATCGGCTGCGTCAGGGCGTTGAACAGGGCCGTGCTCAGCAGGAGAGCCGCCCAGGGCTGAGAGGAGGGGGTGTCCAGCGTCCCTCGCCTGGCCAGGGAGAACAGCTCCATTGTGCTGATCGCTATGGAGGCCACCAGGAGCAGAACGGTCACCAGCAGCACGCGCAGCCTGCGCATCTTGAGGATTTCGACGCGCACGGACGTGAAGAAGCCGGGTGCTGCGGATGTCCGGGTGCTGCGGGAGCCGCGCGCCGACGGCGCAGGTCTCGCTGAGCCGGCGGTCCCGGTCGCGGTGGGGGGCTGGGAGGGGATGGGTGCTGATGAGAGTGTGGCGCTGGTCATCACAGGACACCTCCCCGTCCGGTGAGGTCCATGAAGATGTCCTCCAGGCTCTGGGCCTCGCGGCGCACCTCGTGCATCTCGACGCCGGCGGCGGCCAGTCGGTTGATGAGCTCGGCGACGGCGCCCTTCGACATCCCCGGAATGCGCACGCCCTGCGGCACCAGTACCGGTCCGTTCGGCTGATCGGGGGCGCCAGCTGCGCCGGGGGCCTGAGCCGGTACGAGCCCGGCCAGGATCTGCGGGTCCAGGAGGGCCTGCGGCGTCGGGGTGACGACGAGGATGTCCGGCACCGAGCGCTCCATGAGCGCGGCGCGTGTGCCCTGGAAGACGAGGCGACCGGCCGACAGGATGCCGAGTGTGGAGGCCATGCGGTCAATCTCGTCGAGCAGGTGGCTGGAGACCATGACGGTGATGCCCTCGCCGGAGAGCTCGACCAGCAGGCGGCGCACCTCCTCGATGCCGGCCGGGTCTAGGCCGTTGGTGGGTTCGTCGAGGATGAGCAGCTCGGGCTCTCGGGCCAGCGCCAGGGCGATCCCGAGGCGCTGCTTCATGCCCATGGAATAGGTGCGCACCAGGCGGTCCTTGTGCTCGGTCAGGCGCACGAGGGCCAGGGCGCGGTCGACCTGCTGGTCGCTCAGACCCTGCATCTTCGCGGCGATCCGCATGTTCTCGGCGCCCGTGAGGTGGCCGTAGCCGGGCGGGTGCTCAATCATGGAGCCGGTGCGCGACATGATTTCGGCGCGCGTGGCCGGGGTGAAGGGCCGCCCGAGCACGCTGATCTGCCCGCGGGTGGGTGCCAGGAGTCCCAGCAGCATCTTCATCGTGGTCGACTTGCCCGAGCCGTTGGGTCCGAGGAAGCCGTAGATGCTCCCTCGCGGCACCACGAGGTTCAGGCCGTCGACAACGGTGCGCCGGCCGAAGGTTTTGGTGAGGTCCTGGGTGAGGACGACGGCGTCGTCGGCCGCCGTGGCGAGCGCCGTTCCGGTCTGTGGATTGGGGGCCGGCTGTGCGGGCGCCGCGGCGGGGGAGACGAGGCTGGGTGCCGCAGTGGTCGGGAGCCGGTCGAGCACCGGTGCGCCGTGGTCGGGACTCAGCCGGGGGAAGGACTGCTGAGCGGTCCGGGGCTGCTGGTCGACCGGTAGCCCCGGTGCGCCGGTCGTCGTCGGTGTTTGGAGAGGTGTGGGTGAGGTTGGGGGGAAGTGATGTGAAGTCGTCATGGCAGGAAGCCTGCCCGCGCCGGACCGGGAGATCATCAGTCCGTGGTCTGCTTCTGGAGCGGGTCCTCCTGCCCTGCTCATACCCGGGTATGAAATCCCTGCTCGGGCCTCCGGGGCGCACCGCCACGGCGGTACGGTTCGGGCATGAGAAAACGTCGAGGCGTCGAGGCTGCGCAGGCGGGATCGGTGGAGACCGTGCCGACGTCGGCCGGGCACCTGCCGCAGGCGGGTCCGATTCCGGCCGCCTGGCGCAACCCGCGGTCGGGTCCGTGGACGACTGCGTCCGACGTCGTCATCGCCCTCGCCTTCCTCTTCCTGTCTCTCATCGGTCGGTCGGAGGCGGCAGACGGGCCCACCCGGGGCATAGCACCAGCGCTCTATTTCCTTCTGGTGGTGGCTTGTGCGCTGGCCATGGTGGTGAGGCGCCACTCCCCGCTGTTCTTCGTCATCGTGGCCGGCATCTGCCTGAGCGTGCACCTCGTGGTGTTCACCGATTTCTCCATCTTCTTCGTCGTGACGGGCTTGATTGCGGTGGAGACAACGCAGTCCCGCCTGGAGGCACCGTGGCGGTGGGTGGGGCTCGTCCTCGAGCTGGTGGGGGCGGCCGCCGCGACGACGCGGGCGCATGAGCTCATCGGTGACCAGGTCCACGCGGGTGCCGGACGGCTCATCCTTCTCACCAACGCCTGGCTGCTGGTCTCGGTGGCGGCCTTCGTCGGTGCCGCGCGCCGTCGCAGCCGTGACCGCTACAACCAGGCCTTCGAACGGGCCGCGGTGCTCGAGGCGCAGCAGGCCGCTGAGCGGCGTCTCGCAGTGATTGAGACCCAGCAGCGCATCGCCCGCGACGTCCATGACCTGCTCGGACACAGCCTCACCGTCATCGCCAT
This sequence comes from Actinomyces sp. oral taxon 849 str. F0330, assembly GCF_000239715.1. Lineage (NCBI taxonomy): Bacteria > Bacillati > Actinomycetota > Actinomycetes > Actinomycetales > Actinomycetaceae > Actinomyces > Actinomyces sp. oral taxon 849. The sequence goes on along the minus strand of NZ_JH470349.1, from coordinate 181,186 downwards.
GCAGGCAGAGGGCGCCCGCGCCATCCTGGCTACGGACCCGGCCGCCGCAGATGAGGCCCTGGCCGTCATCGGGGAGACTTCCCGTCGCTCGGTGGACGAGGTGCGCGCCCTGGTCGACATCCTGCGCTCCGAGGCCGCTGGCTCGGAGGCCTCCGAGGGCGTCGCAGCCGCCAGCGCTGTTGGTGCGGGCGGTACCGGTGCCGGTGCGGGCCCCGCAGACGAGACTGCTGAAGCGGTTGATGCGGGGACCGGGACCTTTGCCGGAACCGGACCTGCGGCGTCGAGTCATGACCATGAGAGGGATCTTCTGCGCGAACCGGTGCACCAGGCGCAGCATGCGGGACTTCCCGTCACCCTGGAGACCGACCCGACCGAGCGGCTCCCCCCGGCGGCGGCGCAGGTCTTCCACCGGGTGGCCCAGGAGTCGCTGACCAACGTGCTGCGCCACGCCCCCGGGGCGACCACGACCGTCTCGCTGAGCACCGGGATCGGCCGCGCCGTCCTCGCCGTCGAGAACGCCCCGGCCCGAAGGCCCGGGCCGCATCATCGGCGCAGGCGGCGGATGCGCCGGAAGGGAGCGAGGGGGACGGAGAAAACGGACCCGTGCACCGCGGCTTCGGCCTGATCGGGATGCGCGACCGGGTCGCCGAACTCGGCGGCTCCTTCACCGCCGGGCCCACGCCCGAGGGCGGCTGGCGGGTGATGGCGGAGCTCCCCGTCGTCCCAGAGTGAGGTCCAATCGTGCTCATATGATGAACTTCGCAGGAGGTCATCGGTACTTCGCCAGCACGAAATCGCACAGTGAGACCCTGGAGAGCGGATACTTCCCGTGAGAAGACGTCAAGAAGGGGGGCGCCTGTGATCCGCCTGGGTCTGGCCGATGACGAGCCGCTGTTCACCATGGGGCTGGCCATGCTGCTGGGGGCGCAGCCGGACATGGAAGTCGTCTGGCGGGCCGTCGACGGCAACGACGCCCTCATGCGCAACGCCGCAGACCCCGTCGACGTGCTCCTGCTCGACGTGCAGATGCCGGGCCTGGACGGGCTGGCCGCCACCCGCGAGCTCATGGCCCGCGGCACCACCGGTCGGGTCGTCATCCTGACCACCTTCGACACCGATGGCTACGTCATGGGGGCCATCGAGGCCGGTGCGGCAGGCTTCCTGCTCAAGAACACCCCGCCACAGGACCTCATCACCGCGATCCACACCGTCCACGACGGCGACTCGGTCATCTCCCCGGGGCCCACGCGCCGGTTGCTCACCGCAGTGCGCACCGGCCAGGTCAGTGGGGTCGGCGTGGGAAACGAGGCCGGTACCGGACGCCACGCCTCTGAGGACTCGGTCGAGGAGGTCCGAGCGGCGGAGGCCTCCCAGCAGGTCGCGGCCCTGACCCAGCGTGAGCGCGAGATCCTGGCGCTCATCGCCCTGGGTCTGACCAACCAGGAGATCTGCGACCGCGAGTGGCTGTCCATGCCCACGGTCAAGACCCATGTGAGCCACCTACTGTCCAAGACCGGCTGCCGCGACCGGGTCCAGCTGGTGCTGCTGGCCCTGCGCGGCGGCGTCATCGACCTCGCCGACGTCCTGGGCCGGGCCTGAGAGGTGGGCGCTCAGGCCGCCTGTTTCTGCACCAGGACGGCCACGGTGCGCGCGGGCACCGAGATCGTCCCGCTGGCGCGGTCGAAGCCGGTGCGGCGCACCACTTCGTCGGCGCCCTCGGCCTGGATGGGGGAGAGGCGGAAGTCCCGGCCCGTCAGCTCGGGCAGCGGCTGGGTGAGCGTCTGCCCGGAGGCGTTGATGACCACCAGGACGGCGTCGAGCTCGGGGTCTACGTCCTGGCCGCCCCGGGTGTCGTCGATGAGCATGACGACCACACCGGCCGGCGCGCCGAAGCCCGCCCCCGGGAAGGTCAGCTTGTCCTGGATGAGGCGCGTGGAGCCCAGGCTGAACAGCGGCGTCGAGGCGCGCAGCCGCAGCAGGTCCAGGGCTTGGGAGCGAGCCGCCGCGATCTCCTCGGGCGATGGCCGCAGCCAGGCGTCCTGCAGCAGCGGCCCCTGGATGGCCCAGGAGCCCTCGTTGCGGCTGGCCGGCGGCAGGCCCCGTCCGAAGCCGTTGGACTGCCCCGTGAAGTCGATGGCGTTGAACCAGTCCCCCGAGTTGTAGGAGTCCCGGTCCAGGGACTTGGAACGGAGCAGCTCGGTGCCCGCGCTCCAGAAGGACGGCGACTGCGCCAGTGTCACCGTGGCCAGGCACACCGTGTTCATCCGCACCCGCTCGGCCACCGGCATGCCCTGGGGCAACTTGTAGGCCAGCAGGTCGTAGAGCGTCTCGTTGTCGTGGGCGTCGACGTAGTTGACGTTCTCCTGGGGCTGGGAGGCGAAGGCCGCTGGCGCCCCGTTGTGGATGAGGTCGATCCCGCGGCGCACCGTCCCGTCCGAGATCGTCATGACATAGTCCTTGAGGTTGCCCACCAGGCCTAAGCGCACCAGGTCGGTGCGGTGGGCCAGGTCCGCCGACTGCTCGTTCCAGCTGCGGTGATCCAGGCCGCTGGGCTGGGTGAGCAGACCGGTGCCGAAGCCCTGGAAGACGCGGTGGTCGGGGTCGAAGGCGCCCCCGCCGTGGACGGCGTCGCGCAGGCGGTCGTTGAAGGCGCCGATCCCGGTGCCGTCGAGCTGGCCCTGGGTGGCCTGCACGAACAGGGCGTTGCCCGCGACCTCCCCGAAGTTCCAGCCCTCCCCGTACAGGTAGATCGAGCGGCCGTCGACGCCGTCGTCGGCCATGGTCAGCTCATCCAGGGCCGCCCGCACGCGCTCCATGACGGCGCGCGGGTGGTGGCCCATGAGGTCGAAGCGGAAGCCGTCGACCCGGTACCAGCGGGCCCAGCGCACCACCGAGTCGACCATGAGGCGCTCGCACAGGGCGTTCTCAGTGGCCGTGTTGGCGCAGCAGGTCGAGCTCGTCACCCGCCCGACGGCGTCGAGCCGGTGGTAGTAGCCGGGTACCACCCGGTCCAGGACGCTGAGCGGGTCCTGCCCGCAGGCGGCCGTGTGGTTGTAGACCTGGTCGAGGACCACCTGGAGGCCCAGGGCGTGCAGGGCCCCGACCATCTCACGGAACTCGATGATGCGCGCCCCGCCGTCCTGGTGGCCCTCGGTCGCGTAGGAGCCCTCGGGTGCGCCCCAGTGGAGGGGGTCATAGCCCCAGTTGTAGGCGTCGTCGTCAGCCACCTCCTCGACGGCCGCCTGCTGGTCAGCCGAGGCCGGGTGCGCCTCGGAGGGGATCCGCGGGGAACGCTGGGAGCCGCGGTGCTCTGGGATAGTGGCGATGTCGAAGGTGGGCAGCAGATGGATCGTGGTCATGCCGGCCTGTGCCAGCTCGGCCAGGTGGCGCACGCCCGCGGAGCCGGCAACAGTGAAGGCCCGGTAGGTGCCGCGCAGCTCGGGCGGGACGGTCTCGTCGGCCGCGGAGAAGTCCCGCAGGTGGAGCTCGTAGATGCTGCGGGCCGAGTCGTTGCGCACTGTTGGTGCCGGGGCCTGGGCCCACTGCTCGGGGGCCAGGCGCGCCTCTGCCAGGTCGACGGCGACCGAGCGGGTCGAGTCCGTCGTCAGGGCCGTCGAGTAGGGGTCGGTGACGATGTTGGTCTCCACCCGCAGAGTGGAGGGCACGTAGACTCGCACCTCCCACAGGTATTGGCAGCCGGCCGTGATGGGGGAGCCTGGCCGGCCCAGGTCCGACTCGTTCGCTCCGGCGTCGTCCGGTTGGCCGGGCCGGTTGTCCACGACCCAGCGGCCGTCGTCGGTGCGCACGGCCGCAGTGCGGGTTGGCGGGCCGGGTACTTCCGGCACCGAGCCCAGCGGGTCGCCGGTCTCCCAGGTCAGGAGGGTGACGGCCTGGGCGGTGGGTGCCCACAGGGCGAAGGATGGGCGGCCATCGCGGAAAGTGACGCCCAGCTCGGCGCGGGTGGCGGTTTCGGCGTAGAGATGGTCCAGGAGGATCGCGGTCTGCACGCCGGTGAAGGCGTCGAGCCGGGCGCCGCCGACGTCGGCGACCTCGGTGGGGTCGGGGGCCCCGACGTACTGGGCGATCGCGACCTGTCCGGTCAGGGCCGCGGCGACGGCATCTTCGTCGAGCAAGGGGGCGCCGGTGGCATCGGTCGCGCTCAGGGCGATGTAGCCCTCCAGGTGGGGGCGAGCGGCGAGGACGTCACCGGGCAGGTTCCCGACGACGCGCAAGGGCGTCACCGTCGGAGCGGGCATACCCTCCGCGCCCAGGATCCGCCCGTGGACGGCAGCTGCGCCGCCGTCGGGTGCCGTGATGAGACGCAGGGCGAGGCCGGAGCCGGGGACGGGGTCGCCCGCGTCGGTGACGACGCCGGCGCGGTCCATCCCCATGGGCAGCAGGGACAGCGGCCACGCCAGGAGGGTGGGGGTGACCCAGTAGGCGCGCTGCTCCTCGCTGCCCGCCACGGGTGGGAAGGCCGCGGTGGCGTCGAGCGTGCAGGTGATCGAGTAGGTGAAGGTCATGGTGGTGTCCTCCCGAACGGAGACGCCGCGAAGGGGCGTCGCCGGTCCTGCCGGGCGTGTCGCGTGCGGCCCCGTGGGGTGAGGGCCGCGAGTGGGTCCGTTCACCTCATAGTCTCCCCTGGGCCATGGGCCCCTGTCACCCTAATGGCGGGGCTTGTTCTCCCCAGCCTCCGGCTCGCCGCCCGCCCCTGCGCAGGGAACGCCCCCGTATCCGACCGAGTGGTTCGGGCTCCCCATTGTCCGCCGTGTCTTGGGAATTCGAGACTGGCTCCATGAGTGACGAGGAGACAAGATGGTTCGATGATCCCGACGAGCAGCCGGATCCGTCCGATGCTGATTCCCGACGACCGTCAGGGCGCAGGTGGCTGGTCTTCAGTCTTCTCATCGGCATCAGTCTGGCGGCGGGGATCGCGGTCTTTGTCTTGGCGCTCAGGGGCTTCGTTGGGGCTTTGCGCTCGCCACTGCCCGTGAGCGACGAGTCATGGTGCATCTGGATGGTACTGATTGCGATGGTCGTCTCGGGCGCCGGCTGGGTGCTGCGTCCGTCTCGGCGGCTGACCGGCGGCAGCTTCTGGGGCGCGGCCATTGTTCTTGCTCTCACCACCGTCATCGCCTACCCCCTCGTCAAGGCCGGCATCGTCAAGATCATGTGGTCGGGCATGAGCATTCCTGGTTTCGTCGGTCAGCTGATCACGGCGTGGGGCTGTTTCACTCTCGCTGTTCTGACCAACATTGCAGGGCGTGCATACGCTCACGCCTCCCTGCCTTCTCCGGAGAGCCGGAATTCTGTCGCCTCTGAGTCCGACGACGATGCGGACTCCGATATCACTGTGAGTGACGATGCGGACTCCGATATCACCGTGAGTAACGTTCTGGCCAGTGCGGCATCCAAACTTCCATTACCCAGAGAAGCTCAGCATGATGAGGGAGGGGAGAGTGACAGTCGGAAGCGCGCGAGCGAGTACGCCTGGCGTTTGGGACTGGGGGTCGTTGGTGTGGCGACTGCTACGGCGCTCGCTGTGGCAGCACCGACGATCATCAACAAACGCCTTGATCCATTCATCCATGTGACGGCAAGCGCCTTGCCTCATCATGAGGGGGTTCCGACTGTGGAGAAGATGGTGGCGGCGAATGCCGGTCGGAATCAGCCGGCTGCCTCAGTCCCGGTCTGGACTGTCTCTTTCGAAGAGAGAAATCTGAAGCAGATTCTTGCCGGAGTGCGCGGTGCGGTCGTCGTCACCGATCGCGGAGTTTATGGCCTGGACTCCGCGACAGGGGAGACCACATGGTCCTTCTCCACAGCGGATCTGAAGGAGTCTTCTCATGAAAGCGACGTCAGATTTCTGAGGGGTGTGGAAATCTATGCTGAGGAGTCCGCCTTCACCTCTCCCAGTGGTGCGTGGCTCGCCTACGCCTTCGATGTGACGCCTGAAGGAAGCTCTGACGGCGGATACCCTCCAGAGGATGTCACGCGGGTCGTGGTCCTCAATACGGACACCGGTCGCATCGCCCTCGACACTCAAGTCACTGGATCGGTGCCGACCGTGCAGCTGACTGATTCCACGGCTGTCATTAACCGTCGGATCTACGACACCGCCAGTGGTCGCGAACTCGCGCCTCTGGATGCTGAGAAGGCCGCGATCCCGGGACCTGGAGGTCATTCCACAGTTCTTGCTCTGCGCAAGGAGGAGGATCTATCGAGATCTTCTTGGGTAAGCGTCGACACCCTGTCCGATCAGTATTTACGTGCGGTCGAGTCTGATCAATGGCTGTACGATGACCCGTATGACGATATTGATGCTCAAGTAATTGATGGACGGATCATCAATGTTGGTGGTTGGGTCGTCAATGATTTCGATAAAGGGACGATTCAGAACGCTGATACCGGCGGCACGGTTCCTCTCAAAAACATGGATGAGACGAGCGGTTGGAGCGTAGTGGGAATTGAGGCCAGCGCTCAGGCTGTATCCGTCTGGAGTGTTCAGAATTATGTCGATAGCGAGGCCGCAGAATATGGCCACCCATTGGAGCTGAACGTCTTCGACACTCGCGCGGGAAAGGTGACGACTGTCGATCCGGCTGGAACATACCGTACTGCTACCGGCAGTGGCAGTCTTGCGCTGGGCACGCCATATTCTGGATCGGTAGATACTGCTGTTTTCTCGGAGCGTGTGAAAGACCAAAACCGTGTCGGCTCTGATGACGATTTTGCTATTCGGCAGAATGATGCGACTCGTCAGGTTCTTGGGGATCCTGGACGCGGTAGCGGCTCCGAATCCCCATGGGTCAAAATTTCACTCCCTGAGTTCAGGACCGGGCGCGATCCTGTAGCGCTGTGTCCGGGTGGGATGATTGTTTCTCTTGATCCCGATCTCAGCTCTGACAGCTCTCGGTCGACGGTATCCGCAAGAAAGGCTATTTAATGGTGACGCTCAGAGGCTGACGCCAATGCTCGCTGGCTGTGCCCCATGATGATGCTAGTCCCTGCGCATTCTGGGTCCGCCGTGCGTGGCCTGTCGGCGCATGAGGGGGGGGCACTCCCGCGTCTCCACGTGTCGTATGTCGTAGTGGTGGCAAGGTGGATGCGCTCCCCATTGTTGAATCCTCGTGGAGGTCTGACACTCATCCCATGAGCAATGATGCGACGCCGACGGTCGGCGACTCCGGCGGTGATTCAGCCGAGGCTTCCTCGAACAATGATGTCCACCGCTCGGTCGATAATGACGGTGGCGCCGGATGGAGTCCGCTTTCACCAATCGCAGTTGCCCAACGGAGCTCGCGTCGCCAGCGGGCGGTCGTCAGCTTTCTGGCCGGGGCGCGTCTGGTGGCAGGGGGTGCGGCTCTCATCCTGCTGGGCTGGGGCATCGCGGAGGCGCTGCGTTCGCCTCTGCCGGTGCCATTGACCAGCGGGGGGTGGAGCATCGGGCAGATTTTTCTAGTGGTCTTGTTGTTGTCCTGGACCGCGAGCCAGATGCAACCTTCCTCCCGGTGGCCGGCCGGCCTCATCGTCGGGTACGCGGTCGGTGGATTGGGCGCCGTCTCTTTCCTGCTTCTCCTCCTCGGTGGGAGGATCGTCGACATGATTGGGCGGTCGGGTGCGATCGTCCCCGAGTACATCGGCCGGCTGGTAGTCGGGTGGGTCTGTCTGGTTCTCGCAATCCTGAGCCACCTGGTCCTGCGCGTCTGCCAACCGCCTGCGCCACCCCAGGCGGAGGGGAGCGAAGGATCTCCGTGGACCGTCGCCTCGACGTCGGAGACTGCCGTAGGTGGTCATCCCGGGTGCGGGAAGGTCGTCAGCTCGTCACCGGCAGTCTTGCTCCTCCCGCAGTACGCTCGGCAAGCGGACTCTGCAGCTCGGAAGCCTGTTGGAGAGTGCATGCGGGACGTGGGGCTGGGGCTCATATGCATTGCGGTGGTCGCCGCGATGGTAATGACTGTTCCGAATTTCATCAGCAGGTTCTGCGACCGGTTCGTCCGGGTCACGATCAGTGCGGGGGCCAGTCATGACGGTTTTCCGACAGTCGAGGAAATGGCGGCCGCGACCGTCGGCAAGGGGAAGACCGGCACTGATCCAATGTGGACCGCTGCCTTTGATGACAGCAGTGTTCATGAGATTCTCGCCGGAGTGCGCGGCGCTGTTGTCGTCACCAGAAACGGCATCTACGGGCTGGACTCCTCAACCGGAAAGGTGACGTGGAGCTTTGCCACGACCGAGCCGAATGGTCGCTCATATCGCGAGAATGCCGAGCCGCTCAAGGGAGCGAGTATCTATGGTGGGCGGTCCGCCTTCACCTCGCCCAATGGTGCCTGGCTCGCCTACGCCCTTAATGTCTCGCCCGAGAGCAGCTTCAGTGACACTGACTCGGGTGTGGATGTCACCCGCGTGGTGGTCCTGAGCACGAATACGGGCCGGGTCGCTCTTGATACCCAGGTGACTGGGGCGGCGCCCGCGGTGCAGCTGACCGATTCGAAAACCGTCATCAACCGCAAGGTTTACGACACCGCCGACGGGCGTGAACTCAGGCCACTGGACGAGGAGAAGACGGCGATTTCGGGACCCGGTGGGCACTCCGCTGTGGTCGTCCGGGATAAGCAGGAGGACTCGCAGTATCAGCGACCTGTCATAGACCTCGAGGCTCTACCTAATGCTGGGAGCAGTAGTGGTTCTTTCCTGTCCTCCCGGAGAATCGAGGCTCAGCTGATCGCCGGACAGCCCGTCAATGTCGGTGGCTGGATTGCCAACGCCGCCGGAGATGGGACGGTGGAGAACATCGACAGTGGAGAGACGGTGTCCCTCAAGGGGGAGGACAAGCCCGACAACTGGGCTCTGGTCGCGATCCAGGCCAGTGCCCAGGCCGTGTCCGCCTGGACCGTCCAGGACGAGGCCGAGGGACAGGCCAAGAAGTTCGGCCACCCGTTGGTGCTCAACGTCTTCGACACCCGCTCGGGAAAGGTAACAGCCGTCGATCCTGCAGGGACTTACCGCATCATCAAACAGAACCATGAACTCACACCGGATTCCCCCTACTCATATCCCCCGTACTCCGGCGCAGTGGATACCCCAGTCTTCTCGGCGCGCGTGGATGACGAGAACCACCACAGCTTCTCAGACAGGCTTGTGGTTCCGCAGAACGATGCGGCCCGCCAGGACGCCGAGCAGGATCGCGGCGCCACCGACTCCGGTGGTCACGAGCCCGAGTGGGTCAGCGTCTCGTTGCCCAGGTTTTGGGTGACCGCCGGTCCGGTGGCGCTGTGTCCGGGCGGAGTCATCGTCTCCGATGACTCCCACTCGAGTGCAAGTGCGGTGGTCGCCGGCAGAAAGGCCCCTCAGCGGTAACGCCTCGAAGCAGGTCTTCGGGCGGGACCGGGGCCGCCAGCAGGCCGGGAACGACTGCGACAGATTGTGAGCCGGCCGTTCGGCCAGTACCCTGGTCGTATGGCTAACGATCGTTCACCTTCGACGCGGGACAGGCTGCTCGACGTAGCCCTGGAGCGGTTCTCCCGGGATGGCTGGGGAGGCACTTCCATCCGCGACCTGGCCCGCGACGTCGGCGTGCGCGAGGGCTCGGTCTACAAGCACTTCGCTTCCAAACAGGCGATTTTCGACGCCCTCGTCGACCGGGCCGACGCGCGCATGGCCGAGGTCGCCGCTTCCCTGGGGGTCTCGGTCGACTCGCCCGACGCCGCCCTGCCCGCCTACCTCGGCATTGACGAGGATCGGCTGGTAGCCGTCGCCGAAGGGTTCTTCGACGCCGTCCTCCACGACCCCGAGCTCGCCGCCCTGCGCCGCCTGTTCATCGTCAGCCAGTACCGCGACCCCGAGCTTGGACGCCGATTGCGCCACTACTGGATCGAGCAGCCCATCGCCTTCCAGGCCGAGATCTTCGCCGGGCTCATCCGCGTCGGCGAGTTCCGGAGCGGCCTCGACCCGCAGGCCACGGCGCTGGCCTTCTTCGGGCCGATCCTCACTCTGCTTCAGCTCGCCGAGTCCGGTGATGATGCCGAGGAACGCGCGCGAGCCCTGTTGCGGGCCCATGTGCGCCACTTCGGGGCGACCCATCGCCCTCAGATGCCGGATGCGGCGGGGTCGGCGGTGTCGGATCAGGTGGCCGAGATGTTGGATGAGGCGACGGAGCCATGAGTCGGTACCGCGCGGTGGTGCGGGTGGTCTTCGCCGCCGCCTTCTTAGGCGGGGCGCTGGTCCACCTCTACTTCGGGCTCTTCTTGCCGCACAGCTACGCGCCCTTCGCCGACACGGTCCTATGGCCCTGGCTCGCAGAGCTATGGAGGGGCTTCGTCATGGCGAACATTGGCTGGCTGAGCCTGCTGACGGCCGCTTTCGAGTTGGCGGTCGGCCTCGGGCTGCTTGCCCGCGGACGTGCGCCCCGGCTGGCTGCCCTGGCAGCGCTGGGGTTCTTCGCCTTCATCCTGGTCCTGGGCTACTCCTGGCCGGCGGATGGCTGGTGGGAGGACTTCCTCAAGAACCGCGCCTTCACTCTGGTCATGGCAGCCGCACTGGCGCCGCTCCTGCGCGTGCCGGAGCGGTCACCTCGCACGTAGACGGGTAGCCGTCTACGTCGCCACATCAGGCGCCGCGGGTCGCCTTCGTGTCCACATCTTTAGCAAAGGCCTCAGCCAGACTGGAATGTGCGAGAGCGAACCGCATGATCCCGCGGTTCTGCCGGCGGCCCGCTCGGGGTCCAGGTTCCTTTGCTGCAGATGTCGACGTTCCCACCGTCTGTCGTGCGCAGTTCCGGCCGCATACGACTGGTCCGGTCCACCCGGAACGTGGGGGCAGGCCGGACCGGACTGTCGAGTCCTGGCAGCAGTGGGCCACCTCGCCTACTCGCTGTCCGCAGCCGGGCCGACGACGTTGGGCGGCTCGGCGGTGCGGTTCTTGCTGCCATTCTCCCCGCCGTCCTTGCGCGGCCGGCCCCGCCCGCGCATGGGGGCGGCCTTGACGCCGCGTCCGGCGTCGTCGAGCGCGCGGCGCAGGAGGACCTCGATCTGTGCGTTGACCGAGCGCAGATCGTCCGCCGCCCACTTGGCGATGGCCGCGTGGACGGCGGGGTCCAACCGGAGCAGGACCTGCTTGCGCTCTTTACCGGCCACGGCTCAAGCGTAGAGCGAGCCGGTGTTGACGACGGGCTGGGTGCGCTGGTCGGAGCACAGGACCACCAGGAGGTTGGAGACCATCTGGGCGCGGCGCTCCTCATCCATGGTGACGATGTCGTCCGCCTCGAGGCGCTTGAGGGCCTGATCGACCATGGTCACGGCGCCCTCGACGATCTGCTCGCGGGCCGCGATGACGGCGCCGGCCTGCTGGCGCTGGAGCATCGCCTGGGCGATCTCGGGGGCGTAGGCCAGCGAGGAGATGCGCACCTCGACGATCTCCAGGCCCGCCAGCGCCACCCGGGCCGCAACCTCGGCTGCCAGCTCGGCGGAGACGACATCCGTGCCGCCGCGCAGCGAGGTCTCGCCCGGGCCCGGCTCGTCGTAGGGGTGGGTGGTGGCCACGTGGCGCAGCGCGGACTCGGCCTGGGCCTTGATGAATTCCTCGTAGGCCTCGACGGCGAAGACGGCGCGGGCGGTGTCGGCTACCTGCCACACGACGATGGCGGCGATGTTGACGGGGTTGCCGTCCAGGTCGTTGACCTTGAGCTCGTTGGTCTCGAAGTTGTGGACCTTGATGGAGACCTTCCTGCCGGCGGTCAGCGGCGGGACGAGTACGAAACCCGTGTGGCGCACGGTGCCGATGTAGCGGCCGAGGAACTGACGCACGCTGGTCTCCCCGGGCACCACGACGGTGAAGCTGCTGAACAGCGGAAAGGCGATGAGGAGCCCGACGCTCCCGGCGATGACGCGCAGTACGGCTCCCGGCCGGCCTGCGTCGGCGGCGACGCCGCCGACGATGAGGAGGGTGATCGATCCGGCGGTGAGCGCCAGGATGAGGAGCAGGGCGAGGAAGGCGGGGCCGGAGCCCGCGGCCCGGGCCGGCTTCTCCGTGATGTCGACCCGACTGGAGGCCTGCTCGGGGGCGTTGACGGGCTGGTCCGAGGCGTCAACGGGAGTGGGGGAGGTGGTGGCGTGAGACGGGGACGTGGACATGAGAACCTCCTTGAGTCAGCAAAATGATATCTATTTTTTGGAGGGGTGCAAGTGACGCTGTCCGTGTGACGTCGCGGCCGGGGCATTCGGCGCCGTTGGGCGCGGTGGCAGGGGGTGGATGGGGGCGGTCTGGAGCGGTCTGGGGTGGGCGCCGCCGTTCGCCCGTGAGCCCACGGCCCCGACTCCTCGGCCACCGCACATCCGCATCCCTGTCACCCGTGGCCTCACGACGGTGCGGGCCGAGGCTGGCGAGCCGGGCGGAGATCGACCGATGTTCGTGTCACCACCAGGACCTACGCTCGGGGCATGGCTCGTTACGCGCCCGGACCTGACTCGCCCTCACTGTTCGACGACGCCGGCTCCGACGGCTCCGGCCTCATCGATGACCCGTCCCGCCCGCTGGCCGATCGACTGCGCCCGCGGGCGCTCGACGACGTCGTCGGCCAGGACCAGCTGCTCGCCGCCGACGCACCGCTGGGCCGCATGGTCGCCTCCGGCCGCCTGTCCTCCATCATCCTGTGGGGCCCACCGGGCTGCGGCAAGACGACGATCGCCCGACTCCTGGCCGACCGCACCGGCCTGGTCTTCGAGCAGGCCTCGGCGACCTTCTCCGGGGTGGCCGACCTGCGCAAGGTCTTCGCCGCCGCGGCCCGCCGCCGCGATATCGGGCAGGGCACGCTCCTGTTCGTCGACGAGATCCACCGCTTCAACCGCGCCCAGCAGGACTCCTTCCTGCCCTACGTCGAGGACGGAACGATCGTCCTGGTCGGCGCGACCACGGAGAACCCGAGCTTCGAGCTGGGTGGCGCCCTCCTATCGCGCTGCCAGGTGATGGTCCTGCGCCGCCTGGACGATGCCGCCCTGACCGAGCTGCTGGCGCGCGCCGAGTCCCTGACCGGCCGCGACGTCGCCCTGACCGAGGATGCCCGCACCGCCTTGGTATCCATGGCCGATGGCGACGGCCGCTACCTGTTGGGCATGGTCGAGCAGGTCCTCGCCGCCCAGGACGCGGGCGGCTGGACGCCGGACGGGCCGGGCGGCCCGGAACCGCTCGACGTCGAGGGGCTGCGTGCCGTTGTCGCCTCCCGGGCGCCCCTGTATGACAAGTCCCGCGAGGAGCACTACAACCTCATCTCGGCCCTGCACAAGTCGATGCGCGGCTCTGACCCGGACGCCGCCCTGTACTGGCTGTCGCGCATGCTGGGCGGGGGCGAGGACCCGCTCTATGTAGCGCGGCGCCTGGTGCGCTTCGCCAGCGAGGACGTCGGCATGGCCGACCCGGCCGCCCTGCAGATGACACTGGCGGCCTGGGACGCCTACGAGCGCCTGGGGTCGCCCGAAGGGGAGCTCGCCATCGCGCAGGCGGTCGTCTACCTGGCCACCGCGCCCAAGTCGATCGCCGTCTACCGCGGCTACGGCCGGGCGGCGCGCCTGGCGCGCGAGACCGGCTCGCTCATGCCGCCGGCCCATATCCTCAACGCCCCCACCCGGCTGATGAAGGAACTCGGCTACGGCGAGGGCTACGAGTACGACCCGGACACGGCCGACGGCTTCTCCGGCGCGGACTACCTGCCCGACGGCGTTGAGCGCCGGCCCCTCTACGAGCCCACCGCCAACGGCCACGAGCGGCGCATCCGTGAGCGCCTGGAGTACTGGGAGGGCCTGCGGGCGCGCAAGCACTGATCTCGGGGCGGAGACCAGCTATTCCCCGCCGCGGCGCACGGCCTCCAGCATGAGGGTGGCGACATCGGTGACCCGCACGTCCGCGCCCTCGGAGGCGACGCCGTCGGAGAGCATTGTGGTGCAGAAGGGGCAGGCCGTGGCGATGACCTGCGCGCCGGTGCCGATGGCCTCGCGCGAGCGCTCGACGGCGATCCGCGTCCCGATCGTCTCCTCCATGAAGGCACGCGCCCCGCCGCCGCCGCAGCAGAAGCCCCGATCGCGGCTGCGCGGCATCTCCACCGTGGTCGCGCCGGTCGCCTCCAGCAGCTCGCGCGGTGGGGAGTAGATCTGGTTGTGGCGGCCCAGGTAGCAGGCGTCGTGGTAGGTGACCGTCGGGATGGTCGGCTCGCTTTCCGCCTTACTGGCCGCGTCCCGGTCCGAC
>NZ_JH470349.1:164739-166556 GCF_000239715.1 Actinomyces sp. oral taxon 849 str. F0330 | reverse complement strand
CCGGCCCGCCCGCGGCCTGCGGCGGCTGGGGGCGCAGCCGGCCCTCGCGCACGAGGCGGCCCAGCAGCTGGGTGTAGTGGAGGACCTCGTAGCGGCCCCCGATCTGCGGGTACTCCCGCGAGATCGTGTTGAAGCAGTGCGCGCAGGTCACCACGATCCTCTGCGCCCCGACCTCGCCCAGGGTCTCCACGTTCTGCGCGGCGAGCATCTGGTAGAGGATCTCATTGCCGGCACGCCGGGCCGGGTCACCCGTGCAGGTCTCGGCGTCGCCGAGCACCGCGAAGCTCACCCCGGCGGTGTGCAGCAGCTCGGCCACCGCCCGCGTCGTCTTCTTGGCGCGGTCCTCGTAGGCGCCCGCGCAGCCCACCCAGAACAGGTAATCGACGTCCGCGGCGCTCTCGACGTCGTCGCCGATGACCGGCACTTCGAAGTCCAGGTTCTTGGCCCAGTCCATGCGCTTGCGCGCCGGCAGCCCCCACGGGTTCCCCTTGGACTCCAGCTTGCGGAACATGCCGCCGAGCTCCTTGGGGAAGGCCGACTCCATGAGCACCTGCTGACGGCGCACGTCGACGACGTGGTCGAGGTGCTCGATGTCCACCGGGCACTGGTCCACGCAGGCCCCGCAGGTGGTGCACGACCACAGGACGTCGGCGGGGATGACCTCCCCGGCCAAGGGGGCGGGCCGCGTGGCCACACCCGTCTCGGTGGGGGCCGCCTTGGCCTCCAGCAGCGCGCCGAGCACGTCGCCGGTGTGGGCGGTGCCCGGCTCCAGGCCCAGGTTGGTCTCGCGCGCCAGGCCGTCGTGCATGCCCAGCACCCTGCCGACTATCCCGCCGGAGGTGGGACGAGAGGCCACCATCTCCTCGGTGACGTCGTCGGGCTCGACGCCCAGGGCGCCGGCAGCCCGCAGGTAGGGGGCGGCCGCGGCATGGTGGTCGCGCAGCGCCATGACGAACAGCTTGGGCGACAGAGGCTTGCCGGTGTTCCACGCCGGGCACAGGTCCTGGCAGCGGCCGCACTCGGTGCATGTGGAGAAGTCCAGCAGGCCCTTCCAGGTGAAGTCTTCGATGCGGCCTACGCCCAACTTGACCTCGGGCCCCTCGCCGGAGTCGGCGGCCTCCATGGCCTCCTCCAGCGTGTCCATGGTGGCCTCGGTCAGGGGCTCGTCGCCGATCATGAGCGGCTGGAGCGGGCCCAGGGCCTTGGAGCCGTCCACCTCGCGGCGCGCGTAGACGTTGAGGATCGCCAGGAACCGGTGCCAGGCCACGCCCATCGAGGGCTGGAGGCCCACGACGACGAACCAGCTCATCGAGAGCACCACCTTGATGGTGGCGACAATGAGGATCGCGTTGCCCAGGGCGCCGGTGCTCAGGGGGGCGAGGAGGGGACCGGCCCAGGCCGTCAGCGGGAAGTGCCACCAGGAGGCCAGTGCGTGCTCGGACGGGTCGGGGGAGGCGGCCAGGTGGGCGTGCTCGAGCATCCGCAGCGCCAGTACGCAGGCGACCACGCCGATGATCGTGGCCTCCACGAACTTCGCCTGGGCCGACGTCGACCCGGCGAAGCGCGAGGTGCGCGGACGCTTGCCGCCGTCGGAGTCTGGGGCGTAGGGCGGGGCCGCTCGCCCGGCCCGGGTCAGGCGCCAGCGCAGGATCGTCAGGCCCACGATCCCGGCCGTGGACAGCCAGGCGATGAGCTCGACGATCCAGGCCCACCAGGCAGCGTGCCCGATGAGGGGCAGGGCGAAGTCGGGACCGCCCAGGACCTGCCCGTAACCGGCCACGAGCGTGAGGAACAGCAGTGGGAAGGAGACCATGACC
>NZ_JH470349.1:159581-164719 GCF_000239715.1 Actinomyces sp. oral taxon 849 str. F0330 | reverse complement strand
TCGCGCGGCCCACGGCCATGCGGGCGCCAATAGTGAAACAGGCGCGTGCGAAAACTGCGATACCGATCGTCGTGGCGATGACGACGATGACGACACAGGCAATCTGCACGGCACTCATCGGGGCGGGTTTCCTCAGGTTTGCGAAGGCAAAAACGGAATCACGCGGTGGTGGGCCGACGGCGCCCCGGAGGGTCGCCTGCGCGGCACACCGTTGGCGCTCCCGTCAGCCTACCCGCGGCTCGGTGAGGAGCCGTGGTCGAGGGCGCGGGGCGGGTCGGAGCCGGGCGCGCAGGAGGCCCGTGAACGGTTCGTGGGCGGGAAAAGTCTCCAGGAGTGACACGGGAGCCGCAGACAAAGGGCGTGCCGGCCCCAGGATGGGGCCGGCACGCCCTGAAGGAATGGTTCTCAGCTACCGATGGCGCGCATTGCGTAGGGGGAGTCGGGGCGGCGGGCGCTGTACCACTTGGCGGCCTGGCGCAGCCCGAGCTCGCGCACCAGCGCGATGGTGGCCCCGGAGATGACGGCGAAGGCGATGACCTCGGCCAGCTTGTAGTTGAGGAGCTGGTCCTCCTCTCGCGGGGCGGGCTTGCCGGTGATCGCCCGCCAGCCCAGCGCCACGACCTTCTCCGCTGCGAACCCGGAGGCGAGCGTGGCCACGGCCGCGGTCGCCTTCCACATGAAGTCGGTGGTCTGGTCGATCTCGGTGGGGTCCTGTGCGCTCATTGAGTCCTCCTTGCGCCCCGGTTGGGCGGCGTAGGTGCCTGCGTGCTGGTACCGGACCGGTGTCGCCGGTACGGCTCCGCCCCGATCATGCCGTACCTGCGCCGACAGCGCAGGCAGTACCCGCCCGCGTGGCGCCGGCGCCTAGCCGGATCGGGCTCGACGGGCTCAGGCCTGGGCGGGGCGGATGGCGGCGTTGATCTTGGCGGCCAGGGCCGCGGGGTCGTCGACCGTGAGGTAGAGGTGCGTGAAGCGCTCGTCCTCCAGGGTGATGACCAGCGTGTTCTCGTAGCCGGAGATGTTCCAGAACTGCGCCGTTCCGTTGGCGTGGAAGGTTCCAGCGAGCTTGCCGCCCGTCTGCAGCCCTGGCCCGCGCCAACCTTTGGGCTCGTGGCGCAGGCCGGGGTCGTGGGTGGCGCCACGCACGTGCGCGAGCGGGAAGTCCAGCCGGGAGGTGAAGGACCAGATCTTGTCCAGCCCGTGCGGCTCGATGCTCAAGGAGGTATCGGTGATAGTGACGGTGTTGCGGCTCATGATGTCTGCTCCTTTCGTGGGCAGGTCGGCTGGGAGGTGTGCTTCTGGCTGGTGCTGGCGGGGCCGGAACGGGCTACGCCGGTGGTGAGACTGGTGCTGTTGAGTCCGACGCCGTAGCGCCGGCTCGCTCCAGCAGGCGTCGGCCGAGCGCCTCGGCGGTGACGCCCGCCTGGTGCAGGGTGGTCGCGAGGGCGTCGCGCACGGCCGGGTCCCAGGGGGCGAGCTCCATGAGCGCCACGAGGACCAGGTCGAGCTCCTCGTGGCCTGCCCCAGCGGCGTCGGTGGATTCGCTCCGGGGGGCCCTGGGGTTCAGGGCGGCCAGTGCCTCGGTGAGGCAGCGCTGGAAGAGTCCGTCCTTGGAGCCGAAGACCCCGTAGAGACTGGCGCGGTTGACGCCGGTGGCCCGCACCAGGTCGTCCACGGAGGAGCCGGCGAAGCCGCGCTCGGCGAAGACCGCCGTGGCGGAGCCGATGGCCTCGCTCTCGATGAAGGTTCGTCGTCGTCCCATGAATTCAGAATAGATGTTCTGGAACAGTCAGTCAAGAACGTTTGTTCTAAAATGTGTGGCCGGGGGATGCTACGGGATGCGGCTCCACTCAGCCGATGAGCCTCGTCTGGGCGCCGAGGACCAGCAAGGCGTACAGCACGGCGAAGACTCCGGCGAATCCGGCGCAGACCAGAGCGGGGCGGCGCCGGTAGGTCAGGACGGCGATGTACTCACGCAGCCAGGCATTGACGATGTAGAACCAGGCCGTGCGCGACGGTGCTACCGCCCATGGCACCCCCATGTCGGAGGCCAGGATCGCGGTGCGCACCGCGTGGAAGGAGCTCGTCACCAGTAGCACCTGCGGGTCGACCATGCCGTGCTCGGCCAGGAGATCGCGGGTGCAGGTGATATTCGTACGGGTCGTCGTCGAGCGATCCTCCAGGAGGATCTGCCCGGACGGGATGCCGCGGGCGATCGCGTAGTCGGCCATGGCGCGCGCCTCGCTGACCGGCTCGTCGGGGCCCTGTCCGCCGCTCATGACCAGCAGTGGTACGCCTGGGCGCAGGGCGTCCTCGTCGCGCCAGGCCTTGATGCCGCCTGTGATCCGCGAGCCCAGCAGCGGCCCGACCCGCCCGTTGATGAGCCCGGCGCCGTGGACCACGACGACGTCGGGGTGCGGCACGGTCCGGCGTCCGCCCCAGATCCGCTGCACCACCGTTTGGCCTAAGAAGATGAGGAGGAAGACGCCCAGGTAGGCGCAGGCGCAGAACATGAGGGCGGCGAGCAAGAGGGCCCACGGATTGACGGTGGCCACCAGGACGACGGCAGCCACCGGCGTGGCGATGAGAGCCAGACCGGCCGCCAGGCACAGCAGGTTGCTCAGGCGCCGGCCCTCGCGGCGGATGAGGACGACGCCATTGAACATGAGCAGGAACGGCATGAGGGCGATGAGCAGGAAGAAGGCGACGCTGCCCAGTCCCACCGGGAGCTTGAGGGCGGGGATGAGAGAGGTCAGGTGGAGCAGTGCTCTCGCCGCGGAGCCGACCAGGAGCAGGAACAGGATTCCGTTGCGCAGCCGGCGGTTGTCGCGGCGTCGCGAGATCGCCAGGAGCACCCACCACAGCGCGAGGGCGGCGATATCGATCAGCGGAGCGGGGAGGAACCAGGGGGTGCTCATGGGGTGGGCTCCTCTCGTGGTGCACGGTGGTTGGGATTTTCTTGGCCGCCGAAAAGGAGAGTTCTTCCCGGCAGGGGGCGAGGTGGTGGGGGCCGACGAGCCGGCGCTCATCATAGATCCGGAGCCGGCGGGTGCCACCCTGCGCTCATGTGATGAGGCTAGGAGGCGGCGGTGGGTGAGTGTGAGCGCCCTCGGGACGATTCACGGGAGCTGCCCCTCCACCCTTCGGACGACGGCGCCGCATCAGGTTCCTCCCTAGGGGGAGGTCGAAGGGCCCGCCTGCGCGGCACCGACTGCTGCGCCCGCGCGGTCGTACCTTAGGTCGCGTGTTCGAGGGGTAGAGGGTGCGAACCGGCGACCTACCCTACGAACGCGCGGGCAGTGCGCCACGATCTAATGCACGGGATCGCCAGGGTGGGTGCGGTCGTAGTCGGCCTGAGCGCGGGCGATGTCCTCCCGGTGTGCCAGCGACCAGTCGGCCAGAGGCCCCAGTAGATGCGTCAGGCTCGCCCCCATCGCGGTGAGGCGGTAGTCGACCTGGGTGGGAACAGTGGGGTAGACCGTGCGGTGCACCAGCCCGTCACGTTCGAGCCGACGCACAGTCAGGGTGAGCATGCGCTGGGAGACTCCGCCGACGGCACGCTGTAGCTGACGGAAACGCAGCGGACCGCGAGTCAGCTCGATGATGACCAGCAGGGACCACTTGTCCCCCAGCCGGTCGTGGACCGCCCGGATGCCGGGATCCTCCCGATGAGCCTGGGTGCATTGCTCCAGAGGTGCTGGCCCAGGCCCGCCGGTGGTCACATCGCTGTGCGTCGGTGACAAGAAACTGCCTCCTTGTGGGTGCGTGCACGATGCTTCAGGCTCATGCGCAGCGGGCCCGGTAGTCGCGGGAGCCGGCCGCCGGAGCGCGGTTGAGTCTGAAGGAGCCTACTCATGATCATGGTGACTGGTGCGAGCGGACGGTTCTCCTCAGCCGTGCTGGCGGAGCTGTGCGCTCGCGGTATTCCGGCGGTGGGCGGCAGCCGCACGCCGTCGGTGGGGCAACGGCATGTTGACTTCAGCGTCCCGGACGGCCTGGACTTCAACGGCGTCGACACCCTGCTGCTGGTGTCCGCCGGGGCACAGGAGGACGACCGGCATATCGCCCTCCACCGCGCCGCTGTTGAGGGCGCGGCGCGCGACGGCGTCTCTCACCTCGTCTACACGAGCCTCACCGGCGCGGGCGACCACCTATCAATGGCGCTGCCGCACCGGGTCACCGAGCGAATCATCATGACCAGCGGCATGACGTGGACCATTCTGCGCAACGGCGTCTACTCCGAGATTCTCGGCGCCCTGCTCTCATGGGAGAAGAAGGGGACGGGGGAGACGCTGAGAATCGTGTCGCCGCTGGGTGACGGGGCCGTGGCCGTGGTGGCGCGGCAAGATCTGGCCCACGCGGCCACCTCAGTCCTCAGCGATCCGGGCAGGCACGAGGGGATGGTTTACGAGCTGGTGGGAAGTCCTGCGGTGCCAGTTGCCGATGTCGCAGGCCACCTGGGCTGCGAGGTGAGGGACGTCAGCTTGGGTGAGTACCGGCAGCGACTGCTTGCCATGGATGGGATGCCGGCCTTCCGCCAATCCCTGATGCTCTCAATCGCCAGCGTCATCCGGCATGGGTTCCTGGCCGGAACGGGTGACGACCTCCCCCGTGTGCTGGACGGGGATCCTATGGATCCGCTCGCCGTCGCAGCCGAGGCTATGGTCGCCAGGGCCCCGGTGTCATGAGACATAAGGTTGGCGGACTTCAGTGGATGGGGTAACCCCGGACGCACACCAGTTGCTCGGCGCGCGGTCGTACCTTAGGTCGCGTGTTCGAGGGGTAGAGGGTACGAACCGACGACCTACCCTACGAACGCGCGGGCAGTGCGCCACGATCTCACGTGCAGGCCGGACGGAGTTGGTGTCAGCGGGCGGCGTCGAACTACAGTCGACCTGCAACGACAGGGGAGCGCCCCGTCGTCGGCCCGGCCGCGATTGGCCGATGGGCCGCCGCCGACGGCGCTGAGAGTGCGGAAGCCCGCAGACCCTCGAACCTGCCCCGGTTAGCACCGGCGAAGGAAGTCGAGACCATCTCCCCGGCGCGCCGCAGGTGGCCGCCGGGCCCTCCGGAGAACCATCCAGGAGGCACACATGAACACTCAGCCCACCCGCCACCCGGTCCAACCGGCCGCACCC
>NZ_JH470349.1:157644-158766 GCF_000239715.1 Actinomyces sp. oral taxon 849 str. F0330 | reverse complement strand
CCCGGCCGCACCCGCCCGGCCCTCAGCCGCCGCGCCCTGCTCACGGGAACCGCCGCCGGCGCCATCGGCCTGAGCCTGGCAGCCTGCGGCAAGAGCAAGAAGACCGACTCCAAGACCGTCACCGTCCTCACCCACGACTCCTTCCACGTCTCGGAGGACCTCGTCAAGGCCTTCACTTCCGAGACCGGCTACACCCTCAAGTTCGCCACCTTCGGGGACGCTGGCGCGCTGGTCAACAAGCTCGTCCTGGCCAAGGACGCGCCCCAGGGCGACGCCGTCTTCGGCATCGACAACACCTACGCCACCCGCGCCCTGGACCAGGGCGTCATCGACACCTCCGCCACCGTCACCCTGCCCAAGGGCGCCGAGGGCTACGTCATCGCCAACACCCCGGCCCTCGCGCCCATTGACGTCAGCGACGTCTGCCTCAACATCGACACCGGCTACTTCGCCGGCAAGGGTCTCACACCCCCGGCCACCTTCGAGGATCTGGCCAAGCCCGAGTACAAGGGCCTGCTCGTGGCCATCAACCCCACCAACTCCTCGCCCGGCATGGCCTGGCTGCTGGCCACCATCGGCCACTTCGGCGCCGGAGGCTTCTCCGACTACTGGAAGCAGCTCGTCGCGTGCGACGTCCGCATCGCCGAGGACTGGACTACCGCCTACGAGACCGACTTCTCCGCCGGGGGCAAGGGCACCTACCCCGTGGTCGTCTCTTACGCCTCCTCGCCCTCCTTCACAGTCTCCGACGACGGCGCCTCCAGCTCCACCTCCGCCCTGCTGGACACGGCCTTCCGCCAAGTCGAGTACGCCGGGGTCCTCAAGGGCGCCGCCAACCCCGAGGGCGGCAAGGCCTTCGTGAAGTGGATGCTCTCCAAGGCCGTCCAGGAGGACATCCCCGGCCAGATGTACATGTACCCGGTCTTGTCCGACGCCGCCCTGCCCGAGGCCCTCACGAAGTTCGGCCCGCTGTCGAGCGCTCCAGTGAGCGTGGATCCCAAGGAGATCACCGCCCACCGCGAGGAGTGGCTGAATACCTGGACCGAGGCCGTCGGCAAGTGAGCGTGCCGCGCGAGGAGGCCGCCGCCGCCGACGTCGGAGCACGCGCCGACGCCGGCGGCG
>NZ_JH470349.1:149020-156706 GCF_000239715.1 Actinomyces sp. oral taxon 849 str. F0330 | reverse complement strand
GTTGTCGGCCACCGTGCTGGCCTCGCGCCTGCGCCGTGGCCAGTGGGAGGTCGAGGTCGAGTTCGATCCCGAGCGGCTCGCCGAGCTGACTGGAGAAGCCGATGCTGACAGCGGCGGCAGTCCGGCCCGTGCCGCCGCCCTGGCGCGGCGCCCCCACGACGCCGGCGAGTCTGTCACCCTGCGCCTCGACCCCGCGCGCACCGCCCGGCTGTAAAGCACCGGGGCGGAGGCCCCGGCGTCGCGTTCGTACCTTAGATCGCGCGTTCGAGGGGTAGAGGGTACGACCGCGCGACCTACCCTACGAACGCGCGGAGGAAGGATGCCTGGGACGGGTGGTGTCGATCGTGTCGCAGCGCCGTTGTAATCTGCGCTCGTCGGCCGGAGCAATCCGCACCCCTGCCCGCATCGGCCGTCCACCGGCGGCCATCGGCGTCCCCACTGACGGGCCTGCGGTGCGCGGGGCTCCCGGATCGGTCAGGCCGACTCGGGCGAGCGGGTCGACGCACATCCCTCCAACCACCCATGAACCGCCATGATCCCCATGACCTCTGACAACCTCCCTCCCCAGCGGACCCCGAAGCGGGTCCGGGACTGGCAGAAGAGCCTGCTCGATCTCTCCCTGCGCAATCCCCTCATCAATCGCGTCTCCCGCCACGCCGTGGAGCTGCGCGTCCCACCGGCGCTCATCGGCGAGTTCGAGGACCTTGTCAATGACAAGGAATACATCACCCTCACCGCGGGACGACACCGGCCCGCGGGGCTGTCCGACGAGGACCTTCAGCAGGAGCAGGCCCGCGCGGACTCGCTCCTGAAAGAGCGAACCGTCGAGGTCGAGCTCACCGCCAACGAGCGTGTGCAGCGTCTCCAGGCCCTGGCCACTGGCGCCCGCACCGCCGTCGAGGAGACCGGCGCCAACAACCTCTACCTGGCCATCGGAACCCTGCAGTGGGACAGCGACGGCAGCCGCCTGCACTCCCCGCTCATCCTCATCCCGGTCAACCTCGAACGCACCGGAGACGACTTCAGGATCATCCTGGACGAGACGGGTGCTTCCACGCCCAACTACTCCTTCCTCGACCGCTTCGCTCGGGACACCGGCATCGAGCTCACCGAGCTGAGGAACCCGCGGCTCGACGAGCACGGCATCGACCTGCGGGCCACTCTCGACGGCGTGCGCGACCGCCTGCGGCGCGCCGGCTGGGACGACGTCGTCGCCCCCACAGTCCACTTGGGGCTGTTCCGCTTCTCCACCTACCGGATGTGGAAGGACCTTGAGGACCACTGGCCGACGATCGCCGCCAGCCCGCTGGTTGCCCATCTCATGGCGGGAGGGCGCCAGAACTTCGTGGACCCGGCGGGCTCGGCCGATAGGGACATCGACATCGACGAGGCGACCCAGAATCTGCCCCTGGCCGCGGATTCCACACAGGCCCGAGTCGTGGCCGACGCCGTCGCCGGACGCAGCCTCGTCGTCGAAGGGCCGCCCGGAACGGGCAAGTCCCAGACCGTCTCCAACCTCATCTTCCGGGCGCTGGCCACGGGCCGGTCCATCATGTTCGTCGCCGAGAAGAAGTCCGCCCTCGACGTCGTTGCCCGCCGCCTGCGCGAGGAGACCGGTATCGGCGACCTGCTGCTCAACCTGCACGACAACGGCATGAAGCCGACAGAGGTCCGCCGGGCACTGCGCCGCGCCCTGGCCCTGCGACGAGGAGAGCCCGGAGACGGCGTCGACGTCGGCACCGGTGAGGCGACCGGAGGCTCCACCCCGGCTGCGCTGCGCACCGAGCTGGCCAGGATCCGCACCGAGCTCGACGCCTACCGCCGCGGCCTGTACGAGCCGGCACCGGGCGGCCTGTCCTACAGCGGAGCACGAGAAGTGCTCGCCCAGCTCCGGGACTCCGGAGAATCCGGGGACTCCGCCGACTCTGCGGGCTCTACCACCGTCCAGGTCCAGGCCGCCCTGGAGGAGCGGGCCCGCGCCACCGGTCTGGACCGCTTCGACGCCGCTGCTCACAACCGGCTCATCGAACGCTACCGCAGTGCCTTGGACGAGCTGCGGGCGGCTCTGACACCTGAGCTGGTCGACGTCGTCCTGGCCCACCGAGACCGGATCCTGCAGGAGGCCGCCGCTCGCGCCGAGGGGCTGCGCAGCGAGCTCAACCGCCGTCGCAGCGCTATGAGCGTGCGCGAGTTGATGAGCGCCTACGGCGACCTCATCACCGCCCTGACGCCCTGCCTGCTCGTCTCACCCGACTCGGTGGCCCGGTTCTTCCCGGCCGACCGGCGCTACGTGGACATCGTCGTCTTCGACGAGGCCTCCCAGATCCGGGTGGCCGACGCCGTGGGCGCCATGGGGCGCGGCCGCAGCGTGGTCGTGGTCGGCGACCCCAAGCAGATGCCGCCCACCCCCGGCGCCGGCGAGACACGAGGGGGGCAGGCGTCCGAGGCCGACTCCATCCTCACCCGCTGCCTGGACAGCGGCCTGCTCCAGCACCGACTCACCTGGCACTACCGCAGCCGGGACGAGTCCCTCGTCGCCTTCTCCAACCGCCACTACTACGGCGGCCGGCTGCACACCTTCCCCAGCCCGCTGACGATTGCCGCCGGGGCCGACGACACCCCCGGCGGTCACGGCATCTCGCTGCGACGGGTCCGCGGCCGCTACTTCCGGCCCGAGGACCGCGCCCGGCACTCCAGTGCTTCTCCGAACACCAATCCGCTTGAGGCCCAACGCGTGGTGGAGGAGGTGCTCCGGCACGTCGAGGCCTGCCCCGACCGCCTGCCCTCGCTGGGCGTCATCACCTTCAACGATCGCCAGCGCGACCTCATCGAGGACAGCCTGCGCGAGGCCGCCTCGCCCCGGGTCATCGAGGCCCTCGACGCCCGCGACGGCCTGTTCGTCAGAAACCTGGAGAACGTTCAGGGCGAGGAACGCGACACGATCCTGTTCTCGGTGACCTTCTCGGCCAATGTGAGAGGCGACCTGCCACTGAACTTCGGGGTGCTCAACCACGCCGGCGGCGAGCGCCGCCTCAACGTGGCCATCACCCGGGCCCGCAGGCAGATCATCGTCTTCACCAGCTTCGACCCCCAGGACCTGCACGCCGAGCGGACCGCCTACCGGGGCGTCAAAGACCTGCGCGCCTACCTCCACCAGGCCGCCGAGGGACGGGCCCCGCGGGCTCTGCCCGCCTCGCAGAGCCCGCTCAGTTGGCACCGCCGTGAGATCGCCGGAGCACTGGAGGCGGCCGGGCTCGCGGTCCGCACCGGCGTTGGCCACTCCACCTTCGAGATCGACCTCGTCCTGGCGCGCGCCGACCAGCCAGACCGCCCCGCCGTGGCCGTCCTGCTCGACGGGTCGCAGTGGAACAGGCGGGAGGGCGTCGTCGACCGCGACCTGCTGCCGGTCGACGTCCTGCGCACCATGGGCTGGCAACGGGTCGAGCGGGTCTGGACGCCCGAGTGGCTCGCGGCCCCGCAGGCCGTCGTCGCCCGGCTCGTCAAGGCTGCCGGCGGTCACTGGACACCGCCGACACCGACGGCGGCCGTGCCTGAACCGCAGCACACCGGCCAGGCCCAGGACGTCGCGCCGCTCGCCGACGACGATGCTCGGACCGCAGTCCAGGACTCCGCCGATGCAGGCGGTGGCGATGCGATGGCGCCCGCCCCCGGTCCGCGGGCCCCGGGCGGCGAGTACACCGCCTGGAGCCCGGCGGGTGTGCGCCCCCTGGAGATCCTTGACCGGGCTGGCACTGATCCAGAGGCCAGGAAGGTGCTCGTCGAGGTCGCCACCGCCATCTGCCAGGTCGAGGCCCCGATCGCGCGGCGCCGGTTCTACGTCAAGATTTCCCGCGCCTTCGGACTGTCGCGAACCGTCAAGTCGCGCGAGGAGTCGATCAGGGTGGCCCTGGGGGAGGCCTTCGCCTACTTCGACGAGGACGGCTTCGTGTGGGCCTGCCGGGACGACGCGCTCGCGGCCCCGACCTACCGCCGTAACGCCCTGGACCATGTGGACTCCATAGAGGAGATCCATCCTCGTGAGCTGATGGGGCTCATGGCTCAGGCGCGTGCCAAGAACCCGGAGTGGGTCTCCCGGGAGGACCTGTTCACGTGGGCGCTCAAGCGTCTGAGCGCCAAGAAGCGCAGTCTCGGTGCGCGCGGGGTGTCGGAGGCGCTCACCCGGGCCCTTAAGGAGGCTGAGCGCGAGCAGTCGTAGCCCCGCTAGTGTGCCGAGCACGCCGCGTTCGTGCCTTAGGGTGCGCGTTCGAGGGGTAAAGGGTACGAATGCGAGACCTACCCTACGAACGCGCGGAGCCGCCTCAGGCCGACTCGGCGAAGGCCTGCCGCACGTGGTCGATGAAGAGCTCGTTTTCGGTCTGCCAGGGGTTGTGGCCCGAGTGCTCGAAGTAGACCAGCGACTTGCGCGGCGCGCTCAGCCGTGCGTAGTAGTCCTCCACCAGGCCGGCGGGCGCGTTGTAGTCGTAGCGGCCGTGAAAGATATGGATCGGGATCTGCTGTTCGGCCGCGTACTGGCGGAGGTCGATCGGGTAGAGCTTGCCGTAGAACGAATCGAAGGTCCGGTACAGGCCCCAGAAGAAAGACACCTTGTCGAGCAGGCCGTACTCGACCCCGTAGGGTCCGTCCATGGTGGAGAAGGTGGCGCCATGGAGCTGTCCGGTACGCGCCGACGTCCCATACAGGGGGGAGAGGTAGGCGTTCGTCTTGAGGGCGATGCCCGACTTGTAGGGCGGTGGTCCCTGCTCTTCGAGCTTGTCGACGAGTTTCCGGTCCCCGGTCCTCCGGGCGTCCTCGAGAGCCATCTGGTAGTCGATCCTCTCGGTCTCGAGGAAGTCGATCATCTGGCCCGTGCCGACGAAAGCCCGGTAGTACTCCGGGTGCTCGCGCGCCATCATGAGCCCCAGTGCCGAGCCCCATGACTCGCCCATGAGGTAGATGCGGTCCTGACCGAACTCCCGTCTGAGGATCTCAGTGACCGCGGCCCCGTCGGAGAGGTAGGTGTCGAGAGTGATATCCGCGGGGCTGATCGCGCTGTAGGACTTCGCCGCCCCCGGCTGCTCCCAGGTGACGACGACGTAGTCGCGCTCCAGGTCGGCGAAACAGTGACGGGCGGTCACCAGCTGTGAGCCTCCGGGCCCGCCGGAGAGGAACAGCAGGACGGGTTTGCTACGGTCCTGGCCGCGCAGGGACAGCCACTCAGTGCGGCCGTTGACGGTGACGGAGCGCAGCTCCGAGATCGGGTCGGGCCCCTCGACGGCGGGCGTGAAAGCCGTGACTTGCGACAGCGCCACCATGAGGATGAGGAGGGCGCCGGTCAGCAGCGAGATCTGCAGTGAGATGGCGGCCGCCGCGGCTGGGCGGTGCAGAAACGCTGTGACGATGCGGATGACCAGGGCCGCGAGGAGGCCCCCGAGCGTCACTACCGTGAGTGCGGCGGCTCCGTAGACCTCGCCCCGTGGGTCCTGGATGCGAAGCACGTGCTGGCGCAGGCAGACGTAGTAGATGATGAGGCCGAGGGCCAGGACTGACCAGATGATCATCGCCGTCTTGACATGAGACATGGCAACTGCGCCTTGGGTGCTTGACGACAGTGTCGGATAGAGGTCGAGGGGTGGTACCCGCGGACCGTTTCAGCCTATCGGTCTGGGTGGGGAGGCGCACCTGCTCTCGACCGCCATCCGTCCCGCCTGCTCCTCACGGCGTTCCCGCCAGGCCCGCCGTGGCTAGCGACTGCCTTCAGGCACCTGTCCCGTCAGCCCTGGCCGAGTCACGGCCAGATCACAACGGACGCCATGATCGGGCCATTGACACCAGCACCGACACTATGATCCTTGTCACTTGTCGACGCTTCTTGAGTTTCTCCACTTGGAGGGCGGCCCCGACTTTTCTCCGGCTCGGCGCCGCCGTTGTAGACAGTCGAGAAGCCATATCGTCGGAGGAATGGCAAGGGGGAGCCCTGCCCAGATTTTGGGCTCCGCGATTTCAAAAGATCACGATCAGGTCGCAGTTGAAGTCTCCAGTTGAGTAGCATCCACAGTGCTGGCAGCCGTGGGTGCCTTCTGCGCCAGGCTCGCGAGTCGGCGTCGTCGCCGGCACCGAGCCGCGCCCAGACAACCCCGGCAACCGGTGCCTTCCTCAGTAATACTCCCGATCCTCCACCGCAAGGAGCCTGACATGTCCGCCTACGTCCGCTACTACCGGCGGCTTCAGGCACTCACTCAGCGCCTGAGCACCTATCTGGACCGGTTGGAGGCCCGCGCCCGGGAGTTCGGTGTCAGCTCGGCCCGCACCGCGATGGAGATGCAGATCACCGACCCGGCCTCCGTCTCCGCCTTCCGCTCGGAGGTCGAGGCCCAGATCATGTTCCTGCACACCAAGGCCCAGCGGGTCTTCGCCAAGCACTTCGCCCCGTTCCTGGACATCGACGCCGACCTGTCCATCGAAGAGGATCGCCAGCTCTCCGCCCGCCTCCAGGAGGCGGCCAACCTCGTGGGCGGCTTCGAGGTGCGCCTGCGCAACATCATCGAGGAGGTCTTCGCCCCCGGCCGCGCCGAGCAGGCCCGCGAGGAGTGGAACCGGGCCATGACCGACTGGCGCCAGGCCCAGTTCTCCTTCACCTGCGACAAATGCGGCGACCCGGTGCCGCTGCCCGAGCTCTACCACATGCCGGTGTTCATCACCTGCCCGCGCTGCAAGTCGCGCGTGGCCTTCCAGCCGACCGAGGCCATGGCTGCCGCGCCCACCTGGGCCAAGGAGGTCGCCAAGACCACCTGTTACGCCGAATGGCAGAAGTCCGAGTCCGAGCAGTCCGCTGAGGAGGGCGTGGGCCTGGCCTTCTTCTACTACGTCGACTACGCCATCGCCCACCACCTCATGATGAACCGCCTGCTGCCCTTCTACGTGCGCTCCGAGGGCGGCCAGGACGCCCTACGCCGAGACGTGCGCAACGCGCTGGAGACGCGCACCCACCAGCTGCGCCCCGACGAGGTCTCCCCCCAGTACCACGCCATGGAGTACGTCAACTTCATGGGCGGCCTGGGCCGATCGGCCCAGATCCTCGGTCAGGAGGGCCTGACCGACCGGCGCCAGCTCATCCTTCAGACGGTGCGCGACATCATGCGCCCCGACGAGCCGCTGGCCCGCTCCATTCTGGACGACACCTTCACCGAAGAGCTGTGGAGCCAGCAGGCCCACGCCGCCGACCAGCTCTCCTGCGAGGTGCCCCGCTAACGTCCCCATCCTGCCGCCCGCCCGGCCTGGCCCGCCGGCACCGCGGACGCGGCCCGAGCCCGACGACGCTCCCAGAGATTCTCCGCCGAGTCCGTCGCTGAGCCCGTCGGCTCCTCAACTCTTCGCTCCCCGTGCGGCCCGCGGCCGCTCGACACCGCTCCCGAAAGGACCACCATGGTCGGCTTCCGCAAGAAGTCCCAAGACAGCTCTCCCGGCGCCAGGGCGGCCGGGCGAGGAGGCGCAGGCGCATCACAGCGCTCCCGCGGCTCGCGCACCGAGCCCACTTCGCGCACGGGGAAGGGACGGCGCGCCGCCGCCCGCCGGGGCTACAAGACGCCCGAGCAGATGGACTCGCGCTGCCTGACACTGGCCGAGTCGGCCTCCGGGGTATTGGGCCGCTCCTTGGATCAGGCGCTGGGACGGCTCCCGGACGGCCCG
>NZ_JH470349.1:125322-149000 GCF_000239715.1 Actinomyces sp. oral taxon 849 str. F0330 | reverse complement strand
CCAGGGCGGTTCGGCCCCGATGGGGTGGGCCGACGCCGTCGGCGCCTCGAACCCGGCTATGAGTCAGGGGGCCTCTCCGGGTAGCGTGCGCAGCGCACAGACCGGGGCCGGCCAGGTCGACACCGTCGCGGACATCGCGGCAGATATCGAGTTCTGAGACCGGCTTGCGCGCCGGTGCCGGCGGCCGGTCCGGGCGTCACAGCCCATGCCGCGATCCCCGCATCAGAGCCCCTCACCAGATCTGCATCGGACCTCGTATTGGGAAGGAGTCGAGAACGTCCATGAGCGTGCAACCGGCACTGACCCTGACCAGGGTCGAGAACTGGCTGTCCCAGCGCGGCATCGCTGCCGGGCCGGAGGAGGACGGCGCCGTCTTCATGGGCTTCCCGGGCTGCGACATCGGTGTCTACCTGCATGACGAGGAAGCGGCCCTGGTCGTGGCCGGCATGTGGCGCGGGCGCCCGGCGGCCGAGAGACTCGACGAGATGCGCGCCTTCATCGACACCCAGCACCGCTCCACCTACGGGCCGGACCTGGCCGTCACCCCTGCCCACGACCCGAGCTCGCTGCTGCTGAGCACCCAAATGGTGGCCTACATCGGCGCGGGCATGAGCGACGTCCAGCTCGACGCCTTCATGGACATGGGTCTGGGAATGACCCGGGCCTTCTTCTCCGCCGTGGAGGATCGATTCCCCGAGCTCATCACCTGGGAGGAGGACTGATGGCCTGGTGGAACCAGCCGGAGGGGTCCGTCACCCCGACCGTGACCCTCAGGCGGCTCGCCGCCTGGTTCGCCGAGCGCGGCTACGGCTACGACATGGACCTGTCCGAGGGGGTGGTGCGCTCCCGGGTGGCCGGTTTCGACTACGTGCTCATGGTGGTCGACCGCCGCATCCTCGTCGTGCGCGCCCACCACCAGTTCGACGGCCCGGCCCCAGGGCCCGCGGAGCTCTCGCGGGTGCGCGCCGTGGCCCAGGAGGTCTCCAGCGGCCGGCTCATCCCCGCCCTCTACACCGAGGTCGACGACGCCGGTCTGGGCCTGTGCGCCGAGGTCCTCATCAACATCGCCGTCGGGCTCGACGACGCCCAGCTCGCCGGCGCCATGGACTTCGCCCTCAACGGTATCGACGAGGCCCTGCGCGAGGTCCTCGACCTACTCGACGGCGGTGCCGGCACTCGCCGCGATATCGACTCCGACGCCGAGCCCGCCCGCGCGCAGGAGGCGGCCGTCGTCGCACTGCCCGAGGCGACTGATATGGCCGGGTCCGCCGAACCGGTTGACCCTACCCGGCTCGTTGACGTCGCCGAGCCCGCCGGCCGGCCGGATACGAGCGCGGACACGCCCACGGAGGCGGTGATGGACGGGCTGACGGACGCGACGGTCGAGATGGCCGTCTTCGTCGACGGCCCAGGAGCCGACGCGCATGCGCGGGTCCGGGCGGGCATCCACGCAGAGCCCGCCGCCGGCGTCAAGAGTGACAAGGGCACGACCTCCCCGGGTGATGCTGACGGCGGAACCGAGGTTGAGACAACCGACACCCCCGAGCCCCTGCTCGTGTCGTAGTCCATACGGGGTCGACGACCCCAGTCGCCCGAAACTCGTTGGAAACACTGGAGTGGTGGGAGCCGTCACCGGGGCGGGCGGTTCTGAAACCGGCCGGTCGGGGTACGGCGTCGGCTCCCGACATGCCCTGCGACCGAGTTGCCCGTTGCCGCAGCGGTAGCGGATTCTATAACTGTTCGGTAACACTGGACGTCGGACAACCGCCCCGCTGGACGAAAGGAGCCCGATATGCCCACGCCGCCGTTCACCGTCGAGCGGCCCGGGATGGCGGGTCTCCTCCCGCGGCGCTCCCGGGGCGCGTGGACCATTCTCCGCGCGTCCTCGCAGGACATGGTGGGAGCCTTCGCCTCATGACGGCGCAACGCCAGGCTTCGCCCGGAAGGACAGACCCCATGACAACACGCGAAGACATCCTCGAGCGCCTGGCCTACGCCGATGCCCTCGGCCACGGCCCCAAGGCCTCGGCCCTCGTCGCGGAGGCCGTCAGCTGGGCGGACGCCTTGGGCGATGAGGACCTTCGGGTCGCCACCCGGCTGGCCCTGACCGAGGCCTACCAGCAGGGCAACGAGGAGTGGAAGGCGCTGGCGCCCTTCGTGTGGAACCTGGCCCGCTACCAGCGCCGCCCCGAGCTGTTCGACGACGCCCAGGTGCGCACCCTGCACTGGCATTTCAAGTGGGCGGTGGCCGTAGCCGGCGCCAACCCCAAGGTCTCCAAGGACAAGGTCCGCCAGCTCGAGGCCAGTCTCGAGGAGTTCTACCGCGCCGAGGGCGCCTCCATGCATGTCGTCCACGGCGAGCGGGCTTCAGTGGCGGGCCTGCTTGGCCTGGAGGAGGAGGCCGCCGAGGAGCTGGCCGCCTGGCGGGCCACCCACCGCGATGAGAACGCCGACTGCGAGGGCTGTGACCCCATGCGCCAGGTCGCCTTCGCCTACCGCACCGAGGCCTGGGATCTGGCCGTGGCCACGGCCGTGCCCGTGCTGACCGGTGCCGTCGGCTGCTCCGTGCAGCCCCAGACCATGCAGTCCCTCGTGCTGCTGCCCCTGCTGGCCTCCGGGCGGCCGCGGGCGGCATGGGAGGCGCACCTGCGCTCCTACCGGGAGATCCGCCGTACGCCCAAGGCCCTCATCTCCGTGGCCTACCACCTGGAGTACCTGGCGCTCGTGGGCCGGGTGGACCGCGGTCTGGACGTCCTGCGACGCCACCTGCCCTGGCTGGCCCAGGCCGAGTCCGCCTACGTGCTGCTGTCGGCCCTGCGCGGCATGAGCCTGGTGCTGCGCGAGGCCGAGCGGGCCGGCCGCGGCGAGGAGGCACTGGGCGTCGAGCTCCCGGCCGCCGACCTGTGGTACCCCATGCCGGGGCTGGCCGCCTCCACCACCATCTCGCGCGCCTACGCCGAAATGACCGGCTGGGCCCGGCGCCTGGCCCACCAGTTCGACGTGCGCAACGGCAACAGCACGATCTCCGACCACCTGGAGCGCTCCCTGGCGCGGGCCGCCTTCGACACCGCCCCCGGCGCGGTCCACGGGCTGGGGGTGGAGGTCGACCTTCTGGAACCCTCCGAGGAGTTGCCCGAGCCAGCCCAGACGAGCCTGACCACGGATGAGGACGGTGCCGAGCCCGATGTCGCCTCCCTGCTGGGACTCGTGGCCGACGACGACGGCTCGGTCCGGGAGCACGCGCCCCGCACGACGTCGTCGGGCCCGGAGGCCGGAGGCCGGCGTTCCCGCGCCGGACGCGGAGCCACCAGCCACCAGGGCGGGGACGAGCCCTTCCCCCTGGTGGACCTCGTGCGGCCCCGGCCGGTGCGCAGCGGGGAGGAGGCAGTGCGCCGCTACGTCGAGCACCGCCGCTGCATCGGCTCATCGACGATGGACTACTGGTACGTCGTCGACCAGGTCGCCACGCGCGACCTGCTGCCGCCTCCTGGCGAGGAGATTCCGGGGCTGGAGTACCACACGGGGCTGCTGCGGGCCGCCGCTCTGACCTGCCGCACCGAGATGGAGGAGGCCATCGCCGAGCGCCTGCGGATCCGCCCCCTCATCGAGCTGGCCTTCGGGCCGCTGGGCGCCTATTACGTCGACCTGCTCAACCTCGACAACGAGATCACCGCCGACTCCATTGCCGAGCGCTCCCAGGAGGCCGAGCGCGACCGGCGCCTGCGGCGCGCCACCGCGCTCATCGGGCAGATCGAGGCGCAGGTGGAGGATCTGGTGTACACCGAGCTGCTCGACCCAGGGGGCACCGACGCCCTCGTACTGGCCGCCGACGCGCTGCTCGTGGGGGCCTCGGTCCTCACCGACCTGCACGCCAGGGACGAGGCGCTCGGGGCGATCCAAGTCGTCGCCCGGGCCGCCGCGGCCGTCCCCAAGGACCGCCACGCCGAGCGCATGGACGACATCCTCGACATGGCGCGCGCCGAGGTCCTGGCCGAGTGCGGCGACGTCTACAACGGCTGCCTCCTGGCCGAGGAGGTCATGCGCCGCCACGAGATGGTCTCCCCGGTGCTGGCGGCCCGCGGACGGCGCCTGTTGGGCATCTCCTCGATGGGGGTGGGCCAGTTCGACGAGGCCATCACCCAGTTCCGCGAGCAGGCCAACATCATGCTGGCCGCAGGCATCACCCTGTACGCCGTGGCCTCACTGCTGTCGCTGGGCTCGGCGCTGGAGGCCTCCGAACGCTACCTGGAGAGCGCCGAGGTCCTGGAGTCCGCCCTGTCGCTGGCGCAACGCGCCGGGGCGGACAGCATCGCCCTGTACCTGCACCGGCTCCTGGCCCAGACCGGCATGGCCATGGGCGAGGAGGAGAGCGTCGGCGAGCACTCACTGGCTGCCGCCCGGATCCTCCAGGACCAGGGACGTCGGGCGCTGGCGGGGGAGTACCTCTCGCACGCGGCGATGGCCGCCTCCAACCTCAAGGACAATGTGCGCGCCGCCGCGCTGTTCCGTCGGGCTGCCGACCTGGAGGACACCCGCACCGACCAGGGGCGTCTGGACCGGGGCCGGGCGCTGCGCCGCTCGGCCCGAGCGCTGGTGGATGACCTCACCCTGCCCATGGCCCGCGCCCGGCTCGCCGAGGCCCAGGAGGTCATGGAGGAGGCTCGCCAGGCCTTCGCCGGGGTGGCCGACACCGAGGGATACTCCTCGGCCTGGGAGATCGGCGACTGGCACGACGACATGGCCTGGATCCTGTGGCGCACCGGCCAGAATTGGCAGGCCGTCCAGCACTGCGAGGCCGCCTACGACGGATACATGGACACCGAGGATCGGGATTCGGCCTCGCGCGCCCTGTGCATGCTGGCGCGCCTGCACGCCGAGCGCGGCGAGCGCCAGGAGGCGCTGGCCGCTTGCGCCCGCGTGCGAGACCTGCTGGGCGAGCCGCAGTGGGACGGGCACGACGCCCTGGAGTTCGTGGTCTCCATCGAGGAGACGCTGCGCTGACCCTCGGCGCTGCGTCTCGCCCGCCGTCGGGGACATTCCTGTGCGGCCGGGGGAGTGTCGTGCGTACGGGGACAGGAATCCAGCCCCCGTACGCGCGGAGTGTCCCCCGTTGAGTCGAGGGCGTCTCCGTACGCGTCAAAGGTCCCCGTGGGGCACGGGCGGGTGGCGTATCGCGAATGTGATGCGTGGGAGGTTCGCCCCGTGTGAATCGGCTGACGGCCGCAGCCGGGCGAGGAATGATAAGCCTTGGGCATCACGACCCCCTTGACGACCCTCCCGGGAGGCACCCCATGGCCATCGCAGTCTCACACCGATTCATACCCAGCGGCGATCTACCCGTGGAGGCGGGGCGCTATCGACTCGTGGCGGCGGGCTCGTGCCCGTGGTGCCGCCGCGTCCTTATCGCCCGGCGCCTGCTCGGCCTGACCGAGGCGATCCCCGTGTCCTGGAGTTACGGCAAGGGTGCGGACGGCTACTGGGAGCTGACCGGCCCCAACGGCGAGCCCGGCGTCGACCCGGCGCTCGGCGCCCGCTCCCTGGCCGAGGTCTACGAGAAGACCCCAGGCTACGAGCCGCCCCCCACCGTCCCGGCCCTGGTGGACATGACCACCGGTGAGGTCGTCAGCGACGACTCCGGTGACATGCTTTTCGACCTGTCCACCGCCTGGTGGGACCTCCAGCGCGAGGGTGCCCCGGACCTCTATCCGCTCAACCGTCGCAACTCCACCGACGCCTGGGACGAGTGGATCGGCTCCCAGATCAACATCGGCCACGCGGTGGCCACGCACTCCAAGGACCCGGAGAAGGCCGCCGCTGCCGCCAACGGTGTGCTCGTGGGCTTCGACGTCATCGACACCCTCCTAGCCCGGGCCACGCGAATGGAGGCCTCCCGCGAGGACGGCCTGACGATGCTCGACGGGCCGGCCCTGTCCGCCGTCGTCTCGATCGGCCAGTTCCTGTGCGGTGACAAGCCCACCGGTAGCGACATCCGCCTGTTCACCACCGTCCAGTCCTACGAGTACGGCGGACGCCAGCACTACCCCGGCGGGGAGGCGCCGTCGATCTCCTTCTGGCCGGCCCTGGCCCGCTGGTTCCGCGCCCTGGAGGGCCGTTCGGGCTGGGTGGGCCCCGAGGAGCGCAGCGCCTTGGGCTGCTGAGGCTGCCGGGTACGGCGGGCCCACTTTCTCGCTCACTGCTTCGCCGTACTCCACGAGCGTTGGGGACTACTGGGGAAAGTCGGGACGTACTCCAGGCGAGCCCCGATCCCGCGCAGTACGGACGACCCCTGGTCAGTACACCCTGGGCCTCGTGCAGTACGGCCCGCCCAGTCCGGCGCCGTCGACGACGTCGGTCTGTGCCGGACAGGCCTCATGGCCGGGCGGTGAGGATCGGGTTGTACAGGAGCCGGTTGGGCGTCATCGGACACTCCTCGCCCACGGTCATCGGCGCGATGAGCCGGTCCGCCCGCAGGTCCTCCAGTCTGGCCACCACGCGGTTGCGCAGCGTCCACGGGTCGATCGTGTTGAGGTAGATCTTCGTGCCGCCCTCGAACCCGGCCAGGGTGGAGACCCGCCACTTGAGCGTGATGTGCCAGGGCATGGGCTGGTCCACGTCGAGGGGCTTGTGGTGCCACTCCTCGTTGCTGGGCACGTCCGCGCCCGTGGCCGCGTGCAGGGCGTGGACCAGGTCGGCGACGGCGTCGACCTCCTCGCGGCTCATGAGCCACGGCTCGGGCATGGCCGACGTCGAGTACACCTCCAGCGTCGGGTAGCGGTGCCCGAACCCGGCGAAGGCCACCGCGTGCTCGTTGCTCGCCACGAGCAGCCCCTGGTAGGCGGCGTAGTCCACTGCCATCTCGTTGTACAAGTTGGGGTT
This sequence comes from Actinomyces sp. oral taxon 849 str. F0330, assembly GCF_000239715.1. Classification (NCBI taxonomy): domain Bacteria; kingdom Bacillati; phylum Actinomycetota; class Actinomycetes; order Actinomycetales; family Actinomycetaceae; genus Actinomyces; species Actinomyces sp. oral taxon 849. The sequence continues at coordinate 142,124 of NZ_JH470349.1, read as the reverse complement.
GGCCCGCACCTTCTGCAGCTCCAGCTGACTGGTCACGCCGCGCTCGTCGATACCGACCAGCTGCTTGTGCAGGTGGTCGAAGCTCGCCCCGGCCGGTCGCAGCCAGTTCTGGAAGACGGCCACGTAGCGCACCCATCGGTTGGCCTCGTACAGGCTCTGCATCGCGTGGATCGCCAGGTGCGTGTAGGCGCGGTGCTCGGCCACGCTCAGCGTTCCCGAGCCGGCCAGGGCAGAGGTGTCGACGGCGTCGTCGGTGAAGTGGCGCCGACCGATGATGACGTCGTGGCCCCCGGCGAAGAAGGCCGCCAGGAAGGTCTGGCGGGCCCGCGCGTCCATCGAGTCCCAGGACGCCGGGTCCGCGCCCGCGGCCGCCAGCTTGGTGCGCGCCACCCGCTCCACGTGCTCGACGCCGGCCGGCTCGGCCAGGTAGGCCTCCATGCGCTCACGGGCGGCGTCGGGGATCTCGTAGCCGTGGTTGATGTGCCAGTAGTCGAAGGAGAGGATCTCGAAGAGGTTGGGCACCCGCCGGAACTCGGCCACCGTGTCGAACAGGGCGGAGGCGGTCACGGTGTCGAGACGCTCGAAGCCGCCGTCGGTCCGGCGCACGACGCGCGCCTTCTCCGGAGGCGTGTCCAGGTAGCGTGCCGAGCAGAAGGCGCAGCTGTGGGTGCGATCGGCCGTCTCGAGCGGGCGGACTTCGGCCACCGGGTGCGAGATGGGGCGGTTGGCGCGGCCCGGCACGGTCCACACCTCGGTGCCGGTGAAGGGGTTGATCTGCTTGACCGTCCCATCGGCCAGGCGCGTGAGTGGTTCGGCGGAGGGGGCGTACGGCATGAGCATGCCTCCATTGTGACGCCTTGTGGCGGCCCGCGCTCCCTCGGATGCCTCTGCGTCTCTGTGGGACTGATTGAGTCTCGCCTATACAGGAATGAGCTCGAGGTATCGACGGTCTGGTGACGTGAGTGCCTGGAGCATGCGTCCGTCCATGGTCGCGAGAACAGCATTGTGGTGTGCAGCGAGGTCTACCAGGTGCAGGTCGGTCACTTGCTTCGGGCCCTTCAGGCCTGAAAAGCTGATGGACGGTTCGGCGAGCGGGGCGTCGTCGACAAGAAAGACGTGCTCATCGAGTGATGTCAGCTCGCTGAGCCCAGAGACCACGTCGCAGGCGATCAGTGTTCGTCATCTCGGTGCGCCCAAGTGACACTCCTTCGCGGTGGGCACGTTCACGGGCGAGGGACAGAACCCGATCATCGATTTCAAGTGTTGTCCTCACACGATCATGGTCGCATCAACGCATCAACGCATCACGTCATCAAGGGTTCGGGTGGTCTTGCGAACGCACTGATGCCTTCGGCCCGTCGAGGTCGGGGTAGTCTCACTGGCTCGTGCAGACTTATGCGCCGGGCCCGGCCCTGCTGCGATCCCAACTTCCCCGCACCCGATCGACCAGAGACAAGGAGGCGATGCATCTATGACTGACCTGGCTCAGGTCCTCACCTCCCTGCTGCTCATCGTGGCGGTGGCCTTCGTGGCACCGCTGGTCTCATGGACCATCCCCAAGCGGCTCGTGCCCGAGGTGGTCCTCCTCATCCTGGGCGGTATGGTCATCGGCCCCCATGGCCTGGGGCTGGCCGGTGAGGGCTCCTCCATCGAGTTGCTGCGTGAGCTCGGCGTCGCCTTCCTCTTCCTCATGGCCGGCTACGAGATCGACGTCAACGAGCTGCGCGGGGCGGGCGGGCGTCACGCCGCCATCGCCTGGATGCTCTCGCTGGGTCTGGCCTTCGGGGCCGTGACGGTTATCGGGGTGACTGGTGGCGCGCTATCGGCCAACGGCATCGCCATCGCCATCGCGATGACTTCGACGGCGATCGGTACGATTCTGCCGATTCTGCGCGACCGCGGTCTGCTGCCCACGGCGGTGGGCGCCTCGATCCTCAACCACGGAGCCGTCGGCGAGGTCGGCCCGATCCTCCTTATGGCGCTGCTGCTGGGCTCGCGCTCCACCTGGGCGAGCTTGGTGATCCTGGGCGTCTTCCTCGTCATCACCCTGCTCATCGTTCGCTTCACCAGCCGCGTCAAACGCGTGGGGCGCCGCCTGGTGAAGGCCATCCACTTAGGAGCCTCGACGACGGCGCAGACCACCATCCGAGCCACCGTCCTGCTGCTGGTGGGGCTGTGCGCGATCGCCGCCGTCTTCGACCTCGATGTCATCCTGGGGGCCTTTGCCGCCGGTTTCGTGCTGCGCCACGTCCTGCCCGAGGGCGACGCCCAGTTCGAGGAGAAGCTCGACGGCCTGGCCTACGGGTTCTTCGTGCCGATCTTCTTCGTGACCTCCGGCATGGGCATCGATCTCGGCCTCCATGTCGGGGACGTGGTCAACCTGCTGGCCTTCCTCGTGCTGCTGGTACTCGTGCGGGGGGTGCCGGTATGGCTGGCTTCTCGCATGGAGCGGCGTCGAGATGGCTCGCGCGCCTACTCGATGCGCCAGAGCCTCCAGATCGCCGTCTACTCGACGACGGCGCTGCCCATCATCGTGGCCGTCACCCAGGTGGCGGTCAGCGCCGAGGCCATGTCGACCTCCTTCGCCTCCACGCTCGTGCTGGCCGGGGTGCTCTCGGTGCTCGTTATGCCGGCTGCGGGGCTGGCTCTGGGGCGCAAGAGCGACCACGTTCCGGCCAACGAGGTGATGCGCGTGGCCCAGGGACCCGCCGCTCCCGACGGGCGCACCCCCGAGGAGGCCACCGTCCCGGCCGGTGAGCACGTCTCGGAGCCGCGGCGGCCGGCGTCGCCGCCCAGCGGTATCAGGTTGCCGGCGGACTCTCTCGCCCCGGCCGGAGGGGTGAGTCGGCGGGCCCAGCCCGACCTGGTGGGCTGGCCCGATCTGCGCGAGCAGGCGACGCCGGCGATTCAGCGTCTGGCCGAGCTGGGGGTGCACGCCCGGGGGCTGTCGCTGGAGGAGTCGCATCGCCTGGCTGCTCGCCTGGCCGAGATCGAGCAGGACCACGCCCTGTGGCGCGAGCGCTGGCACCACTCACGACGGCGCGGCGGCACGGCCCGGGCTGCCAGGCGCCGTCGGCCCCGAGGCGGGTGACGCCGGTCTTTTGCCGAGCTAGGGGAGCATCTGCTCGACCATCTCCTCCAGTGACGCCTGGGCTGGCCGGTAACGGGTGCCCAGTTCGAGGCGGCTCCGGGAGGCATCGGAGCGGACCGTGTAACCCACATTGCGTCGAATATAGGTTCGAGTCTGTCCAAGCCTGGGCGCCATGGCCACTACTACTGGCCGAGGCAGGGCGCGCCGCGGCAATGGGAGCGACCTGCCGAAGCGCGGCAGCAGAGTGCTTGTGAGCGCGAAGATGTCGGTATCCTCCGCGGAAGCGATGTAGCGGCCGTGGGCCTCGGGCAGGAAGGCGGCGGCGATATGCGCCTGGGCCACCTCGCGGACATCGACGACGCTGATTCCCACGCGTGGCGCCCCGAGGCGAGCGGTGCCGTCGATCATCATCCGGATCGTGGTGAAACTCTCGCTGGTGGGGGCGCTGCCCAGTGAGGGGCCGAGGATCATGGACGGGTTGATGGTCACCAGCCTCCACCGATCCTGTCCTGCGGCCAGTCGCCACGCCTCCTTCTCCGCAAGCGTCTTGGAGTAGGGGTAGGGCTCATGGGACAGGGAGGAGGTGGTGTTCCAGCAGGTCTCGGTCAGGATTCGCCCCGGGTAGCCCTCGATATCCGCGGCGTCACCGTACATGGCGGCGATTGAGCTGGTGAGGACCACTCGCGTGACTGATGGTGTGCGTCCGACTCCGGCCAGCACGTTGCGAGTTCCTTGCAGTGCTGGGGCGACAAGATCTCGTTGGGGATCATCGACTGCGCGAATGAACGGGGAGGCCGTGTGGATGACGACCGCGCAGCCCTCCATCGCCTCGTCGTAGGAGCCGGGCTGGAGCAGATCGCCGGAGAAGAGGCGCAGGGTGCCCGGCGCCTGCTCGGCGATGCGATTCAGGTGGGCCACCTTGTTCGTGTTCTGGGGGTCGCGCACGGCGGCATGGACGGTGAGGCCGGCGTCGAGCAGGCACTTGGTGACCCAGCTGCCCAGGTAGCCGGTGGCGCTGGTGACCATGACGGGGCTGCTGGTGTCGATCGGGATGCCGCTCAGATCGATGGTGGAGTCGAAGTTGTCAGTGGAGTGTGCTGCCGAAGATCGCATGGACGCAGCCTGACAGCTCTAGGAAACGAAGTCAATCAGTTTCATTATTGGTCGGTACGATCGCCCCATGAACGCAGTGGGCTCACAAGCGCCGAGGGGCAAGCGCGCCCCGGGGCGGCCGGTTGACGCCGCTCTGGGGCCGGCGATCATGCTGGCCGTGCGCGACCTCCTGGCCGAGAGCGGCTACGCCGCGCTGACGACGGCAGCCGTGGCCCGGCGTGCGGGCGTCTCCACCGCCACCCTCTACCGCCGGTGGCCCACCAAGCGCGAACTCGTTCTGGCCTCGACCAGGCGCATGATCGAGATCGGCGTGACCGACGAGGCTGTGGATTCCGGCGCTGCCGCGGCTGAGGACTTCGATACCGGTTCGTTGCAAGGTGACCTGCAGGCCTTCATCGCCCACAAGAACCGGGCGCTGTCGGGGGCCACAGGCCAGGCGGTGCTGTCTCTTCTGGGCGAGCTGCCGCAGGACCCGGAGCTCAAGGAACTGCTCCTCGGGGAGCTCCTCGCCGCCACTGGCTCTCACCTGGAGCAGATCCGGGACCGGGCCCGGGCGCGCAGTGAGGGCGCTCCCGATCTGGATCCTCATGCCGGAGCCCGACTGGTCCTGGGAGCGGTCCTCGTCGGGATCGCCTTTGCGACCGGAGACGACGGGGCCGAGCCGTTGTCCGACGTCGAGCAGGACTTGCTGCTGCGGGCTCTCGGTTGCGGGTGATGTGGTTTGGCGTGCTGCAGGGGACTCGGCCGCCGATGACTGGCCGGCCACGAGGGCGAGTCTTGGCGGCGGGGTGGCCTCCGATCAGTTGGTCGACACCACCGCTGCGCTCGTGGCCGCGATGATAGCCATCGTCGTGGCGTCCACGGCTCGCTGCACCGCGCGGCCCACGGGGTTCTCCCCCGAGAGCTCCTTGATCCGGCGCTTGAGCTCACCGCGGCTGAGCCCGGTCTCCTGCTGCGGCAGGACGACCGGCGCGATATTGAGTGCCTGCAGGATCGCCAGCAGGGCGACGTCCGGTCCGGTGGGCGGCTGCACCCCGCGCAGGGCGCCGTCAATGCGCTCGCGCAGTTGCCGCTCGGGGACGGGGTCGAGTGTGGGATAGGTCGGGTTGAAGGAGCCGAACAGGCCTCCGGTGTGGATGCGGATGGTGCCGGCCGCCTCCAAGGACTCGGCAATACGGTGGGTGGGGTTGAGCTTGCCCCACGGGACCAGGGAGGAGAAGCGCTTGCCGTCCTTGGCGGGCAGGACCGTCAGCGCCCAGTCCAGCACGGGGTGCCCGGTGGGCCCGGAGTTGACGATGTAGACGCGGGGGCTGCGGTCCTCGGTCAGGGAGATGCGGCTGGCCAGTAGCAGGTCGGTGAGCAGTGCGCCGGTGAGTCCGTAGGTCGGGTAGGTCATGCGACTCTCGGGCTTTCCGGAGTCCTTGGTCAGCAGGAGGAACAATTCTTCACAGATCAGCATCGCATTCATGTATCCAGTACAACGCGCCGTGACCCATCTGTGATCCCTCGTAGGTGCGAGATCCGGATCCGGCTCGGGTCCTCCCGGAGGGGGAGACGTTGGAGCCCGGGGCCATACTCTCGTCCAGCTCCCGTCTCACCAGGTGCGTAGCCGGACCCGTTCGCGTTGGGCGTTGGGCCGGCATGCCGGCGGTTCGCGATCGTGTCGAGCCCGGTCCGTAACCTGGTGGCCATGGCGCGCGCGATTCGGCATGACGACTGGCCGGTGGGACTCACTGATGACCAGATCATCAGTCGGGTCGGCCGCGGGGCCTTCCAGCGCGGCCTGGACTACGCGCGCAAGGGCCGGGTGCGGGGCATCGGCGTCGCCGGGGACGGGGACATCATCAGCGCACAGTCCAAGGGCTCGGGCACCCGCATCTACCAGACCATGGTCTTCCGCAAGCAGAACAGCCGGAGAGGCCCGGCGACCTGGGCCGGCAACTGCTCGTGCCCGGTGGGCACCAACTGCAAGCACGTGGCGGCCCTGCTCATCACGGCACGTTCCCTGGCGCAGGAGGAGCCCGATGTCGGGGACGCCTCCCGGCCCCCAACCTGGGAGAGCCGGCTCGCCGGTCTGCTGGAGGTGGAGCGCGCGCCCCGCCGTCGGATGGCCCTGGAGATTGCCGACGATCCCGGCAACCTGTGGGGCACTCCCCGGGGGCTGTCTATGCTGCCGCTCATCGAGGGCAAACGCGGATGGAACAAGCAGGGCGCCTCCTGGAGCCAGATCGCCACCGGCGGCCTCGACGACGAGGTAGACCACACCGTCATGGGCGTCCTGCGCGAGCTGGCCGGCATGGCCGGCGGCTCCGGCTTCTACTACGCCGACGACCATATCTCCCTGACCACCGCACCCACCCTTGTCTGGGACGTGCTGCGCCGCGGAATGGCGGCTGGCCTGACCCTGACCACCGCCCAGCGCCACGGCATGCCCGTCCACCTCGCCGAGGGGCTGCGCGGCGGCGTCCACCTCATCCGGGAGGAGGACGGAGGCGTCGTCATCGCCCCCGCCCTGGAGATCGACGACGTCGAGGAGCTGCGCCGCCTACAGGACCCCGGACTGAACCTCAGTTTCTCCCTCATGCCGATCGGCGACCCGGTCCACGGCTTCTACACGTGGATGCCCGGGCGCGAGTTGCTCCTCATGCCTATTGAGCCGCGCCCCACCGAGGCGCTCTCCCGGGTTTTGCTGGGCGACGGTGAGGCCATCACCATCCCGGCCGGAGACGTCGAGCGCTTCGAGACCGAGCACCTCGAGGCCCTCACCCGGGCACTGCCGATCCTGTCCGCCGACGCCTCCATCCGCATGCCCCGGCCCACGACGCTGCGCGCCGCGCTCGCGGTCCACGTCGACGCCGAGGAGCATCACCTGACCACCGAGTGGTCGATCCGCTACATCTGCGAGGACGGCGAGGCCCGGCACAGTCACGGCGTCCCCGACCTTTCCGCGGCCGCTGAGGGCCGTATCGAGGGTGGGGCCGCCGGCCGGGACATCGAGGGGGAGACCCGCCTGGCCCGCGAGGTCCTCAACCGCTTGCTGCCCCTGGCCGCCCGGCACCCGGCCGTCTGGCACCCCCTGGACCTGCGCGGCATGGCCACGGCCCGATTCATGACCGAGACGCTGCCGGTTCTGCTCGAGATGGAGGCCTTCGACGTCGAGGTCGACGACGACGTCCCCGACTACCGCGAGGCCGCCGACACCCCGGTCATCACCACCAGCGTCAGCGACGACGAGGACCGCCCCGATTGGTTCTCCCTGTCCGTGCGCGTCCACGTGGGCGAAGAGGAGATCCCTCTGGCCCTGCTCATGGCGGCCGTGGCCGCCGGAGAGCCCGAGGTGCTCCTGGAGTCGGGCACCTGGGTGAGCATCGACCGCCCGGAGATCGAGGCCCTGGCCCGCCTCATGGAGGAGGGCCGCGAGCTCGCCGACCCGCAGGCGCACGGCACCCTGCGGGTCAGTGCCCTGCACGCCGGCTACTACGAGGTCCTGGAGTCCCTCGGCGTCATCGGGCGGGCCACGGCCCGCTGGAAAGAGCGGGTTGGGCGGCTGCTGGAGCGGGCGCGCGCCGCCGAGGCCGCTGCTGGGCACAACGCTGTCGCCGATGCCGGGGGCAGCGCCGACGAGGCTCCCGTACCCGAGGGGATGCGGGCGACGCTGCGCCCCTACCAACTCGAGGGCTACCGCTGGCTGGACTTCCTGCGTCAGGCCGGCCTCGGCGGGGTCCTGGCCGACGATATGGGACTGGGCAAGACCGTCCAGGTACTCGCCGCCGTCCAGCGGCTCGTCGAGGAGCGCGAGGGCGCCGGGGGCGAGGCACCGGTCGACGACGGTACCGATGAGGACAGCGAATCGACTGACTCCGATGCGCTGAACGAGCCGGACGGAACCGGGCCGGTGCTCGTCATCGCGCCGACCTCTGTCGTCGGCTCCTGGGTGGAGCAAGCCGAGCGCTTCTGCCCGGGGCTGCGGGTGCGGGCGGTGACGCGGACGGCCGCCAAGCGCGAGGAGACCCTGGAGCAGATCACGGCGCGCTGCGACGTCGTCGTCACCTCCTACACGATCGCGCGCATGTGCGAGGGGGAGTTCATCGCCCAGGACTGGTCCTGGGTGGTGTGCGACGAGGCCCAGTTCGTCAAGAACCACGCCTCGGCCACCTACAAGGCCGTGCGACGGCTGCGGACGCCGTCGACCATCGTGATCACCGGAACGCCGCTGGAAAACTCGCTCATGGATTTATGGGCGCTCATGAGCATTGCGGCGCCGGGACTGCTGCCCGAACCCGAGCGATTCAGGCAGGTCTACCGCAAGCCGATCGACCGCGGGGACGCCGAAGCACTGGGGCGGCTGCGGCGCCGGATGCGGCCCTTCCTGCTGCGGCGCACCAAGGAGCAGGTGGCCGCGGACCTGCCCGCCAAGACCGAGCAGGTCCTGGCCGTCGAGCTGGGCGCCAAGCACCGCAAGGCCTACGACCAGCGCCTGGCGCGCGAGCGGCAGAAGATCCTCGGGCTGTTGGAGGAGGACACGGCGCAGTGGCGCTTCATCGCCCTCAAGGCGCTCACCACCCTGCGGCAGATGGCGCTCGACCCGGCGCTCGTCGACGCCCAGGCAGGGGACAACGCTTCCAGAACGGATAGTCCCGGGAAGAAGCCGGTCCGCGGCATGACAGGAAAGGCGGCCACCGCGCCCTCCAAGGGGCAGCCGGGGCCCGGTCGGCGGCCGAGCCCGTCGGCCAAGGTCGAGGTGCTGCTGGAGCACCTGGGCCCCATCGTCTCCGAGGGGCACCGCGCGCTCATCTTCTCCCAGTTCACGCGCTACCTCTCCGGCGTGCGCGAGCACCTGGAAGACGCCGGCGTGCGGACCGCCTACATGGACGGTGGCACCTCCAACCGCCAGGAGGTCATCGACGCCTTCCGGGCCGGCGGGGCCGACGTCTTCCTCATCTCCCTCAAGGCCGGCGGCTTCGGGCTCACGCTCACCGAGGCCGACTACGTCTTCCTGCTGGACCCGTGGTGGAACCCGCAGACCGAGGAGCAGGCTGTCGACCGCACCCACCGGATCGGCCAGGACAAGCCCGTCATGGTTTACCGTCTCGTCTCGGCCGACACGATCGAGGAGAAGGTCATGGCCCTCAAGGAGAAGAAGGCCGAGCTCTTCGCCCGGGTCGTCGAGGGGACCGACGGCGGCGCCGAGGGCGCAGCCGGGGCTGCGGGTGCGGGCAGCCTCAGCCCGGCGGCCCTGACCGCCGCCGAGATCCGCGAGCTCATCGAGGACTGAGGCTCTCAACGCCAGCGGGTGCGGTTCGCGCGTACGGGGACGGGAATCCTGCACCCGGCCGCGTGACTGTCTCCACACAGAAAATCGCGCGCACCCGTACGCACGGAATGCCTCCGCCCGTGAGAACGACCCACGCGGCCGGGCAGATCGGCTGAAGGGCGGGCGGCCCCCGATGCCACAGGCCCGGGACTGCAGGTGGCCTCCACAGGGCCGAGAAGCCCCTGAGCGCGGGACCCCGGGGCGGACTGATTCTGGTTGGGCGGGCACGGCGCCCGTTGGGGAGCAGCGGCGCGCTGATCCCCACCAACCAGAGGAGAACCACCATGAGGAGATCTACGAGCACCACTCTGCGCGCGCTGCGCACCAGCGTGATGCTGGCCCGTCCGGGCCACCCGTCGGCGCAGCCGACCCTCCTGCGGCGTCTGACGTCCGGGGAGGAGGGCATGGCCACCGCTGAGTACGCCATTGGGACCCTGGCGGCCGCGGCCTTCGCCGGTCTGCTACTGGCGCTCATGCGCTCGGGCAGCCTGAGCGGCGCCCTGCGGTCCATCATCGAGTCGGCGCTCTCGGTGTGATGTGCGGCGTCATCGCAGCGGGTGGGCGCGCTCGCCCCCGAGTGGTCCGGCCACCCGGCGGTGGCCGACGTCGTCGTCCGGGTCCCGGTTCCCGTGGGCCCGGCGGCAGGGTCGAGTCGCGCCCGCCACCCGGCCACCGGGCCCACGGGCAGGGCGAGTCCAAAGGGCCCGGTGAAACCGGCGGTGCGGATGAGTCCGATGAACGGAGCGATCAGGGCATGGTGACGGCCGAGACGGCGCTGTCGCTGCCCGCTGTCGTCCTCGTACTCCTCATCGTGCTGGCGGCCGTCAGCGCCGGCGTCACCCAATTGCGGGTGGCCGACGCCGCCCGCACGGCCGCACGTCAGGCCGCCATCGGCCGGGACGACTATGCCGAAGCCGCCCAGCGCGTGGCCGCAGGGGTGAGCCTCGGCGTCGAGCAGGGAGAGCTCACCTGCGTCACCGCCGCCAGGCCCGTACCCGGTCCCCTGGGTGGGCTGGGCCTGACGGCGCGCGCCCGCGCCTGCACCTACACCGAGCCGAGCAACCCATGAGCCGGCCTCGATGGGACGAGCGCGGTTCGGGGACCGTCTACGCCCTGGGCGTCATCGCGGTGCTCCTGGCTGCGGCGGTCGGCATCGCGGGCCTCATCCAGGCCCAGAGCGCCACCGGTCGGGCCCGGACCGCCGCTGATCTCGCGGCCATCTCCGGTGCCACGGTCCTGTCCTCGGTGGTCGCCCCCGGCGACCCCTGCGCCATGGCCCAGCGCGTCGCTGCCGCCAACGGTGCCTCGATGAGCGCCTGCTCCGTGGCCGGTGAGGACGTCACCGTCAGTGTCACTATCTCGACGACAATCCTCGGCCTGCCCCGCCGGGCCACCGCCGAGGCCCGCGCCGGCCCCGTCGACGCCCCGCCCGGACCATGACCAGGTCACCGAGCCGCCGCCTGACGCAATGCGTCGGGGCGGGCGGGAAACCCTGCCCACCCCCGATGAGGGCGGCGTCCCCGGTCCCTGCCTAGTCGAACCGGGGCCAGTGCGGTCCGGTCGAGTTCCGTTCGGCTCGACCCGGCCCGAAGTTCAGTCCTCGACGGCGACGGTGGCGCCGTTGGCGAACTGAGCCGCGTGGAGGCGCGCGTAGGCGCCATCGGCCGCGATGAGCTCATCGTGGTTGCCCTGCTCGATGATGTCGCCGTGCTCCATGACCAGGATGGTGTCGGCGTCGCGGATCGTGGACAGCCGGTGGGCGATGATGAAGCTCGTGCGGCCCTGGCGCAGCGCGTTCATGGCCTGCTGGACCAGCAGCTCGGTGCGGGTGTCCACCGAGCTGGTGGCCTCATCGAGGATGAGCACGGCCGGGTTGGCCACGAAGGCCCGCGCGATCGTGAGCAGCTGTCGCTCGCCGGAGGAGATATTGGCGGCGTCCTCCTCCAGGACCGTGTCGTATCCCTGTGGCAGGGCCTTGATGATGTGGTCGACGAAGCACGCCCTGGCGGCGGCCTCGACCTCTTCATCGGTGGCCCCGGGGCGCCCGTAGCGGATGTTCTCGCGGATCGTGCCGGCGAACAGCCAGGGATCCTGCAAGACCATGCCGGTCCGACGGCGCACGTCGTGGCGCGTCATGGTGGCGATGTCGCGCCCATCGAGCAGGATGCGGCCGCCGTCGAGCTCGTAGAAGCGCATGAGCAGGTTGACTAGGGTGGTCTTGCCCGCCCCCGTGGGTCCCACGATCGCGACCGTGTGCCCAGGGTCCACCCGCAGCGACAGGTCGCGGATGAGCTCGACCTCCGGGCTGTAGGAGAAGCGCACGTGCTCCATCTCAATGACTCCCGGGCCCACCGGGTCCTTGGGGCGGGCCTGCGAACCCTGGTCGGCGTTCTCGGCGGCCGCAATGTCTGCGGCGGCCGTAGTGGTGTTCTCCGGGGCGGCGTCGTCGGGCCGCTGCTCCTCGGCGTCGAGCAGCTCGAAGATCCGCTCAGCGCTGGCGGTCCCAGACTGCACGGCGGTGGCCATGCCGCCGAGCTGGCCCAGGGGCTGGGAGAACTGCTGGGAGTACTGGATGAAGGCCTGCACATCGCCCAGGCGCAGGGAACCGGAGGCGACCATGGCGCCGCCGACCACCGCGATGGCCACGTAGTTCAGGTTCCCGATGACCAGCATGATCGGCATCATGATCCCGGAGAGGAACTGCGCGCGCAGGGAGGCCCGGAAGAGCTCCTCGTTCTCGGCGGCGAAGGCCTCGCGCACCGAGTCCGTGCGCCCGTAGACCTGCACCAGGGCGTGCCCGGAGAAGGACTCCTCCACCCGGGTATTGATCTTGCCGGTGCGCGCCCACTGATTGGTGAAGGCCTTCTGCGAGCGCGGCCCGATGACCCCGAAGACCACACCCATGAGCGGGAAGATGATGAGCGCCACCAGCGCCAGCTTCCAAGAGATGGAGAACATCATCCCCAGCACTCCCACGACCGTGAGGATCGAGGTCAGCGCGCTGGACAGGGACTGCTGAAGAGTGTTGGTGACGTTGTCGACGTCGTTGGTCAGGCGGCTGAGAAGCTCGCCACGCTGGACGGCGTCGAAGTAGCTCAGCGGCAGACGGTGGACCTTGTTCTCCACCTGGGCGCGCAGCCGGTAGAGGACTTTGACCGTGACGCGGTTGAGGAGCCAGCCCTGGAGCCAGTTGAGGACTGCTGAGCCGATATAGAGAGCCAGCACCACCGTCAGGATCCGTCCCAGACGGGTGTAGTCGATGCCCGCGCCCGGGACGACGTCCATCGCGGAGAGCATCGTGGCGAAGTCGTCCATCCCTCGGGCCCGCAGGGCCTCGACGGCTTGGGCCTTGGTGGTGCCGGCCGGCAGCATCGTGGAGATCACGCCCTCGAAGATGACGTTGGTCGCCTGGCCCAGCACCTTGGGTGCCGCCACGGCCAGCACGACCGTTCCCACTGCGGCCAGGGCTACGACCACCAGGGTTTTCCGGTAGGCGCCCAGCAGCCCGACCATCCGCTTGAAGGAGGGCCAGAAGGCCTCGGCCTTGCCAGGGGGCGGGCCGGCGTGCCAGTCGCCCGAGGAGGCCTGCGCCTCGGCGGCCAGCTTGAGGTCCTCCTCGCTGAGCTCATCGGGGCCGACGGCCGTGCTCGTGCCGGTGCTTGTGTTGCTGTTCGCGCTGGTGCTCATGCTGCGGCCTCCGCTCCGAGCTGGGAGGTGACGATTTCGCGGTAGACGGGGCAGGTAGCCAGCAGCTCGGTGTGCGTGCCGCTGCCCACCAGGTGGCCGCCGTCCAGGACGAGGATTTGGTCGGCCCCGGTGATCGTGGAAACGCGCTGGGCCACGATCACCTTCGTGATGCCGGCGGTGGCCGGCCCCATGGCCTCGCGCAGCCGTGCGTCGGTGGACACGTCCAGGGCCGAGAAGGAGTCGTCGAAGATGAGGATGTCGGGGCGTCGCACCAGGGCCCGGGCGATGGCCAGGCGCTGACGCTGACCGCCGGAGACATTCGTGCCGCCCTGGGCGATGGTTGCCTGAAGGCCCCCGTCCATCTGGCTCACGAAGTCCTTGGCCTGGGCGACCTCCAGGGCCTCCCACAGCTCGTCGTCGGAGGCCTCCTCTCGCCCCAGACGCAGGTTGGAGGCCACGGTCCCGGCGAACAGGAAGGGCTGCTGGGGCACGAGCCCCAACTGCGCCCACAGCGCCTCGGGGTCGGCCTTGCGCACGTCGGTGCCGCCGATGAGCACCTGACCCGAGCTCGCCTCCAGCAACCGGGCCAGCAACCGCACCACCGTAGACTTGCCCGACGCCGTCGAGCCCACGATCGCCGTCGTCGTGCCCGGTTCCACGGTGAAACTGACCTCGGCCAGGACGCGGGCGTCGGCGTCGGGATAGACGAAGGTGACGTGACGCATCTCGACCGTTCCAGGAGTCGGGAAGGTGTCGACGGCGTCGGGGGAGGAGGTGATGGTCGGCGGCGTCGCCAGCACCTCGCTGATGCGCTCAGCGCACACGGCCGCGCGCGGGATCATGATCGTCATGAAGCTCGCCATGACGATGCCCATGAGGATCTGCATGAGGTAGGACATGAAGGCGATGAGGGTGCCCACCTCCACGTCGCCGTCGCCGACCCGGTGCCCGCCGAACCAGATGACGCCGACGATCGTCACGTCCAGCACGAGCATCACCAGCGGGAACAGCAGGACGAAGAGCCGGCCCACGCGCTCGCCGACCCAGGCGATGTCGGTGTTGGCGTCCTCGAAGCGCTCGGTCTCGGCCTCCTCGCGCACGAAGGCACGAATGACCCGGATGCCGGTGAGCTGCTCGCGCATCACCCGGTTGATGGCGTCGAGCTTGTCCTGGTAGGAGCGGAACAGGGGCAGCATCCGGCTCACGATGAGGCCCACCGCCACCAGCAGGACCGGCACCGACACCGCGATCAGCCAGGACAGGCCGGGCGCGCGCGTCACCGCCATGATGATGCCGCCCACCGCCATGACCGGCGCCGTCACCAGCATCGTGCAGCTCATCATCACCAGCATCTGGACCTGCTGGACGTCGTTGGTGTTGCGGGTGATGAGCGAGCCCGCCCCGAAGGCGGAGATCTCCCGCTCGGAGAAACCGCTGACCCGCTCAAAGACCGCCCCGCGAAGGTCGCGGCCCATGCTCATCGCCGCCCGCGCCGCGAGATACGTCGCCGCCACCGTGCACAGGCCCTGACCGACGCTCACCGCCAGCATGAAGGCGCCCGTGCGCCAGATGTAACCGGTGTCCCCGGTGGCCACGCCCTTATCGATGATGTCGGCGTTGAGGGTGGGAAGGTACAAGGAAGCCATCACCTGGGCGAACTGAAGCACCAGAACGCACAGAAGCAGGCCCGTATACGGTTGCAGGTGTCTGCGCAGTAGTCGAACGAGCATGCTGTGAACGTATCAGCCTCACGTTGCGTGAGGGCGAGCATCTCATGAATATGAGGGAGAGCGTCTTATGAATTTACGTTCATGCCCGAGTACTGAGCGGCCTCACGTCGCGTCAGGTTCGGCGGCCGGATTGACCGTTTCGGACGACTTTGCTGCCGCTCCCACAAGGTGCGATTCGCAAAGCGGCAGGTCGGAGTTCAGTTACTTCTGGGTACTGGGTTGGGGAGTGCGTCAAAGTCGTCCATTCCGGACAGTTTTTGGTGGATCTGTCGCCGGAATCGTCTCGTCACTCCTGGGGTGCCACCTCGAGCAGGAGTCGCAGTAGGACGGCTGCCCCGGCCTTGTCCAGGGGCTCGTTGTTATTGCCGCACTTGGGCGACTGCACGCACGAGGGGCAGCCGCTCGCGCACCCGCAGCCCTCGATGACGGCGAGCGTCGCCTCCAGCCACTCGTGCCCGGCCCGGTAGCCGCGCTCGGCGAAGCCCGCGCCGCCGGCGTGCCCGTCGTGGACGAACACGGTGGGCGCGCCGGTCTGCGGGTGCAGCGCCGTTGAGAGTCCGCCGATATCCCAGCGGTCACAGGTCGCCAGCAGTGGCAGCATTCCGATGCTTGCGTGCTCTGCCGCGTGCAGGGCACCGGGCAGCGTGGCGAGCTCCAGGCCCCCGGCCTCGCAGGCCCTCAGCGGGATGGTCCACCACACGGCGGCGGTGGGCAGCACGTGCTCGTCCGTCTCCAGGGCGTGCTGCGAGACGACCTCCCCGCCGGGCAGCGCCGTCTTCTGGAATCCCGTCACCTGGCTGGTGACCTCCACCGACCCGAAGGACCAGGTGATCGTCGGCTCTCCGCGTCCGGCCGCCCTCCAGACCTGCTGCTCGCGCTCGGCGATGATGCGCACGCTCGAGTGCACCTGGGCCCGCGTGCGGTACCCGACCGCCGCCCGGGGCCGCACGAGCGCGACGTCATCGGCCAGCTCCTCGACCACGTAGACACGCCCCTGGTGGACGTAGACGGCGCCCTCGTGGACGGTGGAGTCGGCGGTCGCACCGTTGACCGTGCCGATGATGGCCCCGGTGCCGGCCTCCACCACCGGTACTTCGGGCCGTTCATCACCGCGCAGCGAGACCAGGTCCTGAGGCCGCCCGGGAAGGTTGACGTTCCAGAACCAGCCCGTGGGCCGACGTCGCAGCGCTCCCCGGCCCTCCAGCTCTCGCAGCAGGGCGTCATCGGGCAGGCCGAACAGGGCCAGGTCCGAGGCTTTCAGGGGCGCCTCGGAGGCGGCGGCGCACAGGTGGGGTGCGAGCACGTAGGGGTTGGTCGGGTCGAAGACCGTGGCCTCGGGGGCGGCGAACACCGCCTCGGGGTGGTGCACCAGGTAGGCGTCCAGCGGGTTGTCGGAGGCAATGAGGACTGCGAGCCCGCGGCTGCCGGCCCGCCCGGCCCGGCCCGCCTGCTGCCCGAGCGAGACTCGCGTGCCCGGCCAGCCGGCGATGAGGACCGCGTCCAGGCCGGTGACGTCGATACCCAGCTCCAGGGCGCTGGTGGTGGCCAGCGCCCGCAGCCGGCCCGAGCGCAGGTCGGCCTCCAGGGCCCGACGCTCCTCGGGCAGGTAGCCGCCGCGGTAGGCCGAGACCGTGCCGATGAGCTCGGGCAGCGAGAGCCCCAATGTGTGCCGGGCCCGCTCGGCCACGATCTCCGCCGAGCGCCGTGAGCGCACGAACACCAGCGCCCGGGCGCCCACGCTCAGGAGATCCACGAGCAGCTCGGCGGCCTCGACGACGGCGCTGCGCCGCGCCGAGGGGTCCGTCGCCTCGGATCGCCTGAGTCCGGTTCGGCGGTCGATGGCCTCGGTCCCGGTCTGCGCCGTGCC
>NZ_JH470349.1:109454-125042 GCF_000239715.1 Actinomyces sp. oral taxon 849 str. F0330 | reverse complement strand
GCAGGCCCCGCAGGAGGCGACTCCAGCGCTCGTGGCCTGGCAGCAGGGAGAAGTGGAGGAAGTCGGGGTTGGTCAGGACGACGTCAGCATGGGCGCGCACCCAGTCGCGCTCGGGCAGGGGCGTGTCCCCATCGCAGGTGCCGGCGCGCACCGTGCGCAGGAAGCCCGCGGGCGTGCCGGCATCGCGCTGGACGGTCTCGAGCTCGCCGATGAGCCGGCCCAGGGCGGCGGCCTGATTGGCGGCGAGCGCCTTGGTGGGGGAGAGGTAGACAGTGGTGGGGCGCTGGCCGTGGGCGGAGATGCGCGAGTCGACGCCGGGGGCCTGGGCGGCCAGGACATCGGAGAGCGCCGGAAGCCAGGCGGCCAGCGACTTGCCCGAACCGGTGCCGGTGGCCAGAACTGTGTGGTGACCGGCGTGGGCGGACTGCGCGGCGGCGACCTGGTGCGTCCAGGGGCGCTCGACGCCGAGACGGCGGTAGGCGGTCACGAGGTCGGGGTCCGCCCACTCGGGCCAGTCGGCGTGACGGCCGGGGCGGGACGGGGTGCGCTGGAGATGGACGAGCCGGCCGTCGCGTCCGCCGATGGACTCTAGGAGCCCGGTGAGGTCGCGTCTGGTCCCGTCTGCCATGGGGCACAGTGTGCACTACCAGTAGGTGCCGGCGTCCGACTCGCCTCCGCCGGCATCCAGTCGAGTGCCCTCGTCGCGGTCGTCCGCATCCTGCGCCGCCCGCCCTGGATCGCCGCGTTCGTACCTTAGGTCGCGCGTTCGAGGGGTAGAGGGTACGACCGCGAGACCTACCCTACGAACGCGCGGCTGACGATGAGGAACGGCCTCCCCCAGGTGGGGGAGGCCCCCGCACAGGCGCCCTCAGTAGGGTCGGCCCATGGCCGACGCCCCCGTCTCCTCCAGCGCGCACACCCGCAAGGTGCAGATCCTCGTCTGGAGCGGCACCGCCTCGATCACCGTGGTGCAGACGCTGCTCGCTCTGATTGCGTACCTCAAGCTGGAAGGTGACTCCACGGTCGTGCCGGGCTTGGACCGCTGGCAGGTGATGTATGCCGGACACGTACTCATCTCCCTGACCTGTCTTCTTCTCCTCATCCCGGTTCTCAGAGGACCCCGCCCGTCGTTGTCGATCCTTATCGTTGTCCTGGGGTTCATCCCCACCTGGCCGCTGGCGGCTTATGTGTCTGCGACCGTCATCGGCATGCGTAAAGGGGCGAAAGCGATACCGATCGTGGTGGCTGCCATGATCATGGGCGTGACCATGTCTCCGCTCCTCAATCCGATTCGCGAAGAGGCCACGCTATCGGCCGTCGCCACATACGCAATGGTTACTCTCCCGATCTGCATCGTCTGCGTCATGCTGGGCGTTAACCTCCAGGCCCGCGAGGAGCTGCTGCGCTCGGCCTCTCGCGAGGCCCGCCTCATCCGCACCACGCAGGAGGCACGTATCGCCCAGAGCCGCGCCGAGGAGCGCTCCCGCATCTCCCGCGAGATGCACGACTCCCTTGCCCACCGTCTCTCCCTGATCTCCCTCCACGCCGGCACCCTCCAGACCCGCACCTACCTGGATATAGGGAGTGTCCGCAAGATCGCGGGCAGCATCCACACCCTCGCGGCCGACTCCGGACGCGAGCTGCGCCAGATCCTCGCCGTCCTGCACGACGACGGTTCCGCTGACGGCGCTCGCGCCACCTGGTCCGACGTCGAGGAGGTCCTCGCCCATGAGCGGGAGGCCGGCCAGGAGGTCGATCTGCACCTGGCCGAGTCCTGGGCGGATTCCTTCGAGGCCGCCGACGCCCGCAGTCGGCACGCGGTTCTGCGCACCGTTGAGGAGCTGCTCACCAACGCTCGCCGCCACGGGGCCGGCGGCGTGGTGCGGCTCGACTGTGAGGTCGAGGCCTCCGACAGTCCCGACGACGACGGCGGTGACGGCGCCGCCGCTCTCATGGTGCGGTGCGTCAACGACTGCCCGTCCACGCCTCGGCCGACGGCGCCCGGAGGTGGCCTGGGCCTGGAGGGTCTGCGCGAGCGGCTGCGGCTTCTCGGTGGCGAGCTGCACGTCTCGCAGCGCACAGAGCAGTTCATCGTCATGGCCGCCGTACCTGCCCGCCCCGACGTACAGTAGCCCCCCAGGTAGTTGAATAAGCAAAGGAATCGGCATGGACTCACCGCAGCGCCGTGTACGTGTTGTCATCGTTGACGACGACGCCCTCGTGCGCGCTGCCTTGCGTCTCATCCTCGAGAGCGACTCCGGCGTCACGGTCCTCGGCGAGGGGGCCGACGGGCGCAGCGGCTACGACGCGGCGCGCAGCCTGCGCCCCGACGTCGTCCTCATGGACCTGCACATGCCCGGTACCGATGGCGTCTGGGCCACCGCGCAGATCACCGCCGACTGCCCCGACACCAAGGTCCTCGTGCTGACCGCCTTCGACACCGACGCGATGGTCGCCGCCGCCCTGCGCGCCGGCGCCACCGGCTTCCTCCTCAAGGACAGCGCTCCCGAGATCATCTTCAGCTCCGTGCGCGCCGCTGCCGACGGTCAGCGAGCCTTCTCCGGCTCCGTCCTGGACCGGCTCGTTGAGACGGCCGTCGAGGCCGCCCCGCAGCGCCGTGCCTTCCCCGACACCGTCACCGACCGGGAACGCCAAGTCGCCCTGCTCGTGGCGCAGGGCCTGGGCAACGGCGAGATCGCCGCGGAGCTCGCCGTCGGCGCCAGCACCGTCAAGACTCACGTCTCCGCTCTGCTGGACAAGTTCGGCGTCACCAACCGGGTCCAGCTCGCCGTGGCCGTGGCCGAGTGCGCCGTCGACGATGACGCTCGCTGAATCTGCCGTCGCTGGCCCGACGACATCCATGCCCGCCCAGCAGACCGGAGCCTCGGGCCACTCACCAGGAGTGAGCCCGAGGCTCCGGAGTATTTTGCGGGTGTGGTGCGGCTTGTCAGCCCTCGGCTCCGCCGTCGGCGGCGGGTTGGGGATCGGCGGCGGCTGGTGGGGGTTCGGCGGCGCAGGTGGTGCCGTCAGCCGGCGTGGTTCCGTTGACGAGGAAGCCGGTGATGGCCGCGGTGGCGCAGCTGTTCGTGCCGAGGGCGCCATGACCGTAGCCCTCGACGGTAAGCAGGTGGCCGTTGTCCAGCTGGCCGGCGAGGCTCTGGGCCCAGGAGTAGAGCGTCTGGATATCTCCCTTAATCCCGACGACGAGGATCGGGTCGGAGCCCTTGGCGTGGGTCTCCTGGGGCGGGGTCTTCCCCTGGTGCCCCCAGCCTTGGCAGTAGGCGTCCATGGCGCTCGAAGTGCCGCCGAAGAAGGGGTAGGCCTTCTTCTCGGCGGCTGCCTGCGCGTCCCAGTCGGAGGCGGTGCCGCCCGCGTCCGGGTCGTCGTTGCAGATGACCGCGGCGAACATGATCTCGCTGTTGGCGATGTAGGCCGCCGCCTCGACGGGCATCGTCGATGACTTGTTCGAGCCCTGCTTCGCTTTCACCATGAGGGTGCCGTCGTGGTTGGTCATCGCCGGGGTGAGCATGGCAGTCAGCGCCTCCCAGTCCGGCTGTGCGACGGCGAGCCGCTGGATGATGACGGTGGCGTCCTGCGTGTTGACGGTGGCGTCGGAGTCCGGGGCGGTCAGTGGGTTCTTGTCCAGGCCATCGACGAAGGCGGCCAGTTGGGCGACCGCCTCGTCCGTGGAGCCGGTCAGGGGGCAGCCGCTGTGGGCCTGGCAGTGCTCGACGTACTGGCGCAGGGCGCCTTCCAAGAACGTGATTTGCTCGGCTCTGATTTCGCCACCCGATCGTTTCGAGGGATCCATGGCGCTGTCCAGGACGACGCGGCCGACGTGGCCTGGGAAGAGATCGGCGTAGATGGCTCCGATATAGGTCCCGTAGGAGACGCCCAGGTAGTTCAGTTTCGTGTTGCTGTTCGTGGCGCGCAGGATGTCCAGGTCGCGGGCGACGTTGCGAGTGCCGACGTGGTCGAGCAGTTCGGGGACCTGCGAGTGCTGGGCGCACCTGGCGGCGTTGGCCGCACCCCGGTCTATCTTCTCCTGGGCCGCAACGTTCTTGTACATGACTCCCTTGAGCGGGTCCGTCGGGCCGGCGTCGTCGCTGGGATTCGCCAGGTGCTGCTTGATCTCGTCGTTGGTCCAGCAGGTGATCGGGGTGGACTGCCCGACTCCGCGAGGATCGAATCCGATGATGTCGTAGGCGCCTCGAGTCTCCTCCGTAAGCATGGGGGCCATGACCTGCATCATCGCCACGCCGCTGCCACCGGGGCCTCCGGGGTTGAGGAACAGGGAGCCGTGCTCGGCGTTGCCGTCGGAGGCGGCGAGCTTCCTCAGGGCGATGGTGATGGTTTGGCCATCCGGGTGCTCGTAGTCCAGGGGGACGGTGACCATCCCGCACTGGAAGGATGCGGTGCCGTCTGAGCAGTCCTTCCAGTCGATGGTCTGGTTGTAGAAACTCTCCAGCCCCCGGGGAACATCACCCTGGGAACCGCCGGGGTTACCGGTGGAGTTGCCGGAGCCGCCGGTGGAGCCGTTGGGACTGTCGGTGGAGTTTCCGGAGCCGCCAGGGTTATCGGTGGAATTGCTGGAGCCGCCGGTGGAACCGCCGGGGCTGGCAGTGGAGCCGCCGGTGGAGCCGTCGGGGTTGTCGGTGGAGTTGCCGGTCTGGTTGGTGGCTGTGGGTACAGCGGTGGGTGCGGTGGCGTCGGTGGAGCTGTCTGGTTGGCAGGCCGTCAGGGCGGTTGACAGCATCAGTGCTGCCAGGGCCGCGCCTGCCTTCCGTACGGCCAGGGATGTGGATCTCATAAGGGGGTGGCTCTCCTTGCGGTGCTGGTGGTCGTCGTCGGTCTCCACTGTCCGCTGTGGCCGGGGCTCGGGCAGTGCTGGGTCTCCTGTCCGGCTCGTGCCGGCTGGCGGCCCTGGTCCGGGCCGTGTTTCCGCAGCGCCGGACTCCTGCAACGTTAACGACGCGGTGGTGTTGGTTTCGTCAGCCCCTGGGATGATTTAGTTTCTGGGCGGACGAAGTTGACCTCCCGGGGGAGATGGACGACGAGCGCCCTCTTCCAGGAGGTTGTTGCGTTCGTACCTTGCTGCTCGGGGTCTTGGGTCCACTCACTGGGAGTGGACCCAAGACCCCGGAGTGTTTCGCGAGTGTGGTGCGGCTTGTCAGCCCTCGGCGGCTGGTGGGGGTTCGGCGGCGCAGGTGGTGCCTTCAGCCGGCATGGTTCCGTTGACGAGGAAGCCGGTGATGGCTGTCGTGGCGCAGGTGTTCTTGTTGAAGGCGCCATGGCCGTAGCCCTCGACGGTGAGCAGGTGGCCGTTGTCCAGCTGGCCGGCGAGGCTCTGGGTCCAGGAGTAGAGCGTTTGGGCATCGCCGGTGATCCCGACGGCGAGGATCGGGTCGGAGCCCTTGGCGTGGGTCTCCTGGGGTGGGGTCTTCCCCTGGTGCCCCCAGCCGTAGCAGTAGGCCTCCTCAGCGTTCGAAGTGCCGCCGAAGAAGGGGTAGCTCTTCTTCTCGGCGTCTGCCTGCGCATCCCAGTCGGAGGCGGTGCCGCCCGCGTCCGGGTTGTCGTTGCAGATGACCGCGTTGGCTAGGACCATGCTGTTGGCCCTGCTGACTACCTCCTCGGCGGTCATCTCCGGCGACAGGTCGGGTGAGTTCTGTTTCGCTTTGACCATGAGGGTGCCGTCGTGGTTGGTCATCGCTGGGGTGAGCATGGCGGTCAGTGCCTCCCAGTCCGGCTGCCCCAAGACATGCCGATAGATGATTTCGATGGCCTCCTGTGTGTTGACGGTGGCGTCGGAGTCCGGGGCGGTGAGGGGGTTCTTGTCCAGGCCGTCGACGAAGGCTGCCAGTTGGGTGACCGCCTCGTCCGTGGAGCCGGTCAGGGGGCAGCCGCTGTGGGCCTGGCAGTGCTCGACGTACCGGCGTAGAATGCCTTCCTGGAAGGCAACTTGCTCGACTCTGATTTCGTCGGACGATCGTTTCGAGGGGTCCATGGCGCTGTCCAGGATGACGCGGCCGACGTGGCCTGGGAAGAGGTCGGCGTAGATGGCTCCGATATAGGTCCCGTAGGAGACGCCCAGGTAGTTCAGTTTCGTGTTGTTGTTCGTGGCGCGCAGGACGTCCAGGTCGCGGGCGACGTTGCGGGTGCCGACGTGGTCGAGCAGCTCGGGGACCTGCGAGTGCTGGGCGCACCTGGCGGCGTTGGCCGCGCCCCGGTCGATCCTCTCCTGGGCGGAAGAACCTTTGGAGAAGAGGATATCGGTCGCCATGATCTCGGAGAGCGTATTGCTCTTGCCGTTCTTGGTGTCCGTGAGTGACTGGTTGATCTCGTCGTTGGTCCAGCAGGTGATCGGGGTGGACTGCCCTAAACCCCGAGGATCGAAGCCGATGATGTCGTAGGCGCCTCGAAGCTCCTTCGCGAACGAAGAGGACTCGCCCTCCACTACTTCGACGCCGCTGACGCCGGGGCCTCCGAAGTTGGTGAACAGGGAGCCGTGCTCGGCGTTGCCGTCGGAGGCGGGGAGCTTCTTCAGGGCGATGGTGATGGTGCGCCCGTCCGGGTGGTCGTAGTCCAGGGGGACGGTGACGGTCCCGCACTGGAAGGTCGTGGTCTCGTTCGAGCAGTCCTTCCAGTCGATGGTCTGGCTGTAGAAGCTCTCCAGCCCCTGGGGAGCATCGCTTTGGGAGCCGCCGTTAGAACCGCCGGGGCTACCGGTGGAACCGCCGGGGCTACCGGTGGAGTTGCCGGAGCCACCAGTGGAGTTGCTGGCAGGGGCGCTTGCCTGGTCGGTGGGGGTAGGGACAGACGTGGGTGTTGCGGCGCTGGCGGTGGAGCTGTCTGGTTGGCAGGCCGTCAGGGCGGTTGACAGCATCAGTGCTGCCAGGGCCGCGCCCGCCTTCCGCGCGGTGGGGGATACCGGTCTCATGGGGGTTGTTCTCCTCGTGGTGTCTGGGTCGTCCTCGGTCTTTCTTCGTTGCTTGCTGTGGGTCGGGGCGGTCGCGGGCGGTGCTATACCTCCTGTCCGGCTCGTGCCGGCTGGCGGCCCCGGTCCGGGCCGTGCTTCCGCAGCGCCGGACTCCTGCAACGTTAACGACGCGGTGGTGTTGGTTTCGTCAGCCCTCGGCTCCGTCAGCGGCTTTCCGGGGCTCGGCGGTGCAGGTGGCTCCTTCTGCTGGGACGGTCCCATTGACGAGGAAGCCGATCGTGGTCGCGGTGGCGCAGCTACCGATAGCGCCGCCGTGCCCGTAGCCCTTGATGGTGAACAGGTGGCCGTTGTCCAGCTGGCCGGCGAGGCTCTGGGCCCAGGAGTAGAGCGTTTGGACATCGCCCGTGATCCCGACGACGAGGATCGGGTCGGAGCCCTTGGCGTGGGTCTCCTGGGGCGGGGTCTTCCCCTGGTGCCCCCAGCCTCGGCAGTAGGCGTCCATGGCGCTCGAAGTGCCGCCGAAGAAGGGGTAGCTCTTCTTCTCGGCGGCTGCCTGCGCGTCCCAGTCCGAGGCGGTGCCGCCCGCGTCCGGATTGTCGTTGCAGATGACCGCGGCGAGCATGATCTGTTCGTTGGCCTGGCTGACCACCTCCTCGACGGTCGTCTCCGGCGACAGGTCGGACGAGTTCTGCTTCGCTTTCACCATGAGGGTGCCGTCGTGGTTGGTCATCGCCGGGGTGAGCATGGCGGTCAGCTCCTCCCAGTCCGGCTGTGCGACGGCGTGCTGCTGGATGATGGCGGTGGCGTCCTGGGTGTTGACGGTGGCGTCGGAGTCCGGGGCGGTGAGGGGGTTCTTGTCCAGACCGTCGACGAAGGCCGCCAGTTGGGCGACCGCCTCGTCCGTGGAGCCGGTCAGGGGGCAGCCATCCTGGGCCTGGCAGTGCTCGACGTACTGACGCAGG
Source organism: Actinomyces sp. oral taxon 849 str. F0330 (assembly GCF_000239715.1). Classification (NCBI taxonomy): domain Bacteria; kingdom Bacillati; phylum Actinomycetota; class Actinomycetes; order Actinomycetales; family Actinomycetaceae; genus Actinomyces; species Actinomyces sp. oral taxon 849. The sequence continues at coordinate 117,143 of NZ_JH470349.1, read as the reverse complement.
ACGCCTTCCTTGAAGGCTACTGTCTCGGTGATGCTGTCGATCTCTCGTTTCGACGGATCGACGGCGCTGTCCAGGACGACGCGGCCGACGTGGCCTGGGAAGAGATCGGCGTAGATGGCCCCGATGCGGGTGCCGTAGGAGATGCCCAGGTAGTTCAGTTTCGTGTTGCTGTTCGTGGCGCGCAGGACGTCCAGGTCGCGGGCGACGTCGCGGGTGCCGACGTGGTCGAGCAGCTCGGGGACCTGCGAGTGCTGGGCGCACCTGGCAGCATTGGCCGCGCCCCGGTCGATCTTGTCCTGGGCCGGATTGTTCGTGGATGTGATGCCCTTGAGTGGGTTTGTCGGGCCGGCGTCGTCGCTGGGATTCGCCAGGTACTGCTCGATCTCGTCGTTGGTCCAGCAGGTGATCGGGGTGGACTGCCCGACTCCGCGAGGATCGAAGCCGATGATGTCGTAGGCGGCTCGAAGTTCCTCGGACACTCGGGGTGCCGAGGTCATTGCCTCGACGCCGCTGCCGCCGGGGCCTCCGGGGTTGAAGAAGAGGGAGCCGTGCTCGGCGTTGCCGTCGGAGGCGGGGAGCTTCTTCAGGGCGATGGTGATGGTTTGGCCATCCGGGTGGTCGTAGTCCAGGGGGACGGTGACGGTCCCGCACTGGAAGGATGCGGTGCCGTCTGAGCAGTCCTTCCAGTCGATGGTCTGGCTGTAGAAGCTCTCCAGCCCCTGGGGAGCATCGCTTTGGGAGCCACCAGTGGAGTTGCTGGCAGGGGCGCTTGCCTGGTCGGTGGGGGTAGGGACAGACGTGGGTGTTGCGGCGCTGGCGGTGGAGCTGTCTGGTTGGCAGGCCGTCAGAGCGGTTGACAGCATCAGTGCTGCCAGGGCCGCGCCCGCCTTCCGCGCGGTGGGGGATACCGGTCTCATGGGGGTTGTTCTCCTCGTGGTGTCTGGGTCGTCCTCGGTCTTTCTTCGTTGCTTGCTGTGGGGCGGGTCGGTCGCGGGCGGTGCTATACCTCCTGTCCGGTTCGTGCCTGCTGGTGGGGCTCTGCTCGGGCTGCACTTCTGCAGTGCCCAGACCCCTGTCACGTTAAGGATGCGGCGGTGCCGGCGTCTTCGGCTGCCGGGCGGATTCGGAGATGTCGGTTTGCGACCTGCGGGTGGATTGGGTGGACCTCCCGGAGGAAGCGGACGACGTCCGTTGTCCTCCTCCGGGAGGTTGCCGTGTTCACACCTTCCGGCACGCGGCAGGCCTCGGCTATGCGGCGGGCGTGCTCGCGGCTGCGCCGTCCTATGCCATCGCGGTGGCCGGACCGGCAACGAGGGCGTCGTCGGAAGCGGCGGCGTCAGAACCGCTGCTGGTCTGTGCGGCAGTGAGCCGGGTACGCCGGGAACCGGCCTGCAAGAGCACGAGTGCCAGCGGCGCCACCGGCACGATCGCGAAGAACACGGTCACCCATACCGCGCTGAGGCTGAGCAGCTCGTGGATGAACAGGATCGTGGGGGCGAAGATCACCACGGTGATGAAGGCCGCCAGCGCCCCGACCAACGGTCGCACCTGCCTCGGCGCCAGTGCGGTCAGCGCCAGGGCGAGCGTGGGGAAGACCAGGACATAGGCGGCACCGGGCACTAGCACCATGACCGGCACGCAGGCGGCCGTCAGCAGGAGCAGCACCGCGGCGATGGCCTCCTGCCCGAGCCCCTTCTTCCAGCGCCGCACCACGAAGTGCGCCGTGAGCCCGGCCCCGATCAGGGCCCCGATGGCGAACATCCACACCAGCAGCGGATTCGGCCCGAGCCCGCTCTCCGGCGCCCACTTCATCGCCATGGCCCCGAGCTGCACCAGCCCTGCGGCGGCGGAGACGGACGCGGCTCGCCAGGTCAGGCCCCAGACGGTCCCCAGGACCTGCTTCCAGTGCAGGGACCTGGCCCGTACCGCGACGGCGCCGAGGGCCGCGATGACGGCCAGGCAGCCCAGCCCCGTCCCGACCGCCGCCGGGTAGCGCACGGTCAATCCCCGCCACAGCTGGAAGAAGTGGAGGTCGCCGTCGGCGGTCAGCGTGGGGGCCTGCCCGTCGAAGGCCCAGGCCCGCGTGAGGTCCAGGGCCTGGTCGCCGTAGTGCTGGAGGGTCGAGTGGTCGACGTAGCGCGGGGCGTCCGTGGACTGGTGGTAGTGGTCGGCATCCCCGACCGCCGCGATGTTGAGCACCGTGAAGCCCTCGGGAATGAGGTTCGTCATGTCGGTGGAGTTGGGCATGAGTGCGTACAGCGAGGGGAAGAGCGAGCCGGTCACGGGCTGCTTCACGTGGCTCAGGAAGTAGCCGGCAACGGCGCTGTTGTTCGGGGAGGTCTCGAACATGAACGCTGGGCCGCTCATGCCGCGCGCCTCGAGGTTGAGGACGAGGTCGACGTTCTCGTAGTCGGCGCGGTGGTGGCGCATCTCATTGCGGGCGCCGATGAGGCCGATCTCCTCAGCGTCGGTGATGACGATCTTCAATGAGTTCTCCGGCTGGCGCCCCTCGGCCTTGAGGGCCCGGAGCGTCTCGACGATGGTGGCCACGCCGTAGCCGTCATCGGCAGCCCCGTGGGAGGTCCCGGAGGTGTAGTAGTGCTGTTCATCGTTTCCAGCCCCCTCGACTGTGGACGAGTCGTAGTGGGCCATGAGCGCCATGGTGCGCTCGGACTTCCCCGGTACGTCGACGACGATCGTGTCGGCCGGCGCGTCCTTGACCGCCGCCTGCTGCTCGGCGGACAGCATGTCGAAGGTCTTCTTGTCCCCCGGCTCGCTGAAATCGAATAGTGGGTCGGAGTGCACGTCGGCGGTGTAGCCCAGGTCGGCGAACATGCCGATGACGTCGTCGCGCGCCCGGTCGTGCGCCTCGCGATCGAGGACGCTGTGGGGCTCGTCGGCGAGGCGGTTGATGGAGGCCATGGCGCGCTCGGCGGAGAATGTGGTCGGGCTGGCGGTGGTCGGCGCAGGGGAGGGCAGGATGAGGACGCTCAGGCCCGCCACCAGCCCCAGTAGGGCGGCGATCGGGGCCAGTAGGCGCCGGGCGAGATCGGGTACGGAGAAACGGCGATAAGTCATGGGGCAGCCTCCTTGAGGATGTGAATCGGTGGCGAGTGGGGAGGAGGTTCGGCGCCGCGCTCTTACCCGAAGGCGCGGTGCGGGCTAAGAGCGCGCCGCCTCCTGTCAGTTCTCGGTTCCGCCGGCGGCGGGCCGGGGCTCTGCGGCGCAGGTGGTGCCCTCTGCTGGGACGGTCCCGTTGACGAGGAAGTCGGTCATGGCCGCGGTGGCGCAGGCGTTCCTGCCAAAAGTGATGTGACCGGGACCCTCGACGGTGAGCAGGTGGCCGTTGTCCAGCTGGTCGGTGAGGCTCTGGGCCCAGGGGTAGAGGGTGCGGTCGTCGCCCGTGAGCCCGACGACGAGGATCGGGTTCGAGCCCTCGGCGTGGGTCTCCCGGGGCGGGGTCTGTGCCCGGTGTCCCCAGCCTCGGCAGTAGGCCTCCAGGCCATTCGAGGTACCGCCGAAGAAGGGGTAGGCCTTCTTCTCAGCGGCCGACTGCGCGTCCCAGTTGGCGACGGTCTCGGCCGTATCCGGGTAGTCGTTGCAGATGACAGCGGCAGCCATGAACAGATTGTTGGCCCTGCTGACGGCCTGCTCAGCGGTCGTCGGCAGCTGGGGCGCGAGCGCGCTCTGCTTAGCTTTCACCATGAGGGCGCCATCGTGGTTGGTCATCGCCGGGGTGAGCATGGCGGTCAGCTCCTCCCAGTCCGGTTTCTCAATGGCGTAGTCCCGGATGATGGTGGTGGCTTCCTGCGCGTTGACGGTGACATTGGAGCCCGGGGCGGTGAGGGGGTTCTTGTCCAGGCCGTCCACGAAGGCCGTCAGCTGGGCGATCGCCTCGTCCGTGGAGCCACTCAGAGGACAGCTGCCTTGAGCCTGGCAGTGCTCGACGTACTGGCGCAGAACGCCTTCCTTGAATGCCGTGGTCTCGGCCTCCCCGTCGGCCCAGTGCCGCGACGGGTCCATGGCCCCGTCTAGGACAGCGCGGCCGACGTGGCCTGGGAAGAGATCGGCGTAGATGGCTCCGATGTAGGTCCCGTAGGAGGTGCCCAGGTAGTTCAGTTTCGTGTTGCCGTTGGTGGCGCGCAGGACGTCCAGGTCGCGGGCGACATTGCGGGTGCCGACATGGTCGAGCAGCTCGGGAACCTCCGAGTGTTGAGTGCAGGCGGCGGCATCGGCCGCGCCCAGGTTGATTTTCTCCTGTGCTGAGACGTATGTGGAGGAGGCCGTGTCGATAGACGCGAGGTCTGAGAGCTTGCCGTTCTGGGTATCGGTGAGGACCTGGTGGATGTCCTCATCAGTCCAGCAGGTGATCGGGGTGGACTGTCCTATGCCGCGCGGATCAAAGCCGACGACGTCGTAGCTGGCCCGGAGCTCCTTGGGCAGGGCAGTGGCCAGGGTCTCCAGTGTCCGGATACCGCTGACGCCGGGGCCGCCCGGATTGAAGAATAGGGAGCCGTGCTCGGCGTCGGAGTCGGAGGCGGGGAGCTTCTTCAGGGCGATCGTGATGGTCCGGCCGCCGGGGTTGCCATAGTCCAGGGGGACGGTGACCGTCCCGCACTGGAAGGGCGAGGTGCCGTCTGAGCAGTCCTGCCAGTCGATGCCCTGGTTGTAGAAGCTCTCCAGCCCCTGGGGGACGCTGGTCTGGGAGTCGGAGGCGTCGGTGGAGCCGGCAGTGGATCCACCAGTAGATCCACCAGTGGAGCCCCCATGAGATCCGCTGGCTGTGGCGCTGGCCTGGTCGGTGGGCGCTGGCACAGATGTGGGGGTTGCGGCGCCGGCGGCGGAGGTCTGTGGCTGGCAGGCTGCCAGGGTCGCCCACAGCGTCAGTGCTGCCAGGGCCGCGCCCGCCTTCCGTGCGGTGAGGGGTGTCGGTCTCATGGGTTTGTGCTCCTTATGGTGTCGGGGTTGCCTTCGGTTTCTGCGTGCTGACAGTTCGCCCATGGCAGCTGTCGGGGGGCGCCTCCTGTCTGGTTCGTGCCTGTGAATGGGGCTCTGTCCGGGTTTGGCTCCCGCGCCCGGACCTCTGCGACGCTAAAGGTGGGGTGGTGCCGGCTTCGTCGGCCGTCGGGGCGGATTCGGCTGGCCTGTCGGAGGAGACGGACGACGTTGTCCTCCCCCAGGTGGTCGCCGCGTTTGTACCTTCCGGCTCAGGGTCGTTGGGTAAGGACCCGCGAAGGCGCGCTGCAGGGTACGAACGCGGCGCCAGGCGGGCCGGCTCAGGCCTTGGGCCAGGCGACGACCAGGCAGACGGCGACGAAGGCGAGAGTCAGCCCCACCTGTATCCAGCCGAGCCAGGCCCGGCGACGCGGCAGCGTGGGCAGTTCTGGCCACAGCGTCATGCCCCGGACGATGCCGTACATGCCGGGCAGTGCCGCCACCGCCAGGATCCAGCCGGGCAGGTACGCCCAGGGTCCGGAGGCCGTGGCCGCCGCCAGGCAGGCGAGGAGTGCGGTCACGCGGCAGGCCACCGCCATGCGGCTGGGTGCGCTCGCCGCGCGGGCTGCCGTGTAGAGGCCCATGATGAGAGCCAGGATGGTGAAGGCTCCGAGGACCACTGCCTGGGGCAGCATCTCGGCCGAGATCGGCATGCGCGCCGTCGAGATCTTCTGGCCGCCGGTCAGGAGCGTCGCGGCGAGCGCGGCGGCGGTGCCGTCCGTGTTCTGGTCGGTGTAGACCATGACGGCCTTGCCCGACTCCTTGTCGATGGCCAGGTGCGTCATGTACTCCATCGTGGTGCCGCCGTGATTAATGATCATGTGCCCGTCGACGACGTCGGTGTACCAGGTGTAACCGATCTTCTCTCCCGGAAGCTGGATTCCGTGCATGACCTCTGCGGGCCACCGCGCCTCCTGTGGGCTGGCTCCGCCGGGGACGGTGGCGGCCAGGACCGCCTGGGCGTAGTGGGTCATGTCCTCCGGGGTGCTCCACACGCCGGCGCCGGCTGGGTTGAAGCCAGAACCGCTGACCGATTGGCCCCGGCGCCCGTTGGCCTGGACGCCGTGGATGGCGCCGTCGGGAATGTCCGCCTGGCCGGAGGTGAGGGTCGTGTGCTCCATGCCCAGGGGTGTGAAGAAGCGCTCCGTGATGTAGGACGTCCAGGACTCGGCCCCGGCGGCGTGGGTGAGGGCCTCTCCCAATAGCGAGATGCCCAGGTTGGAGTAGGCGAACTCGCCGCGCTTGCCCATCTTGGTGGTACGGGCCTTATCAACGAGCTGGTTGATGCTGTCGGTGAAGGGGTTGAGCCCCAGGATGTTTGCTCGCAGCACCCATCTGCTCTCATCCTGCGTGGGGATGCTCGGGAGGCCGGAGCGGTGCGAGGCGACTTCCTCCAGGGTGGCTTCGCCCGCCGGGGTGCCGGCGAGTTCGGGCAGGTGAGTGGACAACGGGTCGCTGGCCTTGAGCTCACCGCGCGCGATGGCGTCTGCCAGGAGCTGGCCGGTGAAGGTCTTGGTGATCGAGCCGATCTCCATGGGAGTGGTGGACGTGTACTGCTGGCCGGAGGCGGTGGTGCCGATGCCGGCATGACGGGCGCCCTCGGCGGTGATGACGGAGACGTGGATGCCTCGGGCCCGGTAGTCGTCGGGCAGAAGACCGATGACCTGCTTGGCCAGGTCCTTGTCGCCGGTGATGGAGGAGGTGTCCGCTTTCGCTACGTGCGGTCCGGCGGCGAACACCGCCAGCGCCAGGCAGACCGCTAGGACCGTGCAGGTCCAGCGGGGGAACCGGTCGTGCGGTCGACCAGGAGACATGGGCCTGACCTGCTGTGATGGCGGCTGGGGACTGGGGACTGGAGAAGTTGCGGTGCTCATGGAACCAGGCTGTCCTGGCGCTCTCGCCGGGACGATCCAGCCAGCCGGTGAGCCCATGTCGGGCCAGCCCGACAAAAGAATGTCGGTCCTCGAGCAGGGCGGGTCGGTGGGGCGACGTGGGGCGTCCCGTCCTGATCCGGGTGAGTGCGGGCAACGGTGATACCGGCGAATGCGATCTCCCATGCGGTTCCAGACGTGCTGAGGGCTTTGGAGCGGTGGGGAGTGTCCAAATCGGTGACAAAGGCGGTAACGAGCACTGAGTGCGCTTGACAAAACCGCGTGATTCTGCGGTTCGTACCGCTGGGCGAAAAGTGGTTGGGCTCCTTTGTATCCGATTTGGACACAATGCTCGGGTCACCGGGGCGTGATGTCTCTGGATGTTGCGTCTCGGGAGATGGGTGACAGTTCTGTGTCAGGACATCGGCGACACTTCGAGGTCAAGTCTCTTGATGTGGTGTAGAGGTCTTCGTGGAGTGTGGTCGTTAGGTGGTGAGAGAGGGGGTGTTGGGTAGGTTCCGGCTGCGGTTGAGAACGTCGAGGCTGAGGTAGCGGCGTCCTTCGGTCCACTCATCGGTCTGCTCTGCTAGGACGGCGCCAACCAGGCGGATAATGGCGTCCCTGTTGGGGAAGATCCCTACTGAGTCGGTGCGGCGACGGATCTCTCTGTTGAGGCGTTCTTGGGGGTTGTTGGACCAGATCTGTCTCCATACCTCGACAGGGAAGGCGGCGGTAGGCCAGCAGGTCGGCTCGTGCGGCTTCGAGGTGGTCGGCAGTCTCGGGCAGGATCGTGTGGACATAGTCCAGGAGGCGGTCGAACTGA
>NZ_JH470349.1:97448-108729 GCF_000239715.1 Actinomyces sp. oral taxon 849 str. F0330 | reverse complement strand
CAACCACTGTGATCAGTGCGGACTCGGCCCGTTTACGGCGTTCAAGCAGCCAGTCGGGGAAGTACGAGCCAGTGCGCAGCTTGGGGACGGCCACGTCAATCGTGCCGACCCGGGTGTCCAGGTCCCGGTGCCGATAGCCATTGCGCTGAACCCGGCGCTCAGGGCTGGCCTGACCGTACTCGGCACCGCACACCGCATCAGCCTCGGCGCTCAGCAGGGAGTTGATCACCGTCTGCAGCAGGCTACGCATCAGGTCTGGCGAGGCCTGAGAAAGAGCCTCGCCAAGAAGACGCTCAGGGTCGACAATATGAGGAGCGGTCATCGTGATGACTCCGTTCGAGTGGGTTGTAGGAGATTCCTCGAAGGATCACACGGTGACCGCGCTGCCACCAACAGCAGCCCAACCACCGCGCTACACCACACTACGGGGCACTACCCACTTCGATGGGTCCTGGAGGCCACAGGCTGACGGATGCGCCAGTTGTCCGCAGGGCGCTGGAGTCGGGTTGCGCCCACTCTGCAGTCGGGCGGCAATGGGCCCCATGAACACTGTGGACACAGACCTGCTCGCCGTTGTTCGTGGCTGCTACGGCGCGGTGCGCGTTCGGGACCTTGACCTGTCTCGCACCCAGCGCCGTCATATCGCCTCTCTTGTGAGAGCCGGTGAGCTCATTGCCCACGAGCATGGTGTTGTCGGTATCCCAGGTGCTGAGCGCGCCGTTGTTCTGGCCCGGATTCATGGAGGGCTTCTTACCTGTCGGGCCGCCATGCGCTACTACGGTCTGCCGGTGGTCCAAGGGGCCGATCAGGTTCATCTTGTGGTCGCGACAGGTAGGCGATTCTCGGTTGTTGGGCGGGAGGTGCTCCATGCAGACCGACATCGGACTCGGTTATTGCCAACCTCTTACCCGGTGCAGCCACTTCCGGAGGCGCTGGCTCGTTTTCTGCGCTGCCACGTTCAGGACGAGTCTCCGCTTATCGCTCTTGATGCAGCACTTCACGATGAGCGCGTCACTGCCGATCAGGTTCGGGACTTGCTGCGCGGCCCTGGCTCGGCTCGGGCGCTCGCACGGCTCGATCGTGCCAGCGACCGGTCCCGTTCTCCGTTGGAGACGCTGGCGCGCATGGACCTCGAGGCTGCAGGCCTGAGCTTCGAGGATGGGGTGGAGATCGAGGGCGTCGGCGAGGTGGACCTGGTGGTTGAGGGATGGGTGGTCGTGGAGCTGGACGGCTACACCTACCACTGCGACGAGTACCAGTTCGGCCTCGACCGATGGCGCGACCGCCGGCTTGTTGCCCGTGGCTTCCTGCCACTGCGCTTCACGAGGAAGGATGTCTACGCGCATCAGGTCGTCCCGGACGTGCAGAGGGCCTTGGAGTGGTGGGGAGTGTCCAAATCGGTGACAAAGGTGGTTGCTGGCGCTGAGCGCGCTTGACAGAACCTCATGATTCCGCGGTTCGCGTGGCTCGACGAAAAGTGGTTGGGCTCCTTTGTCTCCGATTTGGACACGAACCTCCCTCGGAGGGTCTTCCACAGCTCTGGTGATGCCTCTTCGTCGGGGGATAGCAGGCGGCCGGCGGCGCAAATGGATCGTGCGCAGAGCGATCGCGCGCAGGGGTGAGGGTTGCGCTCCCGCCCTCGTCCCAACACGCCGAGCGGGAGTGATCTGGACCTCATATGTGCTCTCCGAGGGAGCTTGCCAGCCTGCCTGCGGCCGCTGGAGGTATCCGCGAGATCGCGCGGGAAGGCGTCACCTATCGGGACAAAAGTCCTCACCTCTATCGCAATATGTTGTGGTTGATATACAATTAAGACACAAGATGATGTGTCTCATCGATGTGATTTGGGAGTATGGTCGGCACCGGTGCCGCTGACCGGTTGGCCCCCAACGGGCAGTGCTCAGTCACTGACGGCACCCAGAAGGACCGGCCTCATCGATGCTCGACAAGGCCGTGAACAGGAACGAGAAGGACCATCGGAGAGACCCGTGCTCGAGAAGAACCTTGCCTCCACCACCCCCGCAGCTGACGGCTCGGCGCAGCCGCGTGGCCGCCACGCCCGACGCCGCCACCGACCCGAGTCTCGTGGCCCGCGGCTCGGCCGACTCGGCCGTCGCCCGCGGCGAGCGCCCCACCGTAGACGCCATCGCCACCATCACCGAGTACCTGGACCGCTCCGACTGGCGCGTCAACGCCAACGCCAACCAGGGCTACTCACTGGGCGGGATGATGCTCAACACCTCCGGCAAGGTCGTTGCCAACTACTGGCTCAGCCAGGTCTACCCGGCGGTCGCCGGCCAGGCCCACCGCAATGCGGACCTCCACATCCACGACCTGGACATGTTCGCCGGCTACTGCGCTGGCTGGTCCCTCAAGGACCTCCTCCAGCAGGGCTTCAACGGCGTCCCCGGTGCCATCGCCGCCGGCCCCGCCAAGCACTTCTCCTCCGCCGTCGGGCAGATCGTCAACTTCCTGGGGACTCTCCAGAACGAATGGGCCGGCGCCCAGGCCTTCTCCTCCTTCGACACCTACATGGCGCCCTTCGTCCGCCTGGATGACATGACCTATGACCAGGTTAAGCAGTGCATGCAGGAGCTCATCTTCAACCTCAACGTTCCCTCACGCTGGGGTACTCAGACGCCCTTCACCAACCTCACCTTCGACTGGACCTGCCCCGCGGACCTCGCCGACGAGTACCCCCTCATCGGCGATGACGTCTGCGACTTCTCCTACGGCGACCTCCAGGCGGAGATGGACCTCATCAACCGCGCCTTCATGGAGGTCATGACTGAGGGCGACGCCGAGGGCCGGGTCTTCACCTTCCCCATCCCCACCTACAACATCACCCGTGACTTCGACTGGGACGCCCCCAACACCGAGCTTCTGTTCACCATGACCGCGAAGTACGGCCTGCCCTACTTCCAGAACTTCATCAACTCCGAGCTCGACCCCGGCATGATCCGCTCCATGTGCTGCCGCCTCCAGCTCGACCTGCGCGAGCTGCTCAAGCGCGGCAACGGTCTGTTCGGCTCGGCCGAGCAGACCGGGTCGGTCGGCGTCGTCACCATCAACATGGCCCGGCTCGGCTACCTCTACGCCGACGACGAGGCCGCCCTGACCGCTCGGCTCGACGAGCTGCTCGAGATCGGCCGCGACACCCTCGAGCTCAAGCGCACCGTCATCCAGCACCACATCGACGCCGGCCTGTTCCCCTTCACCAAGCGCTACCTAGGCACCCTGGACAACCACTTCTCCACCCTGGGCGTCAACGGCATGAACGAAATGGTCCGCAACTTCACCCACGACGCCTACGACCTGACCGATCCGCGCGGTCACGCCATGTGCGTGCGCCTCCTGGACCACGTGCGGGACAGAATGGTCGAGTTCCAGGAGGCCACCGGCCACCTCTACAACCTGGAGGCCACGCCGGCCGAGGGCACCACCTATCGCTTCGCCAAGGAGGACCGCAAGCGCTACCCCGGCATCCTCCAGGCCGGTACGGAGACCAACCCCTACTACACGAACTCCTCCCAGGTCCCCGTGGGGTACACCGACGACCCCTTCGAGGCCCAGGAGATGCAGGAGGAACTCCAGACCAAGTACACCGGTGGCACCGTCCTGCACCTGTACATGAACGAGCGGATCTCCTCGGCCGCCGCCTGCAAGGAGCTCGTGCGCCGTTCCCTGACCGCCTTCCGCACGCCCTACATCACCATCACTCCGACCTTCTCCATCTGCCCCGTCCACGGATATCTGGCCGGCGAGCACCTCACCTGTGACAAGTGCGCCGAGCTCCACCCGGAGGCAGAGCCGGTCGAGTGCGAGGTGTGGACCCGCGTCATGGGCTACTTCCGCCCCGTGCGCTCCTTCAACATCGGCAAGAAGGGCGAGTACATGGAGCGGCAAATGTTCACCGAGGTCGCCGCCGGCGGCCACGGTCCGGCCGTCTCGCGCCTGAGCGCGGTCAGCGCCTGAAAGGACCTGCCGAGACCGCTGGGCGCCGGCGGATGATTCCGGCGACGGCACCCAGCGGCCCGGTGCCGTAACGACAAGACGTGAGAGGAGCCGTCGTGAACTCCCTGCCGAGAAGCCCGCAGGCCTCCCTGCCCGTTCCGACGGCGGGGGAGAGCCCCGACCACCGTCCGGCCGATGACCTGGTGATCGCCGGGCTTGTCCCGATGAGCACGGTCGACTGGCCCGACCACCTAACCGCGACCGTCTTCCTGCAGGGCTGCCCCTGGAACTGCTTCTACTGCCACAACCAGGCCCTCATCCCCGCCCGCACGCCCGGCCAGGTGGCGTGGGAGGAGGTGCGCGCCCTGCTGCGCCGCCGGAGGGGATTGCTCGACGGCGTCGTCCTCACCGGCGGTGAGGCGCTGCGCCAGGATGCTCTGGCCGATGCCGCCCGCGAGGTCATCGACATGGGCTTCCATGTGGGGCTGCACACGGCCGGGCCCTACCCGCGGCGGCTGCGCGACATGATCGAGGCCGGGCTCGTCGACTGGGTGGGGCTGGACGTCAAGGCCCTGCCCGAGCACTACGGGCAGGTGGTCGGTCGGGCGAACGCGGCCGCGAAGGCCTGGGAGAGCCTGGAGGTGCTCGTCGAAGCGGCCGGTCGCGGCGGACCGGAGTTCGAGGTGCGCACCACCGTCGTGCCCAAGGACGTGACGGCCGACGACGCCGTCGAGGTCGCCCGTCGGGTGCATGCCGCGGGGGCGCGGGTCTACGCCCTCCAGCAGGCCCGTTCGGAGGGGACGACCGGTGAGTTCGACGTCGTGGCGCCCGGCTGGGACGGGATGTGCGAGCGCATGGCCGAGCGGATCGAGGCCCTGGGCTGGGAACGCTTCACCTATCGCCCGGCGTAGTCGGCGTAGGGTGGGTGCTGTGGGGAGCCGTCTCCATGGTTGGGGGCTCGGGCCCGCTCCTAGCCTCGGGCCATGAGCTACGAGATCCTGGTCTTCGAGCCGGAGACGGTCACGGACGCGGACTTCCCCCAGTGGTGGAAGCAAGTCTCCCAGTGGGAGGAGCCACACGACTACGACACCACCGAACGCTCCACACGGCCGATCAAATCCTTCTACCGCGATCTCATCCGCACCTTCCCCCCGCTCAACGGACCCTACGCTCTGATGGATGAGGAGCTCGACGCGAGAGAGGCCGAGGGGCTGCCGGTCGGTGACTACGTCATCGGCGCGGACTTCATCCACATAGGAGTTGGCTGGTCACACGCCGATGCGCTCGTGAGAACCGTCGGTGAGTTGGCCCAGATGCACCGGCTCGCTATCGCCTATGTCAGCGGCGACAGCTCAATCATCCGTCCATAGGGGCGGGCAGCGCGGACCGTCGGCGAGAAGCGTTCAGGAGTTGTTCATCTCACAACCGACCGGTTAGTGTGATCTTCACGACCGAAAGGAGATGACCGTGAAGCCCGCTCGATCAATCCGACTCCTCATGATCGCAGGGCTGGCCGCTGCGACGGCCACCGCCTGCCTGCCGACCCACCCCCAGGGCGCCGCCCCGGGCACGACCTCTGCACACTCGACCGCTGCCGGCACCGAGCAGGCCTCCCCGAACGGTCCCGCCAGTGCTGCGGCCTCGGTGACACCCGCCGGCGATGCCTCTGCGCCGGCGCCCTCATCGTCGAGCGTGGAGCAGCCGACCACTGCCGCCCCGTCGGGCGAGCCGTCCGCCTCTGGATCGCCATCTGACGCTGGATCCGCCTCGCCCTCGCAACCCTCCGAAGGCTCGGGTCGGGGGCGCTCCGAGGCAGAGATAAACGGCTGGAATGTCGACTACTTCGAGGGCTTCGACGCCTCCTTCGAGGACACAAAATGGGGGCACTATGGCTGGGGTGATCCTGCTGTAGGTCACGGTGCCATGGGGGTGATGTCGCAGAAGAACTCCTTCGTTGAGAACGGTGCGCTGGTGATCCGTACCCAGTACCAGAACGGACAGTGGAGCGCGGGCGGTGCCTCGAGCGCAGACGCCTTCGCCACCTCGCGTGGCCGGTGGGAGGTGCGCGCCAAGTTCCCCCGGGCCAAGGGAATCGGCTACGCGATGCTGCTGTGGCCGGAGGACGAGGTCTGGCCGCCGGAGATCGATTTTGCTGAGGGGCGCGTCAATGGACCACAGGTGTCGGGCACCTACCACTGGGGCGAACCCGACCCGGATAAGCACAAGCAGGAACAGCGGGTCTTCGACAACCCGGATATGAACGGCTGGCACACCTACGGTGCCATCGTGGAGGACGGCTACATCGCCTTCACCTTCGACGGCCAGGAGTGGGGGCGTGTCACCCGGGAGAATGTCGGGGAGGACATCACCAACAAACGGATGTGGTTCGGGGTTCAGACCGGGGCGATGGATCCCAACGGCAGCGCGAACCAGTACGAGACCGTCGACGGCGGTGTCCCCGGCCCGCTCACCCCGGCAGTCTCCGACATCCAGATCGACTACGTGGCTCACTACACCAAGAACTGAGCATTACGGGAGCCGGGAACGGGGGAGACGGCAGGCTTGCTCCGTTGAAGCATGCACCGTCTCCCCCGTTGGGGACTGGCCGGTCGGGTTCCGGCCCTTCAGGCGGCGGTCGGCCCTTCAGGCAGCCTTTGCCGGCCGCCGCCCGACGTCATGGATGATGTCTCCCGAGTTTCTGTGTTCTTCTGTGTCTCCTCCCTCTTTGCTCATCCCCTCCTACGTGACGGTGAAGATCTCCTAGCCCGTCTCGGTGGTGTGATCCACCTTGGCCGATCTGGACTGGCTCTTCCCCTTGAGGGTCAGTGTCCCGTTATCGAAGGAGTAGGCCTCCTTGTCCACCGGGAAGATGAAATGGCCTTCGAGGTCAGCGAGGCCGCGATGCTGCTGATCGTGGTCTTCTTCCTATGGTGTTGTCTGTTGTCATTCCGGGTTCGGGCGGGCGTGTGTGCGCCGTCCTGTGGGCATCAGACAACACGAGGAGTTGTTGTGGCGGCGTTGAGATAAGTGCTTATGTTGCCGCAACATGCGGGCCTGCTGAAGTGGCCTGTTGAGGCGCCGCTCCGGCAGAATGCGGGACTGCGAGCTACGGGTGGCGATGCTCCGGTACGTGGAAACGGTTGGTCCTGACCAGAGAGACGATCAGGAGGATGACGGTGATGGCCACCGCTCCGCCGCCTCCGAGTGCCAGACCTAGCCACGGGTTGGCGGTGAAACCCGCGATTGGGTCAGGCCGACGACGACTCCGGTGGGAGAACGAGCTGCGCGGTTCTTGGTTGTCATGGTTCGCTCTTTTCCTGAGTGAGGCGGACGGCAGGGCGGGATGGGGGAGTCAGTGCAGGAGGAGGGTCAGGAAGGCGCTGAGGTTGTTGAGGCAGTGGATGCTTGCCGGATACAGCAGGTTGTGGTCGGTCCTGACATAGAGCAGGCCCAGACCCAGCCCGAAGAAGGCTTGGGGGAGGACTCCCAGTACCTCGGAGAGCGTGAACGAGCTCATGTGTAGGGTGCCGAACAGGATGCTGGAGACGACGACGGCGACCCAGGTTGGCGCAATGCGTCCGATGAGTCCGATGAGCAGCCGTCGGAAGACCATCTCCTCCACCGCGGGGCCCAGGACCCCGAGTACGATGACGATGACGATCGGCGGGAACATCCGTATGACGCTGCCGATGTTGGAGTCGTTCTGCAGGGTTGCTCCGGACAGGCCGGTGAAGTCGAGTAGAGCCGAGGATGTCAGAGAGCCGACGAGCTCGATGGCCAGGGATGCAATACTGCCCGCGATGAGGGTGAGGACCGCCCGGCGCTTGTGAGCCGCTATCTGTTTGAAGGCGTGGGCCAGCGGGTGGCGGAAGGCGACGCATCCGACGGCGAAGAGCACGACGTAGAGCGCGATGGTGACCTCGAGAGCGGCTTTCGATGGCATGAAATTACTGACGCGGAAGGGGAAGAAGAACGTGCTGTAGATGCCGACGAAGACGGTCAGCGCAGCCGTTGTCATCCGGTCGGTGCGGGGCATTGCGCTCGGGGCCAAGGTTCGATCGGAGGTCGACGGCGCAGGGGCTTCTGAAGCGGGAGTGGGTGATGAGGGGCGGGTGGTGCTCATGGCAGGAAGCGTGTGGCTGCCGACCCCAGAGCCGCATCGCCCCTGCGGTTGAGTCTCAGTACGCTCCTCGGACCCTTGTCCATCGAACCCCGGTCCTACGTGGCTGCGTGGCTGCCGGCTGCGACTCGCCCTCGAGGAGACGGGCTTTGGGCTTGATGGAGAAATGAAGCGAACTCATCTCGATTTTTGCTTGCGACGACAGTGACGATAGTCTGTATCAATGCGATTTCAATTTACGATTCTATGAGTTATTACTGCCTTCGGAGTGCTTCACTTATCTCGGCTAGCCGCCCACCATCCCTTCTCGTGACTCGAGGCTTTCGTGAACGCGCCTTTTTTGCCCCCAATTCCTCCCATGTTTTCCTGTTCCTCTGTTGCGTCAGCGTCTTCCCCGACGGCGAGGCGTCGGGGACTGCTGAGGATGACGGCTCCCGTGGTCCTTGCCCTGGTTCTTGGTGCCGGGCTGGCCGGCTGTGACGATACTTCTAGTACCAGCGGTGATGCTGCGCCTTCGACTGCGCCGGCTGAGTCCCAGCCGGGTTCAGGGGGTGGTGACTCCGCTGGCTCCAAGGAGGCGCCTGCTGAGGAGCCCGCCGCGGAGCCGACGGAGGACTCGTCGGGCTGGAGCGGCTGGTTCGGTGGTGGTGGCTCGGATTCAGGGGAGAGCTCCAAGGGGGGATCGACCCCGGAGTCCGAGCCTGAGCCTCAGAAGGAATCGGACTCGAAACCTGAGCCCCAGAAGGAGTACTACGCCAGCTGCAAGGAAGCCAAGGCGGCTGGCGTTGCACCGTTGTACAAGGGTGATCCCGGTTACCGGCCCGAGCTGGATCGAGATGGAGACGGCATCGCCTGTGAGACTAAGTAGGGAGCGCGATACGTCTGTCGTGTCGGGCTGAGGTGTTGCCGGATGCCCTGCAGATTCCATGTGCTTCGTTCGCTGTACCCGGGTGTGGCGAACGAAGCACATCTGGTTGTGCCGGTTTGTGGGCGCGTTTCCGATGCGTGATGCCCGTTCGCGTCGTGCGAGTTGAGATGGTGCGGATTGCTGGGTGCTCGCTGATCCTGTGGAGAATGAAGATCGTATTAAAGGGGGTGACGTTAGAAACCGCGTCTTCCAATAGGGAAGAAAAGGGTAAGTTGCGATGTGGTTGCATTTTATGGTCTCGCAGGTTATTACCATCGCTGAGGTGCTTCACTTATCTCGGCTAGCCGCCATGATCCCTTCTCGTGACTTGAGGCACCAGTGAACACCTCCCCTCCATCTCCCATCCCACCAACATTCTCTTACGCTGGGCCCGGTCAGTCCTATCGGCCCATGTCGAGGCGCCGGAATCTCTTGAGGAAGTCTGTCCCTTGTGTCGTGACGTTCATTCTCGGGGCCGGGTTTGGTGCTGCTGGATCCTCGGATCATGCTCCACCGGCTCAGCAGCAGGCGGCGCCTAAGTCCACCGTGGTCTATTCGCCAACCCCTGTCCCCACGGTTGTTTACAGTCCGTCGCCAGTGCCAACGGTGATCTACTCACCGTCGCCGGTGCCGGCGACAGAGGCTCCCGCAGCCCCGCCGGTGGCGGCTCCCTCTGCTCCAGGGGCGGAACAGGGTTCGGATACGAGCGAGCGAGATACCGGATCCGGTGCCTCGTCCGGCGCGGGCGAGGCACCGGCTCAGCCCGAGTCCGACTCGGGCGGCGTCTACTACCGCAACTGCAAGGCGGCTCGTGATGCGGGTGCGGCGCCGCTCTATCGAGGCCAACCCGGATACCGGCCCGAGCTGGACCGTGACAAGGACGGTATCGCCTGCGAGTGGAAGTAGAAGCGATCGACGGCGTCGCATCGTATTTGAGGAGCTTTCCCGATCGACTGGGTGAGGACTGACGCAGCAACCGTGTCCTGACAAAGAGGGCGGGGTTCCAAGCAGAGAACTGTGATCTGCTTGGAACCCCGCCTTGTCTGTGATCGTTCCTCAGGTCAGGTTGGTACCTGACGTCACCGGATGAGTGCGCCGCTGCTGTGGAAGTAGAACTGGCCGCCGTCGATCGTGGCCCAGCCGGTGGTCATGGCACCATTGGGCTGGAGGTAGTACCAGGTGCCGTCGACCTGCTTCCAACCGGTCGCCATGGAACCGTTGGCGTTGAGGTAGTACCATTTTCCTCCGTCCATGACCCAGCCGGTCGCCATCGCGCCGCTGGGCTGGAGGTAGTACCAGGCGCCGTCGACCTGCTTCCAGCCGGACGCCATCGCACCATTGGGCTGGAAGTAGTACCAGTGCCCGTTGACGTCCAACCACTTGCCTGCGGCCATGGCGCCGGAGTCCTCCACGTAGTACCACTGTCCGCCCGAGGCGACCCAGCCCTTGGATGCCATGACGCCCTTGTCGTCGAAGTGGTACCAGGCGCCGCCGATCATCTTCCAACCCGTGGCGACGGCGCCGCCGGGGTTGGCGTAGTACCACTTGTCATCCTCATTCACCCAACGGTTCTCGGCCATAGCACCGTTGCCGGTGAAGTAGTACGAGTGGTCACCGATCTGCGTCAGCCCCAGGGCCATGACGCCGTTGTCCCTGAGGTAGTACCAGTTCCCATCCACGGAAATCCACTTGCTGGTGGCAAGAGCCCCGGAGCCTTCGGCGTAGTACCAGTTATCGTCCGACTTCACCCACTGGGCGGCCGCCATGACGCCGTCTTTATCGAAGTAGTACGAGTGGTCACCGACCTTCTTCATCCCGGTCAGTAAGGCGCCGTGGTTGTCGGCGTAGTACCAGTGGCCGCCCTCGTCGATCCACGTGTCGGTTCGCAGGATGCCGTCAGAACCGAAGTAGTAGGTGAGTTTCCCCTCGGTGAGCCGGCCGGTGGACATGACGCCGTCGTCATTGAAGTGGTACAGATGGCCCTCGATCTCGGCCCATCCTGTCGTCTTCTTGCCCTTCTGGTAGTAGTACTTCTTGTCGTTTTCCGTCTTCCATCCGGTGAAGGAATCGGCGGGCGGATCCGAGGGCGCAGCGCTGGGGTCGGCGGAGGGTGCGGTGCTGGGGTCGGCGGGGGCGGTTGGGTCCGCGGTGGGCTTGTCCGAGGGTGCGGCACTGGGGTCGGCCGTGGGCTTGACCGTGGGGTCTTCGCTCGGCTTGACCGTGGGGTCCTCGGTCGGCTTGACCGTGGGGTCGGCCGTGGCGGTTGGGTCCGCGGTGGGCTCGGCTGAGGGTGCGGCGCT